>JAIETJ010000136.1 GCA_019745275.1 Pseudomonadaceae bacterium | reverse complement strand
TCTTCTACTGCGCCCTCAAGCAGTTGCAGGGTGCGGTCGGCATCTAGGGTTTTCGGCAGGCGCCGCTCGCCTTTGGGCGGCGTCAGGCCGCTGGCTGGGTCGTGCTGGCAGTGGCCTTGGCGATTTAAATACTGATAAAAACCGCGCACCGCCGACAGCAAGCGGGCCAGACTTTTTGCCCCTAAACCGTGCAAATGCAAACGTCCGATCAGGCGGCGTAAGCGCGGCGTGTCGAGGGCGCTCCAGTCGGCTAACTGCTCTTGCTGACAAAACGCGAGCACCTTGTGCAGGTCGCTGCGATAGGCGCTGAGGGTGTGCGCCGACACTTGCCGCTCGCTGCGCAGTTGCTCAAGGTAGGCGTCGAGCTGGGTTTGCATAAGCGCTCTTGATCGCGGCGTAGGGTGGAAAACTGCGAAGCATTTTCCACCAGAGATATTTGGGCCGATTGGTGGGCAATAAAAGCGTTGCCCACCCTACAGTTGCGTTAGCGCACCGAGCGCAATTGGGTGGCAAAGCGTGGCAGCACCCGCGCCAGCACTTCGCTGATGTAACTTAAGAAGAGGGTGCCGAGCGAGCTTTTGTAATGCTGCGGGTCGGGGCTGCCGATCGCCAGCACGCCATGCAGGCCTTGATGGCTGATGGTGACCACCGCGGCTGAGCCGACTTGCTCGCGCTCGTCTTCACCGAACAGAAATGCCAGTTCATGGCTGCGTAACACCCCACAGAGGGTTTTACCACCACTCAGCAGGCCGCCAATCGCTTGATGGGCTTCGGCCGAACTGACCCAGCGCCCGACCGTCATTGGCGTTTCGCTGAACAAAATCAGGCTGACAAAGGGCACCTGAAACTCGTGGCGCAAGCTGTCTTCCACGGCGCTGACCACTTCTTCCATGCTCGCCGCATCGAGTAGATCGAGTACCAGGCGGCGGGTCTTGTCGAACAGCCGGTCGTTATCGCGGGCCACGTCCATCAGGTGCGACAGGCGATGGCGCATCTCGATATTGCGCTCGCGCAGCAGTTTCACCTGATGCTCGACCAGCGACACCGTAGTGCCACGCTGGTGCGGAATACGCAATTCGCTGAGCAGCTCTTCATGCTCGACGAAGAACTCTGGATTGGCGCGTAAAAACGCCGCCACCTGTTCGGCTTGCACGGTGTCCGGCGGATCCTGGCGTTGCTCAGTCATGGCGCTGCTCGTTCATGGACGTTGCTAGGAGAATTACGATGCCTGCTTAACGTTGCACCAGTGGCGTCAGAGACGCACCTGACCTTCATACACCCGGGCCGCTGGCCCAGTCATCATAACGGGCTGGCCGGGGCCTGCCCACTCGATAGACAAGCGCCCGCCGGGCAGTTCGATCTGCACTGGCGAGTCCATCCAGCCTTGGCCAATAGCCGCCACGGCCGCCGCACAGGCGCCGGTGCCGCAGGCTTGGGTTTCGCCGGCGCCACGTTCCCATACGCGCAGTTTGGCGTAGTGGCGGTCAACCACCTGCAGAAAGCCGACATTCACCCGCTGCGGGAAGCGCGGGTGGTGCTCCAGCTTGGCACCCAGCGCGTGTACCGGGGCCAGCTCGGCGTCCGCGACGCGCAGCACCGCATGCGGGTTGCCCATGGATACGGCGGCCAGCGTATGGCTTTCACCGTCCAGTTCAAGTTGATAGCTGAGCGCGGCGGCGTCGGCGATAAAGGGAATCTGCGCCGGCTCTAAACGTGGCGGGCCCATGTTGACGCTGATTTGGCCGTCGGCGCGCAGCTCGAGTTCGATGATCCCGCCCTTGGTTTCGACCCGAAATTGCTTCTTGGCAGTCAGGCGTTTATCCACCACGAAACGGGCGAAGCAGCGCGCACCGTTGCCGCATTGCTCCACTTCCGAGCCGTCGGCGTTGAAGATTCGGTAGCGAAAATCGACGTCGGGATTGCTCGGTGGCTCGACCAGTAGCAGTTGGTCGAAACCGACGCCCGTGTGCCGGTCGCCCCACTGCTTGGCGTGCTTGGGTTGGATGTGTGCGTGCTGGCTGATCAGGTCGAGGACCATAAAGTCGTTGCCCAGACCGTGCATCTTGGTAAAGCGCAATAACATCGGCTTTATCCTTGCGCGTCGGGTGGCAACAGGCTTTCGCCGGCGAACAACTCTTGCACCGTCTCGCGTTGGCGCACTTCGATGCTGCGCACACCATCGACCATCACTTCGGCCGCGCGGCCACGGGTGTTGTAGTTGGAACTCATCACGAAACCGTAGGCCCCGGCCGAACGAATCGCCAGCAGGTCGCCTTCTTCTAGGGCCAGTTGGCGGTCTTTGGCGAGAAAATCGCCGGTTTCGCAGATCGGTCCAACGATGTCGTAGGCGCGGCTGGCGGTGCTGCGTGGTTGCACGGCCACCACGTTCATCCAAGCTTGATACAGAGCCGGGCGGATCAGGTCGTTCATCGCTGCATCGACGATGGCGAAGTCTTTGTGCTCGGTGTGCTTGAGGTACTCAACGCGGGTCAGCAGCACCCCGGCATTGGCCACGATCGAGCGGCCCGGCTCAAACACCAGGGCCAGCTTGCGATCGCCCAAACGCTCGCGCACGGCGGCAATATAGTCACCGGCCAGTGGCGGTTGTTCGTCGCGATACTGCACGCCCAAGCCGCCACCGAGGTCCAGATGACGGATATGAATGTCGCGCAGCGCCAATCGGTCAATCAGCGCCAACAAGCGATCCAGCGCATCCAGAAACGGCGGCAAGGTGGTCAGTTGCGAACCGATATGGCAATCGACACCCAGAACTTGCAGGTTCGGCAACTCGGCGGCGCGGGCATACACGGCCTCGGCGTCGCTGATGGCGATGCCGAACTTGTTTTCTTTTAAGCCGGTAGAAATGTACGGGTGGGTGCCAGCATCGACGTCCGGATTAACCCGCAAGGACACCGGCGCTTGCACGCCCAATTCGGCGGCAACTTGCTGCAGACGCTCCAGCTCGTCGGTGGACTCGACGTTAAAGCAGTGCACGCCAATTTGCAGGGCGCGGCGCATGTCGTCGCGGCTCTTGCCGACGCCGGAGAAGACCATTTTTTCCGGTTTGCCACCGGCGGCCAAAACCCGTTCCAGCTCACCACGGGAGACGATGTCAAAACCTGCGCCGAGGCGCGCCAAGACGTTGAGTACGCCGAGGTTGGAGTTGGCTTTAACCGCGAAGCAAACCATATGCTCGATGCCATCTAAGGCATCGGCATAGGCGCGGTATTGCGCCTCGATATGGGCGCGCGAGTAAACGTAAGTGGGCGTGCCGAAGCGCTCGGCAATGGCGGACAGCGCCACGCCCTCCGCGAACAGTTGGCCGTCGCGGCTGGTAAAAGCTTGCATGGAAACCCCTTAGTTTTCGTAGACGTCTTTGTCGTGCTGCTTGGCGGCTTTTTCATCATTGGGGTGATAGAGCGGGCCTTTTTGTCCGCAGCCAACTAGGGCCGAAGACAGTACCAGCAGTGCAACGAAGGGAAGCAGTAAACGCTTCATAGGGGCAGTCCTTGTAAAATCAGTAATTGCGCCCGAGTATACCGGCCCCCCGGCGGCTTGCCTATGCGCCACAGTTCACGGTTGCCGGGGCTTATAAGGCTTAGTGGCGATTAGCGTGGAGCGTGGATGAACAGTCCCAAAGCACACCCAGGTTCAGTGTCGGTGGCCTACCTGCAAGGCTTGCTCGACTACCTCGCGCAGCGCGACATACCCACAGCCAGCATGTTGGCGCAGGTGCAGCTGGCGCCGAGCCTCTTGGCCCAGCGTGAACAGCGCATCAGTGCCAGCCATTATTTGCAGTTGCTTGAGCAGGGGCTGGCGTTGAGCGGCGATGAAAATCTTGGTTTGCACCTCGGTGAGGCGGTGCGGCCGGGTTATTGCGGGGTGCTCGGTTATTTAATTATGAGTTGCGCGACCTTGGCGGATGCCTTGCACCGGCAAGCACGTTACGCCGAACTGGTCGGTAGTCTGGGTCGCGTCGAACTGCAAGACGAGCCTGCGCAAGCGGGCCTTGAGGCGCAAATAGCGCACAGCTGGCAGCCGTTATCGCCCCAGCTGCAGCGCCACACCAGCGAAGAAACCTTGGCCGCTTGGGTGACCTTCGGACACTGGATTAGTGGGCTGGACCTAGCCCCAACGCGGGTACGCTTTCAGCATCCGCAGCCGGCTGACATCAGCGAGCACCAGCGAATTTTTCGTTGCCCAGTGTTATTCGATCAGGCCGACAATGCCTTGGTGTTTCCTAAGCGTCTGCTCAATACCCCGCTGGGTCAGGCCGATGGGCCGATGCGGATAATGTTGGACGCCTATGCCGAGCGACAATTAGCCGAGCTTAAACAAGGCGATAGCCTGCTTGTGCGCGCGCGCGAATTGCTGACGCTGCAGTTAGCGGCCGGCCCGGTTGATTTACCACATTTAGCCCGCGCCTTAGCGCTGAGCCCGCGCACCTTACAGCGGCGCTTGAGCGAGGCGGGATTAAGCTTTAGCCAGTTGCTGGATGAAACCCGCGAGCCGCTGGCGCGGCACTACTTGCGTGACGCGAGCTTGGAATTGGCCGACATCGCCTTTCTGCTTGGCTTTAGCGAAGCGGGTTCTTTGGCCCGCGCGTTTCGCCGTTGGACCGGGCAAAGTCCCGGCGCCTATCGGCGCAGTTTATTAGCCGAATCGGCGCGCTGAGTGCACACTAGCGTGCCTGCGGGCGTTGCTCTGTCCGACCGGATAAAAGCCGGATTATTGCTGCTGGACGTATTTTTTATTTGTTGAGGTAGTTGCAATGAGTTTGACCGAAGCCCGTTTTCACGATCTGGTGGATGCTGCGCAAGAGAGCATCGAAGACGTGTTCGATGGCAGTGACCTCGACCTCGACCTGGAAAACTCCGCCGGGGTATTAACCGTGCGCTTTGAGAATGGCACCCAGCTAATCTTCAGCCGCCAAGAGCCGCTACGGCAACTGTGGCTGGCCGCCCGTTCGGGTGGTTTTCACTTCGATTACGACGCCGCCAGTGAACGCTGGATGTGCGACACCAGCGACGAACTGCTGGGTGAAATGCTCGCCCGCTTGACCCTCGAACAGGGCGGTGTGGAACTTGAGTTTGAAGAACTCTGACATCTCGGCCAACACCCCGGCCCCAGCGGAGTCTCCCGTTGACTCACCGTGCCGGCGCCAGTGCTGCCTAGACGATGCCGATTGCTGCCTCGGCTGTGGTCGTTTATTGGCAGAAATCCTCGAATGGGGCAGCGCCAACAATAGCCGCCGACGCGAGATATGCGCAGCGGCGCAAGGCCGTTTAGACCGCTCGCCGCTCGGCCGCCGCTAACGCCCCGCTGCCTTGTGTATTTGTTCGGCTGTGTTACGGTCGGCTTCTGCCTCGATAGATAGAGGTTCAACTAAACCCCGGGTTCTCTCGGGGTTTTGCTTTTTTGCGTCAGTTACAGGGGGCTTCGCCAGCATCATGAGTACAGCGTCCATCACCATCACCCGCTTGGATTTACAACGCTTGGAGCGTCTGCTTGCCGACCCGAAGAACGCCGGCCCTGGCGTCGAGGCCTTGGAGAAGGAGTTGGCGCGTGCGCAAATCGTTGGCCATGACGAAGTGCCGGCGGGCGTGGTAACCATGAATTCACGGGTGTTCTGTCGCGACGAAAGTAGCGCCAAGGAGTACCACCTGACCTTGGTCTACCCGCAGAACGCCGGTGCCGAGGGCACAGTGTCGATTCTCGCGCCAATTGGCAGCGCCTTGCTGGGCCTGAGCGTCGGCCAGCAGATTGACTGGCCTGCACCCGCCGGCAAGCTGATCAAACTGACCCTGCTGGCCGTTGAATATCAACCGGAAGCCGCCGGCGACTTCAGCCTTTAGCGCTATTACGCTGCCGCCGAGAGATTTGTGCGGCGGCGCAAGGCCGTTTGCGCAAACCCGGCAGCGCCTCGACTTAACCCGGATTCGCCGCAGTTTCGTAGGGTGGGCTTCAGCCCGCCGCTGTCTCGACTCAGAAGCCTTGGTGGGCTGAAACCGCTCGGTGGGTTACGTGGCGCACAGATCACGTAGCGGATTTGCAAACCCTGCTCTGCGCCACTAACCCACCCTACAAAAGCCGCCGGCAACCGGTAACACACCTATAACGAGGTTAACCCTCGGTGCGCAGGCTTAGCTCGACTGCTAGGAGTTTGTTGCCGGGCGAATTTGGCTTTGCTGTACTCTTTTACGCTGCAGCCGCTCAAGCGCGGCCTTTAATTACCTGCCGACATTTTCAGGGATGAACCGCAATGCCCTTAAGCTGGAACGAAATAAAAAGCCGCGCCTTGGCGTTCTCCCGCGAATGGGCTGACGAAACCAGCGAAGACGCCGAAGCCAAACCGTTCTGGAATGACTTTTTTAATGTCTTTGGCGTGAGTCGCCGCCGGGTGGCCAGCTTTGAGTCGCGGGTTAAAAAAATTGACGGCAAGGACGGCTACATCGACCTGCTCTGGAAGGGCATGCTGCTGATCGAGCACAAGTCGCGTGGTAAAGACCTCGACCGTGCCTACAGCCAGGCGCTGGATTATTTTCCCGGCTTGAAAGAGCGCGAGCTACCCAAGTACCTGATCGTTTCTGACTTCGCGCGTTTCCGTTTGTATGACCTCGACGACGGCACGCAGCACGATTTTGCTCTCGCCGATTTGCACAAATACGTGCGCCTGTTCGGCTTTATTTCCGGCTACCAAACCCACGTTATCCAAGAGCAAGACCCGGTCAATATCAAGGCTGCCGAGCGCATGGGCAAGCTGCACGACCAGTTGCAGGCGGTCGGTTACGACGGCCATCCGCTGGAGTTGTATCTGGTGCGCCTGTTGTTTTGTTTGTTTGCCGAAGACACCGGGATTTTCGAGCGTCAGCAGTTGCAGGACTACCTCGAACAGCGCACCAGCGAGGACGGCAGCGACCTTGGCGATCGCCTCGCCAGCCTGTTCCACAACCTCAACAGCCCGCCCGGCAAACGCCTGAAAAACCTCGACGAACAGTTGGCCGCCTTCCCGTACATCAACGGCAAATTGTTTGCCGAGCAACTGCCGCCAGCGGCGTTCGATGCGGCCATGCGTCAGAGTTTGCTCGACTGCTGCGCGCTGGACTGGTCGCGGATTTCCCCGGCAATTTTCGGTTCGCTATTTCAGTCGATCATGGACAAGCAGGCGCGGCGCAATTTGGGTGCGCACTACACCAGCGAAAAGAACATCCTCAAGTTGCTCAAACCGTTGTTTCTCGACGAGCTGTGGGCCGAGTTTCACAAGGCCAAAAGCAACCGCAACAAGCTCTTCGAGTTTCACAATAAGCTGCGTAGCCTGACCTTTCTCGACCCAGCCTGCGGCTGCGGCAACTTTTTGGTAATTACCTACCGCGAACTGCGCCTGCTGGAGCTGGACGTGTTGCGCCAGTTGCACCTGCAAGCGCAGCAATCGGGCCAGACGGAAAACATCGCTACCTTGGTGCGCCTCGATGTGGACCAGTTCTACGGCATCGAGATTGAGGAGTTCCCCGCGCAAATCGCCCAAGTGGCCATGTGGCTGATGGACCACCAGATGAACCTGCAAGTGTCACAGGAGTTTGGCCTGTACTTCGCCCGGATTCCCTTGGCCGCCACCGCCCATATTGTCTGCGGTAACGCTTTGCAGTTGGATTGGAATGACGTGGTGGCGGCGCAGAAGTGCAGCTTGGTGATTGGCAATCCGCCGTTTCTGGGCAAGAAGGAACAATCTGCCGCACAAAAAGCCGACATGACGTTGGTGATGAACGGCGTGGCGGGGGCGGGTGTACTGGATTTCGTCGCGGCGTGGTATGTGAAGACGGCGCGGTACATGGCCGCCAAACCAGCGCTGCGCTGCGCTTTTGTGTCTACCAACTCGATCACCCAAGGCGAACAAGTCGGTGTGCTATGGAGTTGGATGCTGGCGCAGGGCATCAAAATTCACTTTGCTCACCGTACCTTTGCCTGGAGTAACGAGGCGCGCGGCAAGGCCGCCGTACATTGTGTGATCGTCGGCTTTGGGCTGGATGATGTGGAGGAAAAGACCCTTTTCGAGTACGAAAATATCAAAGGCGAGGCGCTCGCCGTCCGAGTGGGCAATGTATCCCCTTATCTGATAGATGCACCGTCAATGGTCATAGAGCGGCGGATGAAGCCGATTTGTTCAGTCTCGGAAATTGTTTTCGGAAGTAAGGCGGTTGATTTCGGCCACTTCGTCATAGAAGCCTATGAGCTTGACGCCTTTCTCGCCCAAGAGCCGGGAGCTTTGCCATTTATCCGCGAATTCATCGGTGGTGAGGAGTTTCTAAATGGCAGCAAGCGATATTGTCTTTGGCTAAAAGGTATCAGCCCGCAAGCTTTGCGAGCTATGCCTAGCGTATTGCAGCGGGTTGAAGCCGTGAAAGAAGCACGGTTGAAAAGTGTCAAAATTCCTACCCGTAAGTTGGCGAAAACCCCAACTGAATTTGGCGAGAATCGGCAGCCAGAAACTCCTTATCTTTTGATTCCAAAGGTATCTTCTGAACGCCGCGAATATGTGCCGCTGGGCTTCTTGCAGCCCGAAATAATTATCAACCCTAGCGTTCTGGTCGTCCCCAATGCGACACGGTTTGAATTTGGTGTTTTGCAATCCGCCATGCACATGGCTTGGATGCGCGCCGTGTGCGGGCGGATGAAAAGCGACTATCAATACTCCGCAGGCATCGTCTACAACAACTTCCCTTGGCCCGACTTACCCGCGCCACAAGCAGATGCACCGGCCACTGCCGAGAGCTTGCGCGCCATTAAACTGCGCGCCGCCATCGAAACCGCCGCTGAGGCGGTGCTGGCTGCTCGCGCGCAATTCCCCGAGGCGACCTTGGCCGATCTGTACGACCCGCTAAGCATGCCGCCGGCCTTGCTCAAGGCCCATCAAAGCCTCGATAAAGCGGTAGACGCGGCCTACGGCAAAACCCGCTTCAACAGCGAAGCCGAGCGCGTGGCTTTTCTCTTCGAGCTGTACCTGAGCTACAGCCAGCGCTTGGCGGCCAGTCAGCCAACAGGTAAAAAACCAGCGAAAAAGGAAGTTCGCCTATGAGCCAGTTACCCAATGACATCGCCCTGTTTGAAACTTCGCAGATTCGTCGCATCTACGACGAGCAAGGCGAGGTCTGGTGGTTCTCTGTTATCGATATCATTCAGGTATTGACCCAGCAGCCTGACTATCAGTCGGCGCGTAACTACTGGAAAGTGCTGAAGAACCGCCTAGTCAAGGAGGGCAGTCAACTGGTTACAGACTGTAACCAGTTGAAAATGACCGCCTCCGACGGCAAGCAGCGCCTGACCGATGCCGCCAATGCTGAAACCCTGTTGCGTCTGGTGCAGTCGGTGCCCAGCCCCAAGGCTGAGCCGATCAAGTTGTGGTTGGCCAAGGTCGGCTACGAACGCATGCAGGAACTGGCCGATCCTGCCCAAGCGGTGGACCGGGCGCGCAGCACCTGGCAGCAGCACGGGCGTAGCGAAAAGTGGATTCAGCAACGCATGCTCGGCCAGGAAACTCGTAACAAACTGACCGATTACTGGGCCAATCACGAGATCAAGCAAGGTCAGGAGTACGCCATTCTGACCAATATCATTCATCAGGAATGGGCCGATCTGGGCGTCAAGGCGCACAAGGATCTCAAGGGGTTGAGCAGTCAGAATTTGCGCGACCATATGAGCGAAGCGGAGTTGATTTTCACCGCGCTGGCCGAGTTATCCACCCGGCAGATTGCCGAGAGCGTGGATGCCACCGGCATGGCCGAGAACAGCGCAGCGGCCAAAAGCGGTGGCCGCATTGCCGGTAAAGCGCGCGCGGAGCTGGAAGCCAAATCCGGCAAAAAAGTGGTCAGCCCTGACAACCTAAAACCGCCAGTGCGCAAGCCTCTCAAACCTTAGCTGTTAGGCGTTCTGCAACGCGCTATTCAGCGCTTCTTCCAGCCGGGCTTTGTAGCGTAGGTAGTGGATGGTTTGGCTGTGGCCGTCGTCGAGCACTCGCGACAGGTCGAGGTCGGTGATGTAGCAGGGGTAGCGTTCGCCGCCTTGGCGTTTGCTGAGGATGTGCCGGGCGACGGCGGCGAATAGATCGGTGCCATGTTCTAGCTCGGAAAACTCGCGGTGGTTGCAGTACAGGCTGATGTGTTCGCGGCCGGGTTCGGCCGGTTCGACTATCACCTGCACCTGATAGAACGGTTGGCTGCCGAGGGTTTGTGGCGCCGGGCGGCGTTCTAGCTGCTGGGCGCGTTGCGGCGCGGCGGGCAGCACTTGGTAATACAGCAGCTCCAACTCCATCGGCAGTTGTGGGCTGTCGAAGGTGACCAGGGCGTTGCGTCGGTAGAGCATCGATTGCAAGAAGCGCTGCACCGGGGTCAGCAGATTTTGCTCATCATGGAAGGGCACGCGCTGACGCCACAGGGCGTTGTGTTCATCCAAAATGCTCAGTTCGGCGTGCTCGCCGTGCAGGCGGTAGAACACTTGAATGCAGTCGGCGCGGCCCTGCGGCAGGATCAGCGCGAGGTCGTCGCCCTCTAATACATGCGGGTCCAAATGCAGCGCGCTAAAGCAGCTCTGCTGCTGGCCAAGGTGCTCAATCAAACTCGGCAGATCGGCCAGTGTGGCGTGGCTGACCTGACCGGGAGTTAGGTTGATCACATGGTAGTGCTGTTGAATCTGCAGCAGGTAGCGGCTCAGTTGCGGCTTGGCCAGTTGGTTGAGGGCGTCGTTGAACAACGCTGCAACCCGTTGGCCGATGGTTACCGCGCGGTTTTTACAGAAGCAGCGAATCTGCAAATTGGGTCTTCTGCCACCTGCCGGCAGACTATTTAAATAGTCGCGCAGGCAGTCGAGCAGGGCGTTAGGGCCGTCGTAGCGACTGACCAGCAGTTCGTTCCAACTGTTCAGGGTGATTTGGTCGAAGGTCAGCACCAGATTTTCACGCACCCCGGAGTAACCCAGCGCATCGATGCGGCCGCTGGTCAGGTGTACGTTGAGCAGGCTGTGTTGCTTGAGTGGGTCAACCCCGACATTCACTAGCAGCAGCACGCTGGCCGGTGCGCAGGCTTCGAGCAGGGCTTGCTCGGGCACGCTGGCGAAGGGTAGCGGCAGCACCAGTTGCAGGCTTTCCAGTAGGTTGGACAACTCAAAGTCATTCAGGTCGCTGCTGCCCGGCTGCAAGGACAGGCGCGTGCTGCTGTCGATCACGCTGTTGCGGTGGCACCAAGCGAGCAATTCGGCCAATTGTCGGCTGCGCTTTAGCGGGGCGAAATCCGCCGTGTCTTGGCCGTTTAAGCTGCCGCTGTACAGCGCCCACTGGCCGTCGCTGGCGGCTTCGGCCGCCGGGCTTTGCACCAGGGTCAGGGTTTCTTCGGCAAGGTCGGGGGCGATGCCGGGGTTAATAAACTCGACCTTGCCGGCCTTGCGCTCGAAGGCGGCGTACAGGCGGCGGCCGAGGATGCTCAGGTCGCGACTGTTGAGCAGGCTGCCGGCCTGCTGGGTGCGGGCAAAGTCGGACAAGAAGCGGTAGCTGTAGGTCAGTTCATTGACCAGCGCGCGGCGCTCTTGGCTGACCTGACGAACCTTCCACTGCTGGCGATTATCCAGCATCAGCAGTTCGCGCTCGCTCCAGCCCCACTCGGCGGTGAGGCGTTCGAGCAGCAGCCGTTGCCAGCTTTTTTTGCGGTTACGCGGCGGTTTGCTGAGCTTCTTATTGACCTTCAAGTACAGGCAGCGGCGGATCAGTTCGAGCCGTTCCAGCTCGCCACGGCCGTTGAGGTACTCCTCTAAACGGCGATACAACACGATGTAGCTGTCCAGCTCGTCCAGATCGAGACGATTGGCAAACACCGCCTGTTTGAACCTGAGGCTCAGGCATTCAACCCGTGGATGCTCGCTGGCGTACACCTCGGTGAGCAGCAGTTTGAGCACCGATTTATACGGCGACTCGATGCCCTTAAACAGTTGCCACATGCCCGCGCCGAGGAACTCCGCCGGCGGGATCTGGGCTAGGTGGCCGAGGTCGAGCACGTCATCGGCGCGGATAAAGCGTTTGCTCAGTAAGGTGCGGCAGTAGTCGTCGTAGCGCTGCTCTTCATACACCGGCACCAGCCACCACAAAGGCGTGCGCCCGGCCAGCCAGATGGCGCTGCGGTAAAACTCGTCGAGCAATAAATAGTGCTGGGTGGTGCCGCAGTCATCGGAGGTCAGTTGCGCTTCGCGATCGGTCACATTGAAGCGCGCCGGATCGACCAAGAAGCAATGCACCTCGGCCCCCTGAGTGGCGGCCCAAGTCTCCAGCAGGGTGCATTTGCGTTGCAGTTCATCCAGCGCTTGCTGCGAGAGTTGCGGCGCGTGGCATACCCAGAGGTCCATGTCGCTCTGCTCGGCTTGCGCCAAGGTGCCGAGACTGCCCATCAAAAACAGCCCCTGTAACGGCAGTTGTGGCTTGCCGCGATAGGGCTTGTAGACGAACGAGCGGGTCAGGCGCTGGGCTTCGCCGAGTAGCTCGTCGTCCGGCTCAAAACCACAGAGGCCGGCCGGCGTGCTGCCCGAGACATAGCCCGGCAAGAGCGGGTGATTGACATGAAACAACAGCGGCAACAGCTTCAGCACCCACTGTTGGCGAGTGGACAGCGCTTGCATGGCGCGCTCAATGCGCCCGCTATTAACTTTAAGAAAGCGCGCGCGTAATTGCGTCAGCACCTTGCGGTCGATGCCATCGTCAATGTCGGGGTGGATTTCTTGGTTGCGGCTCATGCTTAGAGCCTAAGCATATTCGCCGGCTTGTGCCAGAGTGGCGTGTGGTCATGGTGGACAAGCTTCGCGTTGTCCACCCTACAAAGCTCATATCGGTCTGTAGGGTGGTAAACCGCGCAGCGTTTGCCACCAGCGTGCATCGCTAGTTGAGCACCACCAGCAGCAAGCCGATAACCACTATGCCGACCCCGACTAATTTCGGCGGGGTCAGGCGTTCGCCGAGTAGCGTGATGCCCAAGGCCACGGTAATCGGGATGCTGACTTGCCGGAACGCCACCACGTAGCTGACGTCGCTGGCGTAGGCCATGGCCCAGACCACTAGGGCGTAGGTCAGCAGCATCATCACTCCGGTAAACAGGCTGCTGCGCGCTTGGCCTTTGAGTTGCGGCCACTGTCGCCGCTGGCTGGGCAGCAGTAACGCCAGCCCCAGCCAGAGTGTCGCGCTGCAGGCTTGCAGCACTACATACAAGAGCGCCACCCAGGCACTGTCTAGGGCTGCTCCGGGCAATTCGCGCATGGCGCGAGTGGCTAGGTCGTCGATCAGCGAATAGCCGGCAGTGGCGGTGGCCGCCAATAGGGCGAAGCAGGTGGCGGGATTCAGGTAGTGGCTTAGGCGCAGGTCGCCAAAGCGCTGCATGGGCAAGAAGAAACAACCGCCGACGATCAACACGATACCGAACATGGCGCCGCCGCTGATGCGCTCGGCGCTGCCCAGCAATAGGCTGCCGAGCATTAGCAAAATTAATGGTGAAGAGCGGATCAGGGGGTACAGCGCGGACAACTCGCCGCGCCGGTAAGCCTCGGCCAGGCCCCATAAATACAGCGCCTGACACAGCCCTGAGAGCAGTACCCAGGCCCAGATCCCCGGAGTCATGGCCAGCAGCAACGTATGGGTGAATGGCAGCACCAACGGCAAGCCGAGCAGTGCGCCCCAGAGGCTGGCTAGGTAAAAATAGCCAAGGCTGGGGTTGGCTTTTTTACCAGCGAGGTTCCAGCTGGCATGGCTGATGGCCGAGAGCAGCACCAGCAGCAGGGTAAAGCTGCTCATGCACCGCGCCAGATAGTTTGTCGGCGCTGCAGTGCGGCGCCGAGCAGGCCGTGCAGCAGTTTGGCCAGCGCGCAGGTGGCCATGATGCACACGGCCATGGCCGCGGCGCTGGCGGTTTGCCCAGCGTCATCCAGATTGAGCACGCTGATGGCCGCTAGGTTGGTGTGTGGGCCGTAGAGAAACACCAGCGCCGACACTGTGGTCATGGCGTTGACGAAAAAATACAGGGCTACATCCAGCAGCGCCGGCAGGCTCATCGGCAAGCTGACCCGCCAGAGAATCTGTAGGCGCGAGGCGCGCAGCGATTCGCCGACCGCTTCAAACTCGCTGTCCAGTTGTTTAAACGCCGTGACCAGATTCAGGTGCGGCACCGAGTAGAAGTGCGTCAGGGTGCAGAGCACCAGAATGGTCATGCCGCCGTATAAACCATTCAACGGGTTGTTCGGGTGGTTGAAGAAGAAAATATAGCCCAGCCCTAGGGTCATTCCCGGCACCGCCAGCGGCAGCAGGCTGAGTAACTGAAACAGCGCGACCAGGCTGCGCGGCTGCGGGGTGCGCTGGCTCAGCCAGGTATTGAAAAACACCAGTGTGGTGCCCGCCAGCATGGTCAGCCCGGCGAGTTGCAGGGAGTTGAAATAGCTGCCCCAGCCGTCGCCAATCACCCGGCCGAACTGGTAGTTATTCAGGCTCAGCGTCAGGTTGTACGGCCAGTAGCTCACCAGCGAGGCGTAGATCGCCATGCCAATCACCGCGCCAAAAAAAACCAGCACCGGCAGTAGCAAGGTGGCGGCCCAGAGGTCGCGCAGGCGATTGATTTTCGGTCGCCAAGGCACCGCGCGGGCGGTCAGGGTGGCGGCTTGGCGGCCTTGCACCCAACGATCGGCCATAAACGCCAGTAAAGCCGGCAACAGCAACAGCACGCTGACCACCGCGCCCATCTCGAAGCGCTGCTGACCTATCACCTGTTTGTACACGTCGGTGGCGAGCATGGCGAACTGGCCACCGATCACCTTGGGCACGCCAAAGTCGGTGAATACCAGAATAAACACCACAAAGCCGGCGCTGACCAAACCGTAGCGGGCATTCGGCAGGGTTACGGTAAAGAAGGTTCGCCAACTTGAGGCGCCGAGCACCTCGGCCGCCTCGTAATGGCGGGCGTCGGCCTGCGACATGGCGGTGAGCAAAATCATCAAGGCATGTGGGAAAGTCCAGAAACACGAGCCGAGGACTATGCCCAACGGGCCATAAATCGAACTGTCACCGAGCCACGCCTTGAGCACGCCTTGTTCGCCGAACAGGTAAATCAGGCTGATGGCCGGCAGCAGCGACGGCGCCAGAATCGGCAATAACAATGCCGCACGAATCCAGCCGCGATACGGCAACAAGCTGCGGGTTAAGGCCCAGGCGGCGGCAAAGGCGCTGCTCAGTACCACGAGGGTACTGAGCGCGGCCACCAGTAACGAGTTACCCAGCGCGCGCAGCAAGGCACCGCTGGCAAAGTACTGTTCAAAGTTCGCCAGACCGACAAAGTTGCCGTCGCGGTCTTCCAGGCTACGCCCCAGCAGACTGAGCAGCGGCGCGGGTAAGAGGACGATAAATAGACCAATCAGCAGCGCAAAAAACAGCGCCAACCAAAGGCGCTCATGGCTGACCAAGCGACCTTGGCTTAGGAGGGAGGCAAACATGGTGAGGGTAATCCAAGAAAATTGACCGCCAGAGACGGCCTTAAAATGCTGAAAAATCAGGCCGCAAAACAGCTCAAGGCATCGGCCGGCAGGTGCATGCCCAGCTGCTTGCCCTCGCAGAGCCCCAACAGTCGGGCACGGCGGGCATCCACATCGACCGTCAAGGCATTCGACAGGCCCTCGACGCGCACGCGTAAACGAATAAAGGTGCCGAAAAACTCCACCTGCTCCACCTGCGCCGGTAAGCCGCCTTCATTGACGGGCACCAGTTGCACTTCTTCGGGGCGAAATGCCAGACGTAGCCGTTGCCCCGGTTGTTGCGCCGGCATATCCAGCGGCTGACCGGCGAGGCTGAGTTTGCCTGCGGCATCGCGACTGGAGTCGACGAAGTTCATCGCACCAATAAACTCAGCCACAAACGGGCTGGCCGGCTGGCGGTAGATTTCTTGCGGGGTGCCGACTTGCTCAATCACGCCTTGGTTCATCACCACCACGCGATCGGCCATGGTCAGGGCCTCTTCTTGGTCGTGGGTGACCAATATAGTGGTGACTCCAAGCTGCTGTTGCAGGCGACGAATTTCCTTGCGCAGATGGCCGCGCACACGGGCGTCCAGCGCCGACAAGGGCTCATCCAACAACAACAAACCGGGTGCCGGCGCTAGGGCGCGGGCCAAGGCCACCCGCTGTTGTTGGCCGCCGGACAGTTGCGCCGGGTATTTATGGCGGTGCTCGTCCAAACCTATTAGTTCCAGCAGTTGCGTGACCCGCTGTTCGATCATGGCTTTGGGTTGATGCTGGCTGCGCAAGCCAAAAGCGATGTTGGCCTGCACGCTGAGATTGGGGAATAAGGCGTAGGACTGAAAGACAATGCCAAAGTCACGTTGGCGCGGTGGCAGCAGCGAAATATCTCGCTGACCTTGCAGCAAGCGGCCGCTGCTCTGCGCTTCGAGGCCGGCAATGATGCGCAGCAAGGTGGTTTTACCGCAGCCCGAGGGGCCGAGAAAACACACCAGCTCGCCCGGCTGGATATCCAGATCAATATCGCGCAGCACTTGGGTGCTGCCGAAGTGCTTGTTAATGCCGTGCAATTGCAGACGGCTGCCGCAGCCTTGAGTCATGGGGATTACCTTTAATGTGCAGCTTTGTACAAAAACAACAAAACCCTGTTTTCCGCCAAACCTGGCTGGACTGATTAGGTCAGGTCTGGCGGACAGGGTGTTGCCGACACTCGGTTTAGGGTTTCCCCCTAGTTACTTGGCTTCGGCCTTGCCTTCGTAGCGTTTCTGCCACTCGGTGAGGATGCTGTCGCGGTTTGCGGCGGCCCAGTTGAAGTCATTCTTGATCAGCAGCTTTTCTGGCTCGGCCGGGAAGTTCGCGACCGGCTTGGCGATCCCCGGGCGGGCGAGGATGGCGTAGCCTTCGTTGTACAGCTGGTTGGCTTTTTCGCTGGCGGCCCAGTCCATCAGGGTTTGTGCTGCGGGCAGTTGCTTGGTGCCCTTGAGGATGCCGGCGGCTTCCATTTCCCAGCCCAGGCCTTCGCTTGGGAAGATCAGCTCCAGCGGTGCGCCAGCGGCTTTCTCTTTGGCGCCACGGTAGGCGAAGGAGATGCCGATTGGCGCCTCGCCGGTGGCGGCCATCTTGCAAGGCTTGGAGCCGGAATGGGTGTATTGCTTGATGTTCTGGTGCAGGCCGTCCATGTAGCTCCAGCCCTTCTCGGCGCCAAAGGTCTGCAGCCAGGCCGAGACGTCCAGAAAACCGGTGCCGGATGACGCCGGATGGGGCATCACGATATGGCCGCGATACACCGGGTTAGTCAGGTCTTGCCAGCTCTTGGGCATCGGCAGGTTGTGCTTGGCGGCTTCTACGGTGTTGAAACAGATGGCGGCCATCCAAGCGTCCATGCCGACCCACGTTGGCGGGTTCTGGCTGTCACGGAACAGCGGTTTGAGCTGGTCGACATCCTTGGCGGCATAGCCCTGCAACATGCCTTCTTTTTGCAGCAGCATCAGGCTGGTGGCGGCCAGACCCCAGACCGCGTCTGCCTGCGGATTGGCCTTTTCGGCCAGTAGGCGGGCGGTGATCACGCCGGTAGAGTCGCGCACCCAGTTGATCTTCACGTCCGGGTGGTCCTGGTTGAAGCGTGCCGCGTACTTGCCCATGTCTTCTGGCTCGAGGGCGGTGTAAACGGTCAGTTCATTGGCGGCTAGGGCCGCAAACGACAGGCTGGTCATGGCAACGGCGAGCATGGAACGCAAAGGCTTGAGCAATTTCACAAAAAACTCCTAATCGGGCGAGGCCCGGAACCGGGGCGATGGTGACTTGGGTGAGCGAGCGCGCTGTCAGCCGTTACGGCTGAGTCGTGTGGGCTCGCTGGTCTAAATGCTAGGCCCGCTGGGTTGCGGCTTTGTGACTAAGCAGGCGCAAATGGCCTAGTTTTACTAATAGCCAGCGCCAGTCATTCTTGGGCTAGACCAGGAAGCGGCAGGCGTAAGCCGGCTTGATGGCCGCGTAACTCACGCCGTAGCCAGTCGCAGAAGGCCAGTACCTTGGGGCGTTGATCGCCGCGCTGACAAACCAAGTAGTGACCGCCGCGAGTCGGCAGCACGCCGGGGTGCGGTTGCACCAGCTCGCCACGGTGCAGGGCGTCGCTGACCAGAAAGCTACGGGTCAGGAGCGCGCCATCGCCATAGCGCACCGCTTGCATGGCGAGGGTGGTGGTGTCGAACTCCAAGCCGGGGGCTGGCGCCAGCCCGTCGATCTGCTGACAGGCGAGCCATTCGTTCCAGCCTTCGCGATAGCCGAGCACGCTGTACAGCGGCCAGCGCATCAACGCCTGCGCCGACTCCGGCCAGCCGCGCCGCTCCAGCGTGGCCGGGCTGCAGACGGTCAGCCAGTGTTCGCTGGTCAGGCGTTCGACTTGGCGATTACTCCAGTCGCCATAGCCATTGCAGATCTCCACGTCGGCATTGCTGTCCTCGGTAAAGGCGGTCCAGGGCGAGGAGCTGATGCGCACGCGAAAGCGCGGATAGTCGGCCAAAAAACGTTGCAGCCTCGGGGCCAGAAAATGCTCGGCGAAGGAGTTGGATACGCGCACGTTGAGTTGGGTGCGGCTACGTTCGCCGAACAGTTCGTCGGTGCTATTGCGCAAGGTATGGAACGCTTGGGTCAGCGCCGGCAGGTAGCTGCGGCCGACCTCGGTTAACCGCAGGCCCTTGGCTTCGCGCACGAACAAGGGGCTGCCGAGGTGCTGTTCGAGCTGTTTAACCTGCTGGCTGACGGCCGCTTGGGTGACGTGCAGCTCTTCGGCGGCGCGGGTAAAGCTGCCCAGCCGCGCCGAAGTTTCAAAGGCGCGTAGGGCGTTTAGCGGCGGCAGTCTGGACATAAGTGGGAACTAATAAGGCTTTGGTCTAGGCGAGGCTTGCAGTAAATCGAGGCTGTATGACGTTATTGTTACAGGTCATAAGAAAATCTAGCGCTCGGCGCAAGCCCTGCTGTGTGGGCTGTTGGACGCAGAGTGTCGATACTGCCGAGCATTCAACTTGGTGCATAAGGCTCCCGTCATGCAAGCGCTTACTCTGGCGATTTTCGATCTTGATCACACCCTCTTGGACGCCGATTGTTCCGCCAGTTGGGCGGCGCATATGCAAGACCTCGGTTGGGCCGACCGCGAGACATTTGCCCGCCAGCACGCGGCTTTAATGGCCGATTACGGCGAGCGTGGGCTGGACATGCATGCCTATTTGGATCTGACCTTGGCACCATTGGTTGGACGCAGCGAGGCGGTGGTGGCCCGCGAGGTGCAGCAGTTGATTCGCTCGCAACTGTTACCACGGGTTTACCCCGAGGCGCTGGAACTGATCGCGGCCCATCGCGCCGCCGGCCATACCTTGCTGCTGGTGTCGGCCAGTGAAGAGTTTCTGGTCCGGCCGATGGGTGCGGCGCTGGGTTTTGAACACATCCATGGGGTGCCCTGCGAAGTGCGTGGCGGCTGTTACAGCGGTCGCGCCCAAGGCTTGCTGACCTACGCCGAGGGCAAGGTGCATTGCCTGGAAAACTGGCTGCTGCGCGAGCATGCGCAAATCCAGCAGAGCTATTTCTACAGTGACTCGCACAACGACCTGCCCCTGCTGGAGTGGGTCAGCGAGCCGCGCCCGACCAATCCCAATGCGCGCCTGATGCTTGAAGCCGAGCGCCGTGGCTGGCAGTGCCGCTGGCTAACGCCGGCGGCGGCTTGATCGTGCAATCTCATTTTTTAAAGGTCCCTGTTATGCGCGACGCTATTTTGCTCACCCCCGGCCCGCTGACCACCAGTTTGGCCACCAAAACCGCAATGCTGCATGACTGGGGCTCTTGGGATGGGCGCTTCAATGCCCTGACCGCAGGCGTGTGCGCCGACCTGTTGGCGATTGCTCACGCACAGAGCAGCCATGTCTGTGTGCCGCTGCAAGGCTCCGGCACTTTCGCCGTGGAGGCGGCCATCGGCACTCTGCTGCCGCGCGACGGCGCCTTGCTGGTGCTGGTCAACGGCGCTTACGGCCAGCGCATGGCGCAACTGGCCGAGGTCATGGGTCGGCAAGTGGCGACCCTGAATTTTGCCGACGACCAGCCGGTGTGTCCGCAGCAACTGGCCGACTATTTAGCCGCCCATCCGCACATCAGCCATGTCGGCGCCATTCATTGTGAAACCAGCACCGGTCTGCTCAATCCGCTGGCCGAGATTGCGCGTGTGGTGGCGGCGGCTGGCCGGCAGTTGATTATCGACAGCATGAGTGGTTTTGGCGCCTTGCCGGTGGATGCCCGTGAATTGCCGTTTGCCGCGCTGGTTTCGTCGGCCAATAAATGCCTAGAAGGCGTGCCGGGCATGGCCTTTGTGCTGGTGCATAAGGCGGCGTTGGCGGCCAGCCGGGGCAACAGCCATTCGTTGTCGCTGGACCTGTATGACCAGCACGCCTACTTGCAGCGCACCGGCCAGTGGCGCTATACGCCGCCGACCCATGTGCTGGCGGCGCTGCGCGCGGCGCTCGATCAATTTCACGCCGAAGGTGGCCAGCCGGCGCGGCTGGCGCGCTATCAGGCGAATGCCGAGCGGCTGCGCGCTGGCCTCGCCGCGCTGGGTTTGCAACCTTATCTAGCGGCCGCTGTGCAGGCGCCAATCATCTATACCGCTCATGCGCCCAAGCATCCGGACTACCAGTTTATGGCCCTGTACCAGGCCGTGCGTGAGCGCGGTTTTATTCTCTATCCGGGTAAATTGACCCAGTTGGAGACGTTCCGCGTCGGCTGTATCGGCGCTATCGATCACGCTGAAATCGACCAAGCGGTGGCCGCGCTGGGCGGGGCCCTGCGCGATCTCGGCTGGCAGTCCACTAGCATTTAGGAGCAAGACCATGAGCTATAGCTATCAACGCCGTTACACCGGCCCGTTGCAGGCGGTGATCTTTGATTGGGCCGGCACCGTGGTGGATTTCGGCTCCTTCGCCCCGACCCAGGTGCTGATCGAAGCCTTCGCCGGCTTTGACATTGAGGTCAGTCTGGCCGAGGCACGCATCCCCATGGGGCTGGCCAAGTGGGATCACATTCAGGCGCTGGGCCGTTTGCCGTCCGTGGCTGCGCGTTGGCAAGCGCGCTTTGGCCGGGCGATGAACGACGCCGATGTGGATGCGTTGTACGCGGCCTTTATTCCGCTGCAAATCGAGCGAGTCGGCGACTACTCGGCGCTGATTCCCGGTGCGCTGCAGTGCATCGCCACGCTGCGTCAGCGGGGCTTAAAAATCGGTTCCTGCTCGGGTTACCCACGGGTGGTGATGGATGCGCTGCTGCCGATTGCCGCCGCCGCCGGTTACGCCCCGGACTGGGTGGTGGCCACCGATGACTTGCCCGCCGGTGGCCGACCGGGGCCGTGGATGGCGTTGGAAAACCTGATTCGCCTCGGCGCCAGCGACGTGGCCGCCTGCGTCAAGGTTGACGACACAGTGCCGGGTATCGATGAAGGGCTGGCGGCGGGCATGTGGACAGTCGGCTTGTCCGCCTCCGGTAACGAAGTAGGCTTGAGCCATGCGCAGTGGCTGGCCCTCACGCCCGCCGAACAAGCCACCTGCGCGGGCCCCGCAGCGGCCAAGTTGTATCAGGCCGGCGCGCATTATGTGCTCACCAGCATTGCCGAATTGCCGGCAGTGCTCGACGCCATCCAACGACGCTTGGCCAACGGCGAGCGGCCATGAGTACGCCGCTGCGGCCGTTTTGGCTGGCGCAAGCGCTAGCGGCCGAGCCTGCCGCTACGGGCGCGCCGCTGGCGGCTGCGATCGAGGCCGATGTGTGCATCGTCGGCGGCGGCTTTACCGGGTTATGGACGGCGATTCAGCTCAAACAACAGCGGCCGGATTTGCGCGTGGTGATAGTCGAGCGCGACCTCTGCGGCGCCGGCGCCTCCGGGCGCAATGGCGGTTGCCTGCTGACGCTGGCCACCAAATACTTCACCCTGCGCCGGCTGTTTGGCGCGGCCGAGGCGGCGCGCATCGTGCAAGCCTCGGAGCGGGCAGTGGGCGAGATTGCCGGTTTTTGCCTGCGCCACGGCATTGATGCCGAGGTGCGTTTAGACGGCACCCTGTACACCGCCAGCAACACCGCGCAACTCGATATTTTGCGGCCGGTGCTGGATGAATTGCAGCAGCAAGGCTTGTCCAGTTGGCAACAGTGGCCGCTGGCTCGGGTGCAGGCCCATGCCGGTTCGGCGCGGCATTTACAGGGGTTTTTCTCACCCGTGGCCGGCAGCTTGCAGCCGGGCAAGCTGGTGCGGGGTCTGGCACGGGTGGCCCAGCAGTTGGGGGTAACTGTCTATAGCCAAACCCCAATGCTGGCGCTCGAGCAAGGCAGCGTACCTGTGGTGCGTACGCCGCACGGCCAGGTCCGTGCCCAGCAGGTGGTACTGGCACTGAATGCCTGGATGCCGCAGCTATTTCGGCAGTTTTCACGCAGCGTGGTGCTGGTCTCATCCGACATGCTGATCACTCAACCTTGCCCTGAACAATTGACGGAGCTGGGGCTGGACCACGGCTGCGCGGTGCTCGACTCACGCACCTTCGTCAATTACTACCGCACCACGGCGGACGGTCGGCTGATGCTGGGCAAGGGCGGCAATAGCTTTGCTTTCGCCAATCGCATGCACTCAGGGTTTGATCAGCCGAGCCGCTGGCAGGGTTTGCTCAAGGAACAACTGCACAGCTTCTTTCCCAGTTTAAGCGAGGTGCCGGTGGCCAGTACCTGGACTGGCGCCTCGGATCGTACCGTCAGCGGCTTGCCGTTTTTTGGCCAGTTGAATGGTCATCCGCGTATTCATTACGGCTTGGGTTATTCCGGCAACGGCGTCGGGCCATCGTATTTGGGCGGGGAGATTCTCAGCTCGCTGGTGCTCGGCCAAGACAATGCCTGGACCCGCAGTCCGTTGGTGCGTGGCCCGTTGGGGAAGTTTGCGCCGGAGCCGCTGCGTTATTTGGGGGTGCACTTGGTGCGTGATGCGATTCGTCGGCAAGAGCGTGCCGAGGATGCTAATCGTCAACCGCGCTGGCTGGATCGGCATCTGGCCCGGCTGGCCGCTGCCGCCGGTAAGGCGGACAAGGGCTAGGCGGACAGAGATTTAGGCGGACAGAGGTTTAAGCGGTTTCGCGGACATTCAGGATGGTTAACAGGCCTTGCGCGTGGGCGGCGGCCTCAAGCCCGAGGCTGGTTAGGTAACCGCCATCGACTTGGTTGGTCAGGCCTTTGTCATACAGGCGTTGCGCGGCAGCAATGGCTTTGGGCGCGGCGACGTGATGAACCTTGAGACCTTCCTGGGTGTTGCCCAGGTTGAACAGTGCAAGTATTTCCAGTTCGGCAATCAGCTCAGGGGTATACGACATAGGCGCTCCAAACTCTTCGAGAAAGGCACCGGCTCAGCGGGCCCGGTGGAGGTACCTCGGAGCACAGTAGCGCCGAGGTTTTAGCAGTGTAGCGAGCTTGCGCTCACTGTGTAGTGCTTGGCTGCCATTGTTGAATGATTTGTTGGTAACGGCCATTGTCGTGGATCAACTGCATGCCCTGCTCGAAGCGTTCGACTACTGCCGGAGCGGCCGGGTTATGCCGTGAGAAGCTTAAAAACAGTTGTGGCTGGTCGATGGTAGCGACGGCCGTGAACTGCCCGGCGAGCTCTGGGTGGTCACGAAACAACTGCTCGGCGGTGCCGCGATAGGCCACGCTGTAGTCCACCCGTTGTTTTTGCAGCATTAAAAAGCCGTACAGGTCTTTGCGCACGGCAACGCGCTGCACCTGCTGATTAGTGTCAAAGCGCGTGCCGTATTCGTAGCCAATAGTCACTGCGACTTTTTTGCCCTTGAGGGCGGCGTATACATCCGTCACCTGCGGGGCTTGTGCGGCGCGCGCCCAGAGTAGGACGTCTTCGCTAAATAAAGGCATCTTGGGCAGCAGATGGTTGCTGGCAACCTGTGCGTTGTGCGCCGTATTGAAACAAGCGAGCAATTTACCCTGTTGCACCATGCTTATGCAGCGCGGGTAGGGGTAAGGGTGCAGTTCAATCTCGGTATCAGTCGCGGCAAAGGCGGCCTTGACGATGTCGACCGACATGCCCTGGACTATGCCGTCCTTGAACGCGGCGTAGGGAAACCAGTCGTCCTCGACGCCAATCAGTAGAGGCTCGGCCGGTACTGACGCGCTGAAGGCGATAAGCACCGCAGTTAACAGGGGCTGGAACAGCTGTAAGTAACCGTGATCGCTGCGCATGGGGCTACTCGGCAGTTGCACTGCGCAGGCGAGATAGCCTGGCGCAGATAAGCAGTGTAGTCAGCTTGGCTTAAGAGGCCTCTTTCGGCAACTCTGGCAAGGCGCGCAGGGCCTGTTCGTACCACGCTAAATCAAACGGACGGTCGGCGTCGAGCATGGCGCGCACTTCATGGGCCAGTACTTGGGCCATCAGCTCGATAACTTCCTCGCGTGGGTAACCGACCAGTGTCAGCTTATTGAAGGTGGCTTGGGCCGCTGGCGGGCTTTGCGCTTCGAGCTGGTTTTCGATGGCTTGGGTGAGGGTGGCGGCGGTGAAGTCTTCGTCATCATCGGGGTTGTCGATGGCGTCGCTCATGGCGGTTCCTTGCGGTTGTTCGAGTATTTGATTGTTTGATTATTCGGTCGGCTGATCGCGGCGCTAGGCCGCGATCGCGCAGGGGTTTAGCGGCTGGCTAACAAGGCATGACCACGGGCGATGGCGGCGCGCACTTGGTTGGGTGCGGTGCCGCCAATATGGTCGCGGGCATTCACCGAACCTTCGAGGGTCAGCACGGCGAACACGTCGTCGCCGATTTGCTCACTGAAGCCGCGCAGCTCTTGCAGGCTCATTTCGGCCAGGTCTTTGCCGGTTTCGACGCCGTACTTCACTGCGTGGCCGACGATCTCGTGGCAATCACGGAATGGCAGGCCTTTGCGCACTAAGTAGTCGGCTAAGTCGGTGGCGGTGGAGAAGCCGCGCAGCGCCGCTTCGCGCATCACTTCGCGCTTGGGTTTGATCGCCGGGACCATGTCGGCGAAGGCGCGCAGCGAGTCGCGCAGGGTGTCGGCGGCGTCGAACAGCGGCTCTTTATCTTCTTGGTTGTCTTTGTTGTAGGCCAGCGGTTGGCCCTTCATCAGGGTCAAGAGGCCCATCAAGGCGCCGAATACCCGGCCGCTTTTGCCGCGCACCAACTCGGGGACATCAGGGTTTTTCTTCTGCGGCATGATCGAGGAACCGGTGCAAAAACGATCCGGCAGGTCGATAAAGCGAAACTGCGCCGAGGTCCACAGCACCAGTTCTTCGGAGAAGCGCGACAGGTGCATCATGGCGATGCTGGCGGCGGCGCAGAATTCGATGGCGAAATCGCGATCAGACACGCCATCCAGCGAGTTGCCGCCGACGGCGTCAAAACCCAGCAATTGTGCGGTCAGCTCGCGGTCAATCGGGTAGGTGGTGCCGGCCAGTGCGGCCGAGCCGAGCGGCATGCGATTGGCCCGCTTACGGCAATCAAGCAGACGCTCGTAGTCGCGCGAGAGCATCTCAAACCAGGCCAGCAGGTGGTGGCCGAAGATTACCGGCTGGGCGGTTTGCAGGTGGGTGAAGCCGGGCATGATGGTCTCGGATTCAGTCGCCGCCAAGCCGAGCAAGCCTTGTTGCAGGCGGGTGATTTCGCCAAGGATCAGGTCGATCTCGTCGCGCAGCCACAGGCGAATATCGGTGGCCACTTGGTCGTTACGGCTGCGGCCGGTGTGCAGTTTTTTGCCGGTGACGCCGATGCGGTCGGTGAGGCGCGCCTCGATGTTCATGTGCACGTCTTCCAGATCGACGCGCCAGTCAAATTGGCCGGCTTCGATTTCCGTCTGGATTTGCTTAAGTCCGGCTTCGATGGCGTCGCGCTCGGCGGCGGTTAATACGCCGACCTTGGCGAGCATCGTGGCGTGGGCGATGGAGCCCATGATGTCGTGCTTATACAGGCGCTTATCGAACTCCACCGAGGCGGTAAAGCGGGCGACAAAGGCGTCAACGGGCTCACTGAAACGACCGCCCCAGGATTGGTTGGTAGGCTCAACACTCATGGCATGCTCTCGGCGAATGCAAAAATAACGCAGCGCCACGGCGAGTGGCCTGCGCGGTAATAAAATCGGACTACATTAATCCGCTAATAATAACAGGCTCAGCCGTGCTGGCGTGGGTGTGCTTTGCTTAGGATTGCTGGCTGGACGGCACCGATAAGTTGGCTAACTCACGCTGGGCTCCGATAAATGTTTTTTTGCGATTTATTTTTGCCAGTTGCGACCCGCTAACTTGCTGGCGCGGGGCCGCACGAGGAAACTCTAAGCATGCAAATTAACTGGCCGAAAAAAAGGCGCGTGGCGACGCCGATTGATGATGACTTCTTCCTGCCGGAGTTGTGCCTGCCGGAGGCGTTGTTGGTCTTGGTGTTGTTGGCGGAGTTGTTGGTGTTGGTGCTGGTGCTGGCCGAGCCGATGGACGCCGGCTTTAACTGGGTGCGTTTGGCGCTGACCTCGCTGTTTGCCCAGTGGATTGTGCTGCTCAGCGCCGCTTTGCTGTGTCGTTTGCGTCCGTGGTTGGCGGGCTTGCCGGCGTGGGCGGCGGGGCTGTGGTGCAGTGCGATTGTGGTCGCGCTAACCGTGGCCTGCACCGCCGTTGCCGAGTTTTATCAGCTGGGCGGGCCGTTGCAGCGCTATGGCGAGGTCAATTTGTACCTGCGCCACGGGTTAATCGCCTTGATTATGTCGGCGCTGTTGCTGCGCTATTTTTATTTGCAAAGCCAGTGGCGGCGTCAGCAACAGGCCGAGTTGCGCGCGCGGCTGGAGTCGTTGCAGGCGCGGATTCGCCCGCACTTTTTGTTCAATAGTTTGAATAGCATCGCCAGCTTGGTGACCGTCGACCCGTATAAAGCCGAGCAGGCGGTGCTGGATTTGTCCGATTTATTTCGCGCTAGCCTGGCCAAGCCTGGCAGTCTGGTGACGTGGCAGGATGAGCTGGAGCTGTCTAAACGCTACCTGTCGATTGAGCAATACCGCCTCGGCGAGCGACTACAGTTAGATTGGCAGGTCGACAGCGTGCCGGCCGATTTGCCGATTCCGCAACTGACCCTGCAGCCGCTGCTGGAAAACGCCTTGATTTATGGGGTACAACCACGCATTGAAGGCGGTTTAGTTGGCATCGAGGCCGAGTATCACGCCGGGGTGTTTCGTTTGTGCGTCAGTAGTCCGTATGACGCTGACGTGGAGGCGCCACCGTCGCGGGGTACGCACCAAGGATTGGCGAATATTGATGCACGTTTGGCAGCACTTTTTGGCCCAAGTGCCAGTCTTAGTGTGGAACGACGTGACGGACGGCACTTTACTTGTCTACGCTATGCTTGTGCGAGACCCACGCAGGAAGCCTGAGCTTTATGAATGTCCTGATTGTTGATGACGAGCCACTCGCCCGCGAGCGGTTAAGCCGAATGGTCGCCGAGCTGGAGGGCTGCCGTGTATTGCAGCCCTGCGCCAGCAATGGCCTGGAGGCCTTGGCGCTGATTGATAGCCTTAAACCCGACGTGGTGCTGCTGGATATCCGCATGCCCGGCCTAGATGGCCTGCAGGTGGCGGCCAAGCTGTGCGAGCGTGAGGCGCCGCCGGCGGTGATTTTCTGCACCGCCCACGACGAGTTTGCTCTTGATGCGTTTCAGGTCAGTGCGGTTGGCTATTTGGTTAAGCCGGTGCGCCCGGAGGCGTTGAGCGAGGCGTTGAAAAAAGCCGAGCGGCCTAATCGCGTGCAGCTTGCCGCGCTAACTCGGCCGGCGCTGGACCACAACGGTGGGCCGCGCAGCCATATCAGTGCGCGTACCCGTAAAGGCATCGAGCTGATTCCGCTGGAGCATGTGATCTTTTTTATCGCCGATCACAAATACGTGACCCTGCGCCACGAGGGCGGGGAAGTGTTGTTGGACGAGCCGTTAAAGTCGTTGGAAGACGAGTTTGGCGAGCGCTTTGTGCGCATCCATCGCAATGCATTGGTTGCCCGTGAGCGCATCGAACGTCTGCAACGCACACCGCTGGGGCATTTTCAGCTGTTTTTGCGCGGCTTAAATGGCGACCCGCTGATCGTCAGCCGCCGGCATGTGGCGGGTGTGCGCAAGCTGATGAATCATCTGTAAGTTCGCCTGATGGTTTTGCCCTGCGCTTAGGGCTGGTGTTTCTCGCCGGCCTGTTACTGTGGGTGCGCCGTCCGCCGGGCTGCCTTATCATGCTGGCGATCATTCGTCTTGAGAGCCGCCATGTCCATCCGCGAAATCCGCATCGCCACCCGCAAAAGTGCCCTCGCCCTGTGGCAGGCCGAGTACGTTAAGGCCACCCTTGAGCAGGCGCATCCCGGCCTGATCGTTAGCCTAGTGCCGATGGTCAGTCGCGGCGACAAACTGCTCGACGCCCCTCTAGCAAAAATCGGCGGTAAGGGTCTGTTCGTTAAAGAGCTAGAAACCGCCCTGCTGGAGAATGAAGCCGACATCGCCGTGCATTCGATGAAAGATGTGCCGATGGACTTCCCCGAGGGGCTCGGCCTGTATTGCATCTGTGAGCGCGAAGACCCGCGTGATGCCTTTGTCTCCAATACCTTCGCCAGCCTTGATGAACTGCCGGCCGGCAGCGTGGTCGGCACCTCCAGCTTGCGTCGCCAAGCGCAGTTGTTGGCCGTGCGACCGGATCTGAAAATTCACTTCCTGCGCGGTAACGTCAACACCCGGTTGGCCAAGTTGGATGCCGGCGAGTACGACGCCATCATCCTCGCCGCCGCCGGTTTAATCCGCCTCGGTTTTGCCGCGCGGATTCGCGCCGCCATCAGTGTCGAGGCCAGCTTGCCGGCTGGCGGGCAGGGTGCAGTGGGCATCGAGTGTCGCAGTGCTGATCTGGCCATTCACGCCTTATTGGCACCGCTGCATCACCGCGAAACGGCCCTGCGAGTGACCGCCGAGCGGGCGCTGAACAAACATTTAAATGGCGGCTGTCAGGTGCCGATTGCCTGTTACGCGCTGCTCGAAGGTGAGCAGTTGTGGCTGCGTGGTTTGGTTGGCCAGCCCGACGGCAGCCAATTGCTGCGGGCCGAGGCCCGGGCCGCCAGTGCGGATGCCGAAGCGCTCGGCGTGCAGGTGGCGGAAGCCTTGCTGGCGCAGGGCGCGGCCGACATTTTGGCGGCTGTGTACGGCGAGGCCGGTCAAGAGTGACAGGCTGGCGGCTGCTGCTCACGCGTCCGGCCGCTGAGTCGGCGCCGCTAGCCGCCAGCTTGGCGGCGGCGGGAGTGTTTAGCTGCAGCCTGCCGCTGCTGGAGATCGAAGCGCTGAACGAAACCACCGAGCAGCGCGCGTTGATCTTGGATTTAGAGCGCTACTGCGCGGTGATAGTGGTCAGCAAGCCGGCCGCCCGCTTAGGTTTGCAACTACTCGCTCGCTACTGGCCACAATCCCCCCTAGCGCCCAAGTGGTTTGCGGTGGGCGCCGGCAGCGCAGGCATTCTCGCCGAGCACGGTTTAGCCGCCTGTTTCCCCGAGTGCGCGGATGCCAGCGAAGCCTTGCTGGACATGCCTGAGTTGGCCGCCGCGTTAGCCGTGGACAATCCGCGGGTGCTGATTATGCGTGGCGAGGGTGGCCGCGAATTCATCGCCGAACGCTTGCGCGGCCAAGGCGTGACGGTCGATTATCTGCAACTCTATCGGCGTAATCTGCCCGCTTATGGCGCGGCGGCATTGCTTGAGTTGCTCACGGCGCAGCGTTTGAATGCGCTGTTGGTCAGCAGTGGCGCCGGTTTGGCGCATTTAATTCAGCTGGCCGGCGCGGATTGGCCGCGTCTGGCGCAGTTAATGTTATTGGTGCCCAGCGCCCGGGTGGCCGAACAGGCCCGCGCCGCTGGCGCCGAATACGTGGTGGATTGCCGTGGTGTTAGCGCCACGGCCTTGTTGGCGGCGTTGCGGGCCCAGCCCGTGCCCGCGCCCTAATACAAAGGATGGATACGTGAGCGAAACTGCCTCTCAATATGAAGTGCCCGCAGCGCCCAGTGCGCCTGCTGTTGAGCCTAGCGTTGCGCCCGTTGTGGCGGCGCGTGGCCGTGGCCTAGCGCCGTTGGCGTTGCTGTTGGCGCTCGCTGGCGTGGCCGGCGCCGGTTGGGCAGTTTGGCAGTTACGCGGCCTGCAGGTGCAGACCGAGCAGCAGCAATTGCGCTTGGTCGAAACTCAAGCGCAAGCGCAAAACCTCAGTCAGCGTGCGCAAAACCTCACGGCGCAGCTTGGCCAGTTGCCTTCGCCGGATGATTTAGCCGAACGCCAGCGCTTGCTCGCCAGCGTGCAGGGCGACCAGCAGCGCTTGAGTGTGCGCTTGGATAACGTGCTGAATGCCAGTCGGCAAGATTGGCGCTTGGCCGAAGCCGAGCATCTGTTGCGCTTGGCCAGCTTACGTTTGTCGGCCTTGCAGGAAGTTAACGGCGCCAAAGCGCTGGTGCAGACGGCCGACGATATCTTGCGCGAGCAAGACGACCCAGCCGCCTTCGCCGCTCGCGCGCAGTTAGCCAAGAGCTTGGAAGCGCTGCGTGGCTTGCAGCAGCCGGATCGTACCGGTCTGTTTTTGCAGTTGGGCGCCTTGCGCGCACAGGTCGCCCAGCTTAATCCGCAAACCCCGGCGTTCGCCGACAATGGCGGTGTGCTCGCCAGCCTTGCCGCCGAGGGTGATGGCAGCAGTCGTTGGGCGCAGTGGTTAGAACAGTTGTCGCACTACTTCCGCATCGACTTCAGCGCCGCGCAAGATATTCGGCCGTTATTGGCCGGGCAAAGTTTGGCCCAAGTGCGCCTGTCGCTGACGCTTGCATTGGAGCAGGCGCAGTGGGGCGCGTTAAATGGCAATAGCGGGGTTTATCAGCAGGCGCTGCAACAGGCCCGCGATGTGCTCAATGATCAGTTCAACCAAGACAATCCAGACGTGCAAAGTTTGCGTAATCGCCTCGCTGAGTTACTGACCCAGCCGGTCAGTGTCAGCATGCCCGACTTAACTGACTCGATGGCTGCGCTGCAGGCTTATGTGCAATTGCGTGAGTCTGGTTCGCCAGCCGCCGCTGACAGCGCTGCGCCGGCGCTGGAGGAGTCCAGCCGATGAAGCGGATATTTCTCTGGCTGCTCTTAGTGCTGCTGGTGTTGGCAGCTCTGAGCTATGGCGTGACCTACATCGAGCAGCCCGGCTATGTGCTGGTTGCTTACAAGGGCTTTCGCTATGAGTCGAGCCTGTGGGGCACGCTGGCGTTAGGCTTAACGCTGTGGGCGCTGGTCTTTAGTGTTCGCTTGGCTTGGCGTTTGTTGACCGCCTCGGGGCGGGTGGCGAATCCGTGGTCGCGACGTAATCGCAATCGCCGCGCGCAGATGTCGGCCGAGCAAGGCTTGCTGGATTTGTCTGAGGGCCGCTGGGAGCGTGCGCTGCGGCATCTACGGCGCGCCGCCGAAGCCGAGTCGCAACCGTTGATGCATTACCTCGGCGCTGCCCGTGCGGCGCAGGAACTGGGCCGCTATAGCGAGAGCGACAGCTTGTTGGAGCGTGCGCTAAACCGCCAGCCGCAGGCCGAATTGGCGATTGCCTTGGCCCATGCGGAGCTGCAAGTAGCCCGCGCAGAGCCCGCCGCCGCCTTGGAAACCTTGCAAGCGATGCGCGAACGTCATCCGCGCCACCGTCAGGTATTGCGTCAGTTGCAGGCGCTTTACGAGCAGCAGGGGGCGTGGTCGGAGTTACTCGGCTTGTTGCCGGAACTACGCAAAAATAAGGCCTTGGCCGAACCCGAGTTACTGGAACTGGAGCGCCGCGCTTGGCGGGCGCGCTTGGCCGTGGCCGGGCAAAGTGGTTTACAGGCGGGTGAGGCGGCGCTAGAGCCGTTGACCCAGGCTTGGCAGCAGTTGTCCAAGGCGCAGCGTCAGGAGCCGTCATTGTTGCTGGCCTACGCCGAACAACTGCGCGCACTAGGTGCTGAGCCTGAGGCGGAGCAAGTGCTGCGCGCGGCGCTGAAGCACCAATACGATGCCAGCCTAGTCGCGCTCTACGGCAGCCTTTGTGGCCACGAACCGCAGGCGCAACTGCAGGCGGCCGAAGGCTGGCTCAAGCAGCAGCCCAATGATCCGCAGCTGCTCTTGGCGCTGGGTCGATTGGCTCTGCAAAATCGCTTGTGGGACAAAGCCCGAGATTATCTTGAAGCCAGTTTGCTGCAGCAGCGCAGCGCCCCGGCATGCGCCGAGCTCGCCCGCTTATTGGCTCATCAAGGTGAGATCGCGCGCAGCAATCAACTTTTCCAAGAAGGTCTGAGTCTGTTGGAACAGCACCTGCCGACGTTGCCGCTGCCCGAGTTAAGCTAGTCTCAGAGGCTCGCTAGCGCGAGTGCTCGGGTTGCCCGGCAATTAGACGCAAGGTCTGATTGCCGGCATGAACGTCGCGATGCAAACGTTATATGGCTTGAAAGCGCCGACGGCTTTGCTCTACCGTAAGCGCCCTTTCAGCTATTTACGGAACCACCATGTCACTGGCCAGCCCGCGTGGGTTATTTTTCGCCGCCTTTATCTTTTGCCTCGTGACCATGGGTGGCGCGCTGTACTTAGAGCATGTCTTGGGTCAGGAGCCTTGCCCGTTGTGCATCGTGCAGCGGGTTTGCGTGATTATCTTCGGCCTGATTTGTTTGCTCGCAGCGGTGCACGCACCGGGTCGCGGTGGCCAGCGTGGCTATGGCTTTCTCGCCTTGTTGAGTGCGCTGGCCGGCGCGGGCACGGCTGGGCGGCAGGTGTGGCTGCAGAATGTGCCGGCTGATGAGCTACCGGCGTGTCTGCCAAGCTTGGATTACATGATGCAAGCCTTACCCTTCCAAGACATTGTGCGGCTGGTGCTGCACGGCTCGGCCGATTGCGCCGAGGTTAACTGGACGCTGCTGGGCATGAGTATTCCTGAGTGGAGCTTGTTGGCATTTGTGGCGATGGTGGTGTTCAGTCTGTATCAACTTTTACGTCGAAATTAATTAAACGCTTGTATGAAATTTATCAGCGCAGTGGCTTGATGCCACTGCTGCCCGAGCATAATCTGGCCACAAGACCCGCCAGTTAATTGTCATTTCGGCGGTGCCTTCCCACGCTCAAGCGCAACATAGCTTTCTTGTGTGCGCTGACGTAGAACAACAGCCACCCATTAGGGACGTATCATTGCCATGCTTGATAACTGCCAAAACGCCCAAGAACGCTGGGGTGGAGTCCACCTGCTGATCGACCGTTGGCTGCAAGAGCGGCACGAGTTGGTGTTGGCCTATAGCGTGCTCAGTGAGGCCGCGCAGCCGGCCGCCGCGAATACGCCAGAGGTGCAAAAATTCTGTCAAATCTTGGTCGATTACGTTTCGGCCGGGCACTTTGAGGTGTACGAACAGCTCACCAGCGAAGCCAAGGCTTTTGGCGATGTGCGTGGACTGGAGCTAGCCAAGCAGATTTATCCGCGTATTGAGGCTATTACTGAGGCAGCCTTAGCCTTTAACGACCATTGCGATGGTGTCGGCAGTGGCGATAGCGTTGCGTTAAACACCGAGCTAAAACGCTTGGGGCAAATGCTCCACGAGCGCTTTGAACTGGAAGATTGCTTAATCGAAGTGCTGCATAACTCCCATCAAGAACAGGCGACTACGGCCCATTAATGGGTCGGGCGAGCGCTCAGTCGCTCGTCCCAAGTAACTCGACCTCAAATACCAGTGGCGCATAGGGCGCAATTAAATCACCCGCACCTTCAGCCCCGTACGCTTGAGCTGAGGGGATGACCAAGCGCCATTTGGCCCCAGTGGGCATTTCTGCTAAGGCCAAGCGCCAGCCGGCGATTACGCTGTCTAAGCGAAACCATTGCGGTTGATCGTTCTGATCAAACACGCTGCCATCGGCTAAGCGACCCACATAGCGAACCTGCACGCGGCCACTGGCTTTGGGTTTTGCGCCGTTGCCGGCGCGCAGCTCGGTGCGCAGCACGCCACCGGCTAGTTCACGTACGCCGGGTTTGGCCTTCTCGTTAACCAGAAACAGTTTTTCCGCGCGGATTGCCGGTTCTGCGTCTGTTGGTGCGGCGGCTAGGCGCTCCTCGTGTTCGCTGAGGAGTTGCTCGATGCGCGCATGCTTGAGCGCTAGCGGCTCACCGCGATAGGCCTGGCGCAGACCATCGAGTAAGGCCGGCAGCTGTAAGTCGGGCACTTCTGCGCGCAGTCGCTCACCTAGGCGCACCCCCAAGCTATAAGCAAGATCGTGCTCTGCTTCAGGGGTGGCGGCCAGCAGCGGGCTGGCAAACAGGCACAACAATAACGGCAAACGCGACAACATAAGCACAGGCTCCGGCTAACTATGGCGCTGATTATGCCAGTAGAACGCCCGAGCTCAAGGCTCTGCTTGGCGATCCACTGGCAGGCGTCTAGTATGGGCGCACACCCGCCCGCTAGGAGGCTCGCTATGTCGGCCAAGAAGAACGTTGTATCTACCCCGTTGCATTTGCTGCAAAACCTTTCCCATAGCCTGCTTGAGCATCTCGAGACCGCCTGTACCGGCGCCTTGGTTGATGCGGAAAAGCTCTTGGCTAAGCTGGAAAAGCAGCGCGGCAAGGGCCAGGATTTGCTCCACACTGCTCGAGTAAAACTGCAAGACGCCGCCGTTGCTGGCAAGGCTAAATCACAAGCCAAGAGCAAAGTGCTGATTGCTGACCTCGAAGCCTTGCTCGATGGTCTGCAAGAGCGTCAGGCCGAAACTCGTGCCTATATCGCCGAGCTTAAGCGTGATGCCCAAGAGAGCATGAAGCTTGCTCAAGGTATCGATAAAGTTAAAGAGGCCGTGACTAAAGTGTTGAGCGCTCGCTCGGCTAAAGCCGCCGCTGTTGTGGCAAAGACCGTGGTTAAACCTGCGGCTAAAGCTGTAGCTAAGCCTGCGGTTAAAGCACCGGTGAAAGCTGTTGCCCCTAAGGTCGCCCCTAAGGTTGCAGCGAAGCCTGCGGCCAAAGTGAGCGCTGCCAGCAAACCTGTGGTTAAAGCCGCCGCTAGCAAGCCAGCGGCCAAGCCGGCCGTTAAAGCCGTGGCCAAGCCCGTAGCCAAGGCGCCGGTTAAAGCGGTTGCTAAGCCAGCGGTTAAACCTGCGGCTAAAGCACCGGTTAAAGCACCCGTGAGCAAACCGGCTGCTGCGGTTAGCGCCCAGGCCGGCGGCACTGCTGGCAGCGTACCGGTAACCAGCGCTTCTTAAGTCTGGTTTACCTCGGCGCGCAGCCATTGCAGCGCGTCGAGCGCGCCGGCTCCGCCGCTCAATTGGCTCAACCAGTCGCCATTCTCGGCACTGGTTAGCGCCGGCCAAGCCAAGGCGCACGCCTCGAGCTGGTCCAGCAGTTGCCGTTCGGCCTGCTGCTCTAAAACCTTCAGTTGCTCACGCAAAAGCGCCAGCTCGCTTTGTTGCTGCGCGGCTGCACGCCAGTTTTGTCGCAGTTGCCTGAGCGGCGTTATCACCTGCTGTTGCCACGGCTGGGCGAGCGTCTGCAGTTGTGCGCAGCGCTGCGCGCTATAGCCGTGCGCCGACTGTTGTAACCAGCACGCGCAGAGCAGCAGGCACACATCTGCGCCGGTGTTTTGCAGTTGTAGGCAGGTTTGCTCGACGCCCGGCCGCGCATAAAAGCGCAGGGCAAAATTCCACAGGTCAGACGACATGGTGCTCCTCGAGTAATGCCGAGGCGAAGCTGGTAGACTCCGCCGCCATTATGATACGACTAGAAAACCTCACTCTACAGCGTGGCCCGCTGCGTCTGTTAGAAGACGCCGAGCTGACCCTGCACCCAGGCCATAAAGTCGGCCTGATTGGTGCCAATGGCGCCGGTAAATCCAGCCTGTTTGCCCTGCTGCGTGGCGAATTAACGCCCGATGCCGGCAACTGTTTGGTGCCGGCCGACTGGCGTATCGCGCATATGCGCCAAGAGGTCGAGACGCTCGAGCGCTTGGCCGTCGACTACGTGCTGGATGGCGATTTGCGCCTGCGTCAGGTGCAGCGCGATTTAGCCGCGGCGGAAGCCATCCATGATGGCACCGCGCAGGCCCGGCTGCATGCCGAGCTGGATTCGGCCGACGGCTACAGTGCCGATGCTCGGGCACGCAAGCTGCTGGCCGGTTTGGGCTTTAGCAACCCGCAGATGACTCAGCCGGTCGGCGACTTCTCCGGCGGCTGGCGGATGCGCTTGAACCTCGCCCAAGCGCTGATGTGCCCGTCCGACCTGCTGCTGCTCGATGAGCCCACCAACCACTTGGATTTGGATGCGATCATCTGGCTGGAAGGCTGGCTGAAGAGCTATCCGGGCACCTTGCTGCTGATTTCCCACGATCGTGATTTTCTCGATGCGGTGGTGGATAACATCGCCCACCTCGAACAGCAAAAGCTAACCCTGTATCGCGGCGGTTACTCGGCTTTTGAGCGCGCCCGCGCCGAGCGTTTGGCCCAGCAGCAACAGGCGTTCGACAAGCAGCAAGCGCAGCGCGCGCACATGGAAAAATTCATTGCCCGCTTCAAGGCGCAAGCCACTAAAGCGCGCCAAGCTCAGAGCCGCATTAAGGCGCTGGAGCGGCTGGAAGAACTGGCCCCGGCGCACGTCGATTCACCCTTTGATTTTTGCTTTCGCGAAGCCGATAAAATTTCCAGCCCGCTGCTGGATTTGAGCGA
>JAIETJ010000095.1 GCA_019745275.1 Pseudomonadaceae bacterium | reverse complement strand
TCCTTGGTCAGCGCCTCGCTGGGCTCGACTCCGCTCATCAGGGTGACAAACACATAGATGCCTTGGCCCTTGATGTCGTGCGGGTAGCCCACAGCAGCGGCCTCGGCCACGGCGTCGTGCAGCACCAGCGCGCTTTCCACTTCGGCGGTGCCGATGCGGTGGCCGGAGACGTTGATCACGTCATCCACTCGGCCGGTGATCCAGTAGTAACCGTCCTCATCGCGGCGGGCGCCGTCGCCGGTGAAGTAGTAACCGGGGTAGGGCTTGAAGTAGGTGTCGATCATCCGTTGGTGATCGCCGTACACGCTGCGAATTTGTCCTGGCCAGCTGGCTTTAATTGCCAGTACGCCCGAGCCGGCGCCGTCGATTTCCACGCCCTTTTCGTCCAGCAGCACCGGCTGTACGCCGAAGAATGGCCGAGTTGCCGAGCCGGGTTTAAGCAGGGTGGCGCCGGGCAGCGGGGTGAGCATGATGCCGCCGGTTTCGGTTTGCCACCAGGTATCGACAATCGGGCAACGCATCTCGCCGACCACGTGGTAGTACCATTCCCAGGCCTCTGGGTTGATCGGCTCGCCGACCGAGCCAAGCAGGCGCAAGCTGGCGCGCGAGGTCTTCTGCACCGGGCCTTCACCATCGCGCATCAAGGCGCGCAGGGCGGTGGGGGCGGTGTAGAAGGTATTCACCTGATGCTTGTCGATCACCTGCCAGAAGCGCGAGCTGTCCGGGTAGTTCGGCACGCCTTCGAAGATCAGCGTGGTGGCGCCATTGGCCAGCGGGCCGTAGACGATATAACTGTGGCCGGTGACCCAGCCAACATCGGCGGTGCACCAGTAAATGTCGCCATCGTGGTAGTCGAACACGTATTTATGGGTCATGGCCGCCTGCAGCAAGTAACCGCCGGTGCTGTGCAGCACACCCTTGGGTTTGCCGGTGGAGCCTGAGGTGTAGAGGATAAATAGCGGGTCCTCGGCCTCCATAGGTTCGGCCGGGCAGTCAGCGCTAATCTGTGCGATGGCTTGGTGATACCAGAGGTCACGGCCTTCAATCCAATCTATTTCACCCTGAGTGCGCTCGACCACTACCACCGTGGACACCGCCGGGCAGCTTTGCAGCGCCTTATCGACGTTGTTTTTCAGCGGCACATATTTACCGGCACGCACGCCTTCATCGGCGGTGATCACCGTGTGGCAGTCGGCATCCAAGATGCGGTCGCGCAGCGCGTCTGGCGAGAAGCCGCCGAACACCACCGAGTGCACCGCACCGATCCGGGTGCAGGCGAGCATGGCGTAAGCGGCTTCGGGGATCATCGGCATGTAGATGCAGACGCGGTCGCCTTTTTGCACGCCGCGCTGTTTGAGCACGTTAGCCAACCGGCAGACTTTATCGTGCAACTCGCGGTAGGTAATCTGCGCCGATTCGCTGGGGTTGTCGCCTTCCCAAATAATCGCCACCTGCTCGCCACGCTCGGCCAGATGACGGTCGATACAGTTAGCGCTGACGTTCAGTTGGCCGCCCTGAAACCACTGGGCATGGCCGGTATTCAGGTCACTGTCGAGGACCTTGTGCCACGGCTTGCTCCAGTCTAGGAACGCACTGGCTTGTTCGGCCCAAAAAACCTCTGGCTGTTCTACCGACTGCTGGTAAAGGCGCAGATAGTCGTCGTTATCTAGCCAAGCGCGTTGGCGCACGTGATCGGCAACTGGGTGGGCAGTGATCTCGAACATTTTGGGTTCCTTATTATTGTCTTTGGCCGCAAGGTGGACATGGCCGTGATGACGGCAAGAGTGACCCAAGCGGTTGCTTGGTTCAAGTGCCGTAGGATAGTCATGGGCAGTAAAAAGCCGGCGTGAAGTGGGCTTCAGGCCGGCTTTGGATATAGCGGGAGTTAACCTCGATGACGGCCGCGGAAATAGTCGATCAGCCCTTGGGTGGAGCCATCTTCGGCCTGTTCTGGGTCGCAACTGGTCATGCGGTTATAGACGTTCTTGCCCATTTCCTTGCCCAGTTCTACGCCCCATTGGTCGAAAGCATTGACGCCCCAGATCACGCTTTGCACGAATACCTTGTGCTCGTACAGCGCCACCAAGGCACCCAAGCGGCGTGGGCTGATCCGTTCGAGCACCAAGGTGTTGCTTGGGCGGTTGCCGGGGATGACTTTGTGCGGTGCCAAACGCTGCACTTCATCTTCCAGCAGGCCTTTGGCACGCAGTTCGGTCTCGGCCTCGGCGCGGGTTTTACCCAGCATCAAAGCTTGGCTCTGCGACAGGCAGTTGGCGTACAGCCATTGGTGATGGTCGGCCACTGGATTGTAGCTGACCACTGGCACGATAAAGTCGGCCGGTATCAGTTGGGTGCCTTGGTGCAATAACTGGTGGTAGGCGTGCTGGCCGTTACAGCCGACCCCACCCCAGATCACCGGGCCGGTATCGGTATTTACCGGCGTGCCGTCATGCCGCACGCTCTTGCCGTTGGACTCCATGTCCAGTTGTTGCAAGTGCTTGGTGATGTTGCGCAGGTAGTGGTCGTACGGCAGGATCGCGTGGCTTTGCGCGCCCCAGAAATTGCCGTACCAGACCCCGAGCATGCCCAGCAGCACCGGCATGTTGCGCTCCAGTGGCGCGCTCTGAAAGTGCTGGTCCATGCTGTAGGCGCCGGACAGCAGTTCTTTGAAGTTGGACATGCCAATCGCTAGGGCAATCGGCAAACCGATCGCCGACCATAGCGAGTAACGCCCGCCGACCCAGTCCCACATCGGGAAGATATTCTCGGCGCGAATGCCAAACGCCTGCGCTGCTTCACGGTTGCTCGACACGGCAATAAAGTGCCGATGCAAGGCCTCTTCGCTGCCGCCTTGGGCCAGATACCAAGCCCGCGAGGCTTGGGCGTTCTTCAAGGTTTCGAGAGTGCTGAAGGTTTTTGACGAGACGATAAATAAGGTGGTTTCGGCGCGCAGTTTGCCGGCCAGTTCAAAGAACTCACTGCCGTCGATATTGGCCAGGTAATGGCAAGTCACGCCTTTTTGCGCGAAGGGCAGCAGGGCTTCGGAAACCAATTGCGGGCCAAGGAAGGAGCCGCCGATGCCGATGTTGACGATGTCGGTGATCGGTTTCTCGGTGTAACCGCGCCACATGCCGCTGTGTACCCGGCTGACCAGTTCGGTCATCTGGTTGAGCACGCGATGCACTTCCGGCATCACATTGACGCCGTTCACCGCTAAGCGCTCGCCCATCGGCCGGCGTAAGGCCGTGTGTAGTGCTGGGCGACCTTCTGAGCTGTTGACCAACTCGCCATCAAACAACGCGCGAATGGCTTGCTCTAAGCCGCATTCGCGGGCCAGATCAACCAGCAGGCTGCGGGTTTCGGCGGTCATTAGGTTTTTTGAGTAATCGAGAAACAGGCTGCTGCTGCTCATCGAGAATTCAGTAAAGCGTTGCGGGTCTTCGGCAAAGGCTTGGCGCAGGCTGAAGCTCTGCATGGCTTCGCGATGGCGGCTAAGCGCCTGCCAGGCGGGCAGGGTGGTGGCGTCAAGCGGGTTTTGGTAATGCGCCATGGTTGCCGACTTCCTTGATTGAGATGCAGTCTTTAACGATTAAATATACTGGGTGAACACGCTGAGTGCTTGAACCTCAGGCGGACAGCGTGCGGGTAAAAGCAATGTTATCTATCAGGCGGGTGCTGCCTACAAAGGCTGCCACCAGTATCACTAATTGCTGATCTTCCGCAGTCGCGGCTTTCAGCGTGTCAGCTTGGCGAATTTCCAGATAGTCAGGGCGAAAGCCGGCGGCTTGGAGTGCCGCAAGGCCTGCGGTGATCAGTTTGCTGTAATCCGCTGCGCCCGCCTGAATGGCGTTAACCATGTCGCTGAGGGTGCGATAGATGGCTGGTGCTGCGCTGCGTTGGACCGCATCCAGATAGCCATTGCGCGAGGACAGCGCCAGACCGTCAGTCGCGCGTACCGTTGGCTCACCGATAATCTGAATCGGCATGTTCAAATCGCTGACCAAGGTGCGGATTACTGCCAGCTGCTGAAAGTCTTTTTGGCCGAAAATGGCCAAGTCAGGCTGGACCATATTGAACAGCTTGCACACCACCGTCGCCACACCGTCAAAGTGCCCGGGCCGGCTGGCGCCGCACAGGCCTTCGGAAACCCCCGATACGCTCACTAGGGTTTGCCCGGCCAAGCCGTGCGGATACATCTCCTCAACCGAGGGGGCGAACAACAGGTTGCAACCGGCTTGCAGCAGGCGCTCTTTATCCGCCTCAAGGGTGCGCGGATAACTGGCCAAGTCTTCTTTGGGGCCAAATTGCAGCGGATTAACAAAGATACTGGCAACTACAAAGTCCACCCGCTGGCTGGCTTTCTCAACCAGCGCGGCGTGACCGTCATGCAGGTTGCCCATGGTTGGCACGAAACCAATACGCTTGTCTTCGCTGCGAGCGTGGGCCACGGCGGCGCGCAACTCGCGCACCGTTTTTACTATGTTCATTGATGCATTCCGTGTTTATGCCGAAAAGCTGTGTTCAGCGGCAGGGAAGGTGACGGCTTTGACGGCTTGCACATAGGCGCTCAACGCGGCCGCGATGGAGTCTTGGCCGGCCATAAAGTTTTTCACGAACTTGGGGCTGCGGCCGCTCAGGGCTAGCCCGAGCATGTCGTGCAGAACCAATACTTGGCCGTCGGTGGCACTGCCTGCGCCGATGCCGATGACCGGGATTTTTACCGCTTGGCTAATTTCCTCGGCCAAGCTGCTCGGCACGCACTCCAGTAACAACATGCAGGCGCCGGCTTGCTCAAGGGCGATAGCGTCGGCGCGCATCTGCCGGGCTTGGCTATCTTGCCTACCTTGGACTTTATAGCCGCCGAGAATGTTCACCGCTTGGGGTGTTAGCCCTAGGTGCGCGCAGGCAGGAATACCGCGCTCAGCCAACAGTCGAATAGGTTCGGCCAACCAGCCGGCGCCTTCCAGTTTGACCATGTGCGCGCCGGCCTGCATCAGCGTGGCGCAGTTATGTAAGGTTTGCTCAGTGGTGGCGTAGGCCATAAAAGGTAGGTCGACCAAAATCAGCGCACCCTGATTGCCGCGCTTAACGCTGGCAACGTGGTAGGCCATATCGGCCACGGTCACGGGCAGGGTGCTGTCATGGCCCTGCAGAACCATGCCAAGGGAGTCGCCTACCAGTAACACGTCAACCCCAGCTTGGCTGGCGGCGTGGGCAAAGGTGGCGTCATAGCAGGTCAGCATGGCAATTTTCTCACCGCTCTGCTTGAGGCTTTGCAGGGTGGTCAGGGTAACGTCAGGCATGGAAAGCGTCCTCTTCTGCGCGGGCGCAGGGCAACGGGACGCCTATAGTCCTGATGGCGCGCCGGGAAGTCAATTGCAGGTGTTACCGAGTTGTTACTGGCGTTACCGTCAATTCGCCGGTCATTGCCCCGGAATCCGCCGGCAAGCGCTCAAGACCGCTAAACGGGCAGCCCCGCAATAAGTCATCGAGTTGGCGGCCGTCGGGCAGTAACAATGCGCCGGCAAGCTCGGCCAAGGGGTAGAGCACAAAGGCTCGCGCGTGTAGATGATAGTGCGGTACTTGCAGGCGCGGCTGGTCGATTAGGCGCTGGCCGAACAGCAAAATATCCAGATCCAGGGTGCGTGGCCCCCAGCGCTGGTCTTTGCGCACGCGGCCTTGTTGTTGCTCGATCTGCTGTAAGGCGTCGAGCAACAGCAAGGGTTCGAGTGCGCACTCAAGTTGCGCCACCGCGTTAACGTAGCGCGGTTGATCGCTAGGGCCAAGAGGATCGCTTAGGTACAGCGAGGAGACCGCTAGCAGTTTCGTCTCGGCCAGTTGCGCGAGGGCAAGCAGCGCCTCACGCAATTGCGCCTGCGGCTCGGCGAGATTACTGCCTAAGCCGATGTAAACGACTTCGCTCATTCGCCGGATGGCGCCTCGGCGCCAGGGCCGCGGCGTTTGCGATTGCCGCCCCGGCGCTTTTTGCGCGCCGGTGGACTGCCGTCTTCGGCCTTGCTGGCCAGATTGCGGATCATGCTGCGCCGCTCGCTGTCGTTGCAGTCTTGATAGTCAGTCCACCAGTCGCCTAGGCCGCCGGTTTCTTCGCCGGCATCTTCACGCAGCAGCAGGAAGTCGTAGCCAGCGCGAAAACGTGGGTTCTCCAGCAACAGGTCGGCGCGCTTGCCTTGGCGGCGCGGTAGACGCTCTTGCATGTCCCAAATCTCGCGAATCGGGATGCTGAAGCGCTTCGGGATGGCAATGCGTTGGCATTGCTCGGCTATCAGCTGGTGCGCGGCTTCGTGCATGGCCGGGATCGGTGGCATGCCGCCGTTCTGGAGTTCGATCACCCGAGCCGGTAGTGCTGGCCAGAGCATGGCGGCAAACAGGAAGGCTGGTGTTACGGTCTTGCCCTGCTTAATGCGCAGGTCGGTGCTGGCTAGCGCCAAACGAATCAGCTCGCCGGCGTATTCGCTATCGCGCTTCAGCGCCCGGGCAGTGGCCGGGAATAGCGGCGCGAGCAGTTCGTATTGCACCAGTAATTCGAAGGTGCGCTCGGCTTGTCCGGCCAAAAATAGCTTGAGTACTTCGTCAAACAGGCGTGCCGAGGGAATCTCGCGCAGTAGCGGGGCTAACTGAGCGATGGGGGCGGCGCTGTGCGCTTCAATTTCAAAGTCGAGTTTGGCGGCAAAACGAACCGCGCGCAGCATCCGCACAGGGTCTTCTTTGTAGCGCTGCTGCGGGTCACCAATCAGGCGAACTAGGCGGTTTTGAATGTCGTGCACGCCGTTGGCGTAGTCGAGAATGCGTTCGCAACTGGCATCTAGGTACAGGGCGTTAATGGTGAAGTCGCGGCGCTGAGCGTCGTCCTCCAAAGTGCCGTAGACGTTGTCACGCAGAATCCGACCGCTTTCATGGTGCGAAGATTGGTTGCTGTCGTGGTCGTCATCGTCATCGCAGATGGCGTGGTTGGCGCGGAAGGTCGCCACTTCGATGATCTCGCGGCCAAAATGCACATGCACCAGTTTGAAGCGGCGACCAATTACCCGTGCGTTACGAAACTCGGCGCGCACTTGCTCAGGCGTGGCGCTGGTGGCGACGTCAAAGTCTTTGGGGTTTACATTCAGCAGCAGGTCGCGCACGCAGCCGCCGACCAAATAGGCTTGGTAACCAGCTTGCTGCAGGCGATCAACCACGCTAACCGCATAGCGGCTAAGGTCGGCGCGCCGCAGTGGGTGTTGATTGTTGTTCAACACCATAGGCGTGCTGCGCTTAAGCGGCTTGCGACGCAAGGGGGAACCGAGTTTTTGTAAAAACTTCTTCAGCATGGACATCACTATTCGATGGGGCGATTTTGACAGGATAGCGGCCAAAATCAGCTATGGCCCCAAGATAGGCACCGATTCTAGCATTGGCTGGGGAGATGGTGTAGTAAGCGTGTTGCGCGGCTTGGCGAGCAGAGGAAGCTACTGAGGGAGCCGAAGCTCCCTCATAAATAGATGCGTGCTGTGTTTTTATTATTATTGACGGGCTTGTTGTTCTTGTTAGTCGCCCCATTCCCGCACCCTTGGGTGTCTAGGAAAACTCCTAAGTAAGGAGTAAAAAAGAAACGGATTACTTTGGATGCTGACTTTGCCTTGCTCGTCGAGATGATTTCACCTCGTTTGATCCAACCAGTTCCGGCGCTGCTTTAAGCAGTTTTGTTATTCTCAGCCTGGCTGTGGGGCAAGCCCCGCAAGTACTTGTATCGTCAACCCATGTTCCAAAAGAATCAGTTTACTGCGCCTGCGCGTTATTGTTTTTGTTGTGCTGCAGTCGATACGTCTTGTTTTTATTATGGTTTTTGCTGGTTTTTATTGTTGTTGTACTGGAGATATAGCAGGAGCCGTGCCAGCTTTTGCAAATCCTTTAAAATCAATAACTTAGAAGTATGCCGGGTAAATTTAAGGCAGAAAAAAGCCGGGGTCTTGTTACGCAAGGCCCCGGCTTTTGTTACTGCTTGTGACTTGGGTAACGTTACCTTGAGCGCTACCGCTACTGGCGTGTCCCCGATGCTCGGTGTTACTGCTCGGTGCTGCTCACCGCGCCGGCTTTGCGCCGTGGGATGCCCAAGCGCTGACGGCGTTCCCACAGGCACTTGCGGCTAATGCCCAGTTTGCGGGCGAGTTCGGTCTCGGTCATGTGGTCTTGATGCTCAAGCACGAAGTGCTGGAAATAGTCTTCCAGCGACAGGTCTTCGGTGGGCTCACTGCTACTTGTGCTGTTGGCACCTTGTGGCGGCAACATGCCAATGAAATCGTCGTCTTCAATGTCGTCTAGCTCGATGTCGATACCGAGCAACTCCACTGAGATTTCTGTGCCTTCACAGAGAATCACCGCGCGTTCAATCGCGTTTTCTAATTCGCGAACGTTGCCCGGCCACGTGTAATGGCTGATAGCTTGCTCGGCCTCATAGCTGAAACTGAGGTCGGTACGGCCCATCTTGGCGCTTTGGCGGGCGAGAAATACTTCGGCAATTTCGTTGACGTCACTGCCGCGCTCGCGCAGCGAGGGCAGTTTGAGGGCAATTACATGCAGGCGGTAATACAGGTCTTCGCGAAATTGGCCAATCTTGGCCAAGGTTTTTAAGTCGCGGTGGGTGGCGGCGATCAGGCGCACATCGACTTTTTGCGATTGCACCGAGCCGACCCGGCGTATTTCACCTTCTTGCAGAACGCGCAATAAGCGCGCCTGTGCTTCCAGTGGCAGCTCGCCAATTTCATCGAGAAATAAGCTACCGCCATCGGCCGCTTCAACTAAGCCTGCGCGGCCGGCATTGGCGCCGGTAAAGGCGCCTTTTTCATGGCCGAACAACTCCGACTCAATCAATGACTCGGGGATGGCCGCGCAGTTGACCGAAATCATCGGTGCTTTGGCGCGTCGCGATAAATTGTGCAGGGCGCGTGCGACCAGTTCTTTGCCGGTGCCGGACTCACCTTGAATCAGCACTGTGGAGTCGGTTGGCGCAACCCGGCGGATCTTGCTGTAAAGGTCCTGCATCGGTGCGCAGGAGCCAATAATGCCGATTTCGTTGTCGCTTGCCGGGGTTGCTTTGTCGCTGCTGCTGCGCGGGTTGATAGGTGCTGAGTTGCGCTCGCTGGCGGTGTTTTTGCCGTCTTGGCGATCGCGCAAAATACGCGCCACGGTTTGCAGCATCTCGTCGTGGTCGAAGGGTTTGGCGATGTAATCAATCGCACCCATCTTCATCGAGTCTACGGCTGAGCGCAGGCTGGCATAGCTGGTCATGATCAATACGGGCGCGCCTTGCGCCAGTTTGATCATTTCGGTGCCGGGTGCGCCGGGCAAGCGCAGGTCGCTAACGATCAGGTCAAAGCTGGCAACGCTGAAGCGTTCTTGTGCCTCTTGCACGGAGCCGGCTTCGCTGACCTGATATTGATTGCGCTCAAACAGCCGGCGTAGGGCTGAGCGGATGATGGTTTCGTCTTCGACGATGAGAATGTGCGGCATTAAATAAAGCTCTCTCGACGGTCTGTGGTGGTGACGGATTGCGCATCAATATACCTGGGCAGAGTGACCCGAAAACGGGTGCCACGTTGCTGCTCGAGGTCGGCTGGGCTGTCAATGTTGATCTGGCCATAATGCTCTTCCACGATCGAATAGACCAGAGCTAGGCCGAGTCCGGTGCCTTGCCCGGGATCTTTGGTGGTGAAGAATGGTTCGAATAAGCGGTCGATAATGGCTTGTGGAATACCACTGCCTTCATCCTCAACCAGTAGCTCGATGGTTTGTTCTGATGCGTTGGTTTTTACTCGGATAATTCCGCCTGGGCTGGACGCATCGCGAGCATTGGACAACAGGTTTATCAGTACCTGAGCCAAGCGTTGTGGGTCGCCCGTGACCAAATGCTGTGGATCGCAGAGGTTGAAGAACTGCACGTCAACGCTGTTGCGATTAAGTGCTAGCAGGCTGATGGCTTCTTGGGCTACATCGGCCAAGCACACCACCTCCTCGTTGTGCTGATGGTTGCCGGCATGGGCGAAACTCATCAGCGACTGCACGATGCGTGATACCCGCTTGGTTTGCTGCAAAATTTGCGTGCTGATTTCGATCAGTTCGGGGTCGTCTTCACGATCGTAACGCAGGTGTTGCGCCAAACAATCGATGCCGGTAATTGGGTTGCCAATTTCATGGGCCACACCAGCCGCCAAACGCCCAATAGAGGCCAAGCGCTCAGAGTGAGCCAGTTTGTCTTCGAGCAATTGGGTGTCGGTGAGGTCTTCGAGCAATATCACCAAGCCGGTGTTGCCCGGTGACAGCGGCTCGCTGATGGCCGCTTTGCGCAAGTTAAACCAGCGAATATGGCCGTTAAGTTCGACGCGTTGTTTGTGCAGGTGCTCCACGGGCACTTGGACGAAGCAACTGAGTAGGCTCTTCCAAGGTTCATCCAAGGTGCTTAAGCGCGAGCCGATCACCTGTTGCGCAGCGATTTGCGTAAGGTCTTCCATGGCCAGGTTCCACATGAGGATTTCCTGATCCTTGGCCAGCGAGCAAACCCCCATCGGCAACTCTTGCAGAGTCTGGCGGTGGTAGCGGCGCAAGGTGTCCAGTTCGGCGGCTAGGCCGGTTAGCCGTGAGCGATAGTCTTCGAGACGGTTTTCAATAAAGTGAATGTCTTCGCTGACATAGCTTTCATTGCCCGATTTATAGGGTAAAAAGTTTTCCACCATTTCTTGCGCCACCCCTGGCCCCATCAGGCCGGAAAGGTTGGCTTCGAGGCGATCGCGCAGGCGGCGCAAGGCGTACGGGCGGCGCTCATCAAAGGGCAGTTGCAGGTCGCGTAAGGCTTGCTCGACTTCTTTTTGTGCGGCCATGGCGCCGAGTGGCTTGGCCAGTTGATTGGCAAAATCTTGCGGCGAGTGCACCAGCAGTTCGCGCCGCTGTGGCCGTGAGACGTTGTCTACCGCACAGGCTTCGGCGGCGCTGGTCTCTTCGCTGCTGGGTTCGGTAAACAGCGACACCAAGCTGAAGGCGAGAATGTTGGCTGCCAATGAGGCGATGGCGGCGATGTGCCAGTTGCTGTCACTGAGCACGTAGATCACGTTCAGTAGCGGTAGATGGATTTCTTGTAGGTTAAACAGTAGCGGCAGCAGGGTGCTGACCAGCCACACGGCAATACCCGCCAGTAGTCCGGCGATGAAACCGCGGCGGTTAGCCGTTGGCCAGTAGAGTACCGCCAATACCCCGGGTAAAAACTGTACGGTGGCGACGAACGAGGCGATGCCTAGATTGGACAGGTCTTGCTCTGCGCCCAACAACGCATAAAAGCCGAAGGCTGCCATGATGATGGTGGCGATCAGGGCGCGCCGGGTCCATTTTAACCAGCGATAAATGTCCCGCTCTGCTGGCGGTTGGTACAGCGGTAGCACCAGATGGTTGAGGACCATGCCTGACAGCGCCAAGGTCATTACGATGATCAAGCCGCTGGCCGCTGAGAGCCCGCCGATGTAAGCGATTAAGGTCAGTAGGTCATTGTTGACCGCAATCCCTAGGCCGAGCGTGAAGTACTCAGGGTTGGTTGGCGTACCGAGCTTCAGGCCGGCCCAAAGGATCGGCGGTATGGCTAGGCTAATCAGCAGTAAAAACAGTGGGAAGCCCCAGCTGGCGGTGATCATCGCGCGTGGGTTGAGGTTTTCGCTAAACGCCATGTGGTACATGTGCGGCATGACAATCGCGGAGGCGAAAAACATTAAAATCAGGGTCCGCCAGGGGCCTTCTTCCAGCGGCGTGCTTAGCGCTTGTAGGGTCTCGTGGTTTTGCCTGAGCCAGTCGCTCAGCTCGCCCACTCCGCCGAATACGCCGTACACCGCATACAGGCCGATGCAGGCCATGGCGATTAGTTTGACCAGCGACTCGAAGGCAATCGCTATTACCAAACCTTGGTGTTTACCGCGCGCCGCGACGTGGCGCGAGCCAAATAAGATAGTGAATAAAATAATCAGTGCGCAAAAGCTCAGGGCTACGCGGTTTTGTACGGGCTCGTGGGTGAGGATGCCGATTGAGTCGGTAATGGCTTGAATCTGTAAGGCCAGCAGCGGCAGCACGCCAATCAACATAAACAGGGTGGTTAGGGTCCCGGCCCAAGTGCTGCGAAAGCGGAACGCGAACAGGTCGGCCAGCGAGGCCAGTTGATAGGTGCGGGTGATGCGTAAAATCGGATAGAGCAGTACCGGCGCCAGCAAAAACGCCGCTGAAATACCCAAATAGATGGCTAGGAAGCCGTAGCCGTATTGGTAAGCCAGCCCCACGGTACCGTAAAACGCCCACGCGCTGGCGTACACCCCCAGCGACAGGGTGTAGGTCAGTGGATGGCGAATCACCCAGCGGGAAATCCAGCCGCGCTCGGTAATCCACGCCACGCCAAACAAAATTAATAAGTAGCCGGCGCTGATCAGGATCAGCTGGCTGAGGCTAAAGCTGTTCAGCATTGCATGGGCTCTGGGCAGGGATATAAAAGGCTGGTCAGCGGATTTTTCCGCGCAAACTCAGAGTTCGTCGGCATCACGTGGGCTTTGTAAAATAAAGGTCACCACTATCAGAATCAGCCACAGCAGGTAGGGCCGATACCATTCGCCATTGGCGTCAATCCACCAATCCATGATGGTTGGGGAAAATAGATAAATCCCCACCACCAAAAGTAATACCAGCCGGTAGATGTACATGGGCAGTCTCGCGTCGAGTAGGCGGGCATGGTAGCGGAACGCGAGTGGCATAAGCCACCGGTCGGCTGAGGCTGAATTAACGCAGTTGTGCTTCGGCTAGGCGCATGACCTTGGGGATACGCTCGGCTTGCCAGTGTTGCGCGGCCCAGCTGAGGATGGCGCCGGGGTTTAGCTCTAGTAGTTGCGCCGGTGCATCTTGGCCCAAGGCACGCAAGGCGCGCAGCAGTAACGGTCGTGCTTGTTCGTTGGGCAGCGGTGGGGCGCGGTAAGACTTGCCCAGCTTGTGGCCGTCTGGTTGAGTAATTAGCGGTACATGTAGGTAGCTTGGGGTGGGGGCGCCGAGCAGCTCTTGCAGGTACAACTGGCGTGGGGTCGAGTCGAGCAGGTCGGCGCCGCGCACGATGTTATTGATGCCTTGCGCGGCGTCGTCGATCACTACCGCCAGTTGATAGGCATACAGGCCGTCGCGCCGGCGGATGATGAAGTCGCCCACCTCGCGGCCCAAGTGCTGGGCAAAGGCACCTTGTACGCGGTCATTAAATGCATAGTTCAACTCGGGCACGCGCAGGCGAATGGCCGCGTCCGTCCACGGCTGTCCGGCGTTGCGACACAGTCCGGGGTAAATGCCTTGATAAGCTTCCAGTTGTTTGCGCGAGCAGGTGCAGGCATAGGCTAGGCCTTGGCTGAGCCAGCGCTGCAGCACCTCGGCGTAGGCATCATGCCTTTGGCTTTGGCGCATGATGGGCCCGTCCCACTCAAAGCCATAGCTGTCCAAGGTGCTTAAAATCGCGCTCTGGGCGCCGGCCACTTCGCGGGGGGGGTCGAGGTCTTCGATGCGCAGCAGCCAGCGGCCGCCGACCGCACGGGCATCTAAATAGGAGGCCAGCGCCGCCACCAGTGAGCCAAAGTGCAGGTAACCGCTGGGGGTCGGGGCGAAACGGCCTATGTACGCTGGCGCATGCATCATCGATTTAGCTCAAACTTCTGGCTCCATACGAGCAGCGTGCAGCGTGCAGCGTGCGCAGCCCAGAAACAACACGGGGCGCTTGAGCGCCCCGTACTGGGATCAGGAACCGACCTGTTTTTCGCGGATTTCCGCCAGCGTTTTGCAGTCAATGCAAAGCGTTGCGGTTGGCCGGGCTTCGAGACGGCGGATGCCGATTTCGACGCCGCACGAGTCGCACCAACCGTAGTCGTTGCTCTCGATCAGCTGCAAGGTTTCGTCAATCTTCTTGATCAGCTTGCGCTCGCGATCACGGGCACGCAGCTCTAGGCTGAATTCTTCTTCCTGGCTGGCACGGTCAGATGGGTCGGCGAAATTGGCCGCTTCATCTTGCATGTGGTGCACAGTGCGATCCACTTCCTGCATCAGCTCGAGCTTCCAAGCGTGCAGAATGCCGCTGAAGTGCGCGCGCATTGGCGTGCTCATGTACTCGTCACCCTTAACTTCTTTATAAGGGGTGAAGCCACGGTTCAGTGGGCTGCTGGTTTTGGCTGCAGCTTTCGCTTTAGCTTTAGTTGGTGCTTTTTCGGGTGCTTTGGTGGGCATGGCAGTCCGCCTCTGAGTGTCTCTAATCCACTGCGCAGTAACGCTATCCTTTGCCAGTTGAAACTGGCCCTGCGGCTGCAAGCGGGCGAACTTACCAGAACACTTCGGGCTACGCCACTCCCGGTTGTCGCGCTTGCTACTGTTATTGGCAATGCATGGGTAGAATTGCCGGCTTTATTTGCCCGAGGAAAGTCCATGGCACCGCTCTACAGTGCGCGTAGCCGCGCCATCGAACCTTTCCATGTTATGGCACTTTTGGCCCGTGCCAATCAATTACAGGCAGACGGTCATGATGTGATTCATTTGGAAATCGGTGAGCCGGACTTCGCCACCGCCGCGCCTATTATTGCCGCCGGGCAAGCAGCGTTAGCGGCCGGGCAAACTCGTTACACCGCCGCCCGTGGCCTGCCGCAATTGCGTGAAGCGATCAGTGATTTTTATCAGCAGCGTTATCACGTGAGCATCGACCCGCAACGTATTTTGATTACCCCCGGCGGTTCGGGTGCCTTGCTGTTGGCCACCAGTTTGTTGGTCGACCCCGGTAAACACTGGCTGCTGGCTGATCCCGGCTACCCCTGTAATCGGCATTTCTTGCGTTTGGTTGAAGGTGCGGCGCAGCTGGTGCCGGTCGGGCCGGCTGAGAATTATCAACTGACCCCCGAGTTAGTAGCGCGGCACTGGGATGCCGACAGTGTTGGCGCATTAGTGGCCTCGCCGGCCAATCCAACCGGCACCTTGCTCAGTCGTGCGCAGTTGGCTGATTTGTCCCAAACGCTGCACGCCCGTGGCGGCCATCTGGTGGTGGATGAGATTTATCACGGCCTGACCTATGGGGTGGACGCCGCCAGTGTGCTGGAGGTGGATAACGATGCCTTTGTGCTGAACAGTTTTTCCAAATACTTCGGCATGACCGGCTGGCGGCTCGGTTGGCTGGTGGCGCCAGAGGCGGCGGTACCTGAGTTGGAGAAGCTGGCGCAGAACCTGTATATCAGCGCCTCGACCATCGCCCAGCATGCGGCGCTGGCCTGTTTCGAACCCGCCACCTTGGAGATTCTTGAGCTGCGCCGGCACGAATTTCAGCGCCGCCGGGATTTTCTGCTGCCGGCATTGCGCGAGTTAGGCTTTGCCATCGAGGTGGAACCCGAGGGCGCCTTCTATCTATATGCCAATATCAGCACCTTCGGCGGTGATGCCTTTGCCTTCTGCCAGCACTTCTTGGAAACCGAGCATGTGGCCTTCACCCCGGGTTTGGATTTTGGTCGCTATCAGGCTAGCCAGCATGTGCGCTTTGCCTATACGCAAAGTGTGCCGCGCCTGCAGCAAGCGGTTGCGCGCATCGCCCGGGGCCTGAAAAGTTGGCGGCCCCATGCAGTTTGAGCCAGCACTGGAGCAGGGGCGTCTGCTCAAGCGCTATAAGCGTTTCCTCGCCGATATCCAAACCGCCAGCGGCGAGCTGTTGACTATTCATTGCCCGAATACCGGCTCGATGTTCAATTGCATGCAGGACGGCGGGGTGGTCTGGTTCAGTCGCAACAATGATCCTAAGCGCAAACTGCCCGGCACCTGGGAGCTGAGCGAAACCCCACAAGGGCGGCTGGCCTGCGTGAATACCGGGCGCGCCAATGGCTTGGTCGAGGAGGCGTTGCGCGCCGGGGTGATTGGTGAGCTGGCAGGCTTTACCGATTTACGCCGTGAAGTGCCCTATGGCGAGGAGCGCAGCCGCATCGATTTTCGCTTGGACTACCCCAGCGGCCCGGCCTTTGTTGAAGTAAAAAGCGTCACCTTGGGTTTTGCCGACTCAAATGTGGCGGCCTTCCCGGATGCCGTTACCTCCCGTGGTGCTAAACACCTGCGCGAACTCGCCACGCTGGCGCGCAACGGCGTGCGGGCGGTGCAACTGTATTGCGTGAATTTGTCCGGCATCGAGGCGGTGCGCCCGGCTGCGGAGATCGATCCGGCGTACGCCCAAGGTTTGCGCGAAGCGCTGGCGGCAGGAGTTGAAGTGCTGGCCTATGGCGTCGAGATCAGCCCGCGGCAGATTCGTCTGGTCAAGCGGCTGGAGGTTTGCCTGTAGCTGGATGCGATCTGGAAAGGATGACCGAGCGACAAGGATTTTCCCGGATGGCATCCGGCTAGGTTTGAATCCAAATCCCTTCGGCATCTTCCCGGCACGTTAGCGCCTGCAGCGATTGCCCGGCGCAAGGCCCTGCCACGCATTCGCCGGACTCAATCAGAAACAGCGCGCCGTGGGTGGCGCACTGGATCATGCTGTGGCTGTGGTCGAGAAACTGATCCGGCTGCCATTCCAGCGGTACCCCGCGATGCGGGCAGCGATTGCGGTAGGCGTACACCTGCCCATCACGGCGCACGGCCAGCAAGTTAATCCCATCCAGTAAAAAGCCCCGGCTCTGACCTTCGGTCAGTTGCTGCGGGGCGCAGAGAAATTTCATTGGTGTCTCCTTATGAGCGGTGGATTATCCCGTTCATAAGGCGTCAGCGATAGCGGCGTATGGCAAAGTGCCGCTTAGATCTCCCAGACTAGGTTGGCCGCGGCATAGCGCCCAGGCTGGCTAAAGCGTTCGATGCTTGGGCTGCTTTCGCTGAGGGTGCCGAGGTCATTGCCGTTCCACTGCCAGTATGTTTTGTCGGTGAGGTTGTACAGCCCGGCGTTAACTGTGACTTGCTCGGTGACTTGCCACCAGCCGCTCAGGTCGAGAATGCCGTAGCCCGGGGTGGCGAACTTATCTGGCGTGGCGCTGCGGTCGAGGCGGTCTTTGTTGGCCACCAGGGTCCAGGTCAGGTCGCTGCCAAACTGTCCATTGGGCTCGCTGTAACCGAGACCAAACACGCCCTTGAGCGGATCGATGCTGTTAATCGGCTGACCGGTTTCATCGTCTTCGCCGTGGGCGTAGGCCACCGACCCGGTTAGGTGGGTGCCGTTGGGTAGACCAAATTGGTTGAGAAATAACTCGCCCTTGGTTTCTGCGCCGCGGATCGTGACTTGGTTGAGGTTGACGTACTGGAAGTCGCCGGCCGGAAAGCTGGCGGGATTGCTGGAGGTGCGGCTCTGTTGCTCGATAAAGTCTTGGTAGCGGTTGTAGAACAACGCCACGGCCAGGCTGCCGTAGTCGTTTTGGCTGCGCAGGCCCAGCTCGAAGCTGTTGCTGGTTTCCGATTTTAGGTTGGGATTGGCCAAGGTCCGGTACATCCCAGGGTTGACGAACTCGCCGAAGATTTCCACCGCTTGCGGTGCGCGAAAACCGGCGGCGTATTGTCCGTACAGGCTGACAGCCTCATTTAGTTGGTAGGTGGCGCCAAACTTGGGCGACCAAGCCGAGTCGCTGTAGGTCGGCGGATTGGGGTTGGTGGCGGCGCTGTTGAGGTAGTTCTGGGTGACGTGCGGGGTTAGCTCGTAGTGGTCGTAACGCAGCCCTGGCAGTAGGGTCCAGTTGCCAATTTCGATGCTGTCTTGGACAAAGGCGGCGTAGTTCCAAGTGGTTGGGTCAGGGAAGTCGCTGGTTGGCTTGGTTGGAGTGGTCACGCCGCTGCTCAGCAACGTTTCTGCGCCTTCGCGCAGGTTGGAGTTTTCCAAGCGTTTGATATCAACGCCGTAGGTCAATTGCTGGGCCACCGCGCCAGAGTCGATGTGTTTGTCCAGTTGCAGATTGGCGGCCCAGAGTTTCTCGCGGTAATCGGAGTCGCGGGTGCGGTAACGCGCTTTGTTGGCGACGACGCGGTCTTGAAAGGTCTGCTGGCGGGTTTCGCTGTCTTGATAGGTGGCTTGCCATTTCACTTGGTCGGCCAGCAGGCTGTCGATCTGCAGGCGGTGGTCGAGGGTGAAGCGCTCGCGATCGACCTGATCTTTGGCGTCTGAGGTGCGTATGGACGCGGTCTTGCTGTATTCGCTGAGTACCTTGGTATCGGTTTTACTCTGGTACTTGTCGTAGGTGAGTTGCAGGCGTTGACCTTCGGCATAGTCCCAGCCGAGCTTGGCCAACAGGTTGTCGGTGCGATAATCGAGCGGGTTGGCCTCGGTGCGGTTGACGCCGATACCGCCGACGTTGCCATTACTGTCCAGCGCCTGGCCGGTACGTTGGCCGATGTTGAGCAGCGCGTCGAACTCACCCTGGCGGCCAGCCAATGTGGTGCTCTTCAACCATGTGTCATCGCTGCCGTCGTAGCCGGTTTTCAGGCGCGCGTAGAGGTCGTCGCCGGCGTCTAGGTAGTCGCTGGCGTCCTTAGTCAGAAAACTCACTGCACCACCAATCGCATCGCTGCCGTACAGCGAGGAGGCCGGCCCGCGGATGATTTCCACACTCTTCATCGCATCGAGGTCGATGTAGTTGCGCTGGGCGCCGAGAAATTGGCCGAAGGTAAAGGCGTTCGGCATGCTCACTCCGTCCACCTGAGTCAGCACCCGATTGCCGCCCAGGCCGCGGATGGTAAAGCCCGACAAGCCGAAACGGCTGCCAGTACCGCCGACCGACACGCCAGGCTCGTAGCGCACCAATTGCTGGATATCCATGATGTTTTGCTGGTCGATGTCGCGCTCGCTAATCACCGATACGCTGCTGGGCACTTGGGCGAGGGTTTGCTCGTTGCGGGTGGCGGTGACCGTCACGGTATCGAACTGGGTTGGGGTTCTTTCCGAGGCCAAGGCTAGCGACGGCGATAACAGCAGCAATGCGAGGTATAAGCGATGGGCGAAGGGTGGTGACAAGCACATGGTCTGACTCTCGATGAGGGCAATTGGGCGAGCAGGGCGAGCGAAGGTGCGCTACGCCGACCACAGGTGGGTGCTCGAATGGGCCTTTGTTTGGCTGTCGGCAACCGACGGTGGTGGCCGTGGGTTGGCAGCGGCAGCGACCTTAAACGAGCTTGACTCTCAAATGCAAGTGATTATCATATAGATTAAATCTCTGCGCGAAATGCCTGCTAATGCTGCGTTTACTCCTCTGCTTATTGCTTTCGTTAGGCCTGCACGCCTTCTGTGCCGGGCTGCTGCGTGAGTCGTTGGCGCAGGCCGGAGAGGCGTATGCGCAGGCGGCGCCGCCGGTGGTGCAGTTGATTAGCTTGGCCCCGTTGGCAGTGGCCCCGAAGACTGTCCCCGCGCTAGCTAAGCCGCTGTTGGCGGCGCAACCGATGACTCCTGAGTCAGCGCCGCAAGCGCGGGTGTCGACCAAGGCGCAGCAAACCCCTAAACCGCTGCCGGCTGTGCGCCAAGCCCTCGGTCCAGCTACGCCGGCAGCGCCAGCCGCGCCAGTGCCGAGTGCTCGGTCATCCGTCCCAGTCGCCGTGGTCTCGCCTGCTGTGCCGGCCGAAGGCCGCGCTTCGGCAGTGGCCCCGCCACAGGCGGTTAGGCCTGAAGTGTTCAGCCTTAAACCCAGCTTTGCGCAAGCGCCGCCTGCGCCGCGTTACCCGGCGCAGGCGCGGCGGCGTAATCAGCAAGGCGTGGTGCTCTTGGAGGTGCGTTTGGATGCGCGGGGCGAGCAGCGCGAGCTGAAGCTGCTGCGCTCATCCGGGGTGCCCAGCCTTGACCATGCGGCGTTGACTGCCGTTGCCGGTTGGCGCTTTCGCGCCGAGGTGCGTGACGGTCTGGGCGTGCCGAGCCGCGTGCAAATCCCAATTGAATTTGCCTTAACGGCAACCCGTTGACCCTAAAATCTGTTGATCCTAAAAGGAATACTGCAATGAATCGTCAACCCCAAACTATCTCCAGCGAAAATGACTTGTACTTGGCGTGGCAAGTGCTGCGCCGCGAGCAGCCGCGCCTGCGCGCCCGGGATGCCGCCGAGCAGTTGGCGGTGAGCGAGGCGGAGTTAATTGCCAGCCGGTTGCCGGTCGATACTTTGCGTTTACGCCCGGACTGGGCCGCGCTGCTGCCAGCCTTAGGCGAGCTGGGTTACATCATGGCGCTGACCCGCAACGAGCACTGCGTGCATGAACGTAAAGGTTACTACCGTGACGTGACGGTGATGGGCAGCGGCCAGATGGGCCTAGTGGTGTCGGCGGATATCGACCTGCGGTTATTTCTCAGTGGTTGGGCCAGTGTATTTGCCATCGACGAGGACACTGCGCGGGGTCGTCAGCGCAGCATTCAGGTGTTCGATCAGCAGGGCGTCGCCGTGCATAAGGTGTTTCTCACTGAGGACAGTCAAGTGGCAGCTTGGGCGCCGTTGTTGGAGCGCTTTGCTGCCGCCGAGCAAAGCCCCGAGTTACACCTGCAAGCCTTGCCGGCGGCAGCGCCGCCCAAGCCAGATAGTGAAATTGATGTCGCGTCCTTGCGCGCGCAGTGGGCCAGTTTGAAGGACACCCATCATTTCTTTGCTTTACTGAAGAAGCATGCCGCTGGCCGTGTGCAGGCCTTGCGTCTGGCTGGTCGGGAGTGGGCTGAGCCGCTGGCGTTGAGTCAGTTGCCAAGCTTGCTGGAGCAGGCTGCTGCCGGTGAGGTGCCGATTATGGTGTTTGTCGGTAACCGCCATTGCATTCAGATTCACAGTGGGCCGGTGCGTAATCTGCGTTGGTTGGACAGCTGGTTAAATGTGTTGGATGCCGAGTTCAACCTGCACCTGCAGACCCGTGGTGTGACCGAGTTATGGCGGGTACGCAAGCCGAGTAGCGACGGGATCATCACCAGCTGGGAAGCCTTCGACGCTCAGGGCGAGTTGGTCCTGCAGCTATTTGGCGCGCGCAAGCCGGGGGTCCCAGAGTTACCTGAGTGGCGCGCCTTGGCTGAGGCCTGCTCCGCCTTGGAGGTCTGAGATGTGGCGCTGCAAATTAACCCTGCTGACGCTGTGCGGCGCCTTACTGACGGCGCCGCTGGCGCAGGCCGAGCCGTTGCCGTCGCGCTGGGTAAGTGCCGGTGGCGCACTCAGCGAATGGCTGGTGCTGCTGGGTGGCGAGGCGCAGTTAGTTGGTGTTGATAGCACCAGCCAATACCCAGCATCGCTGCGCCGCTTGCCGGGTATTGGTTATCAGCGTCAGCTGGCCGCCGAAGGCATTCTGTCGTTGCGCCCGGATGTGTTAATAGGCACTGAAGAGATGGGCCCACCGCTGGTGCTGGCCCAGCTCAAGGCCGCTGGGGTGCAGGTGGAGGTGTTGTCGGCGCATGCCGATATCGCCAGTTTAGGTAACAACTTAACCCGTATGGGCGTTTTGCTTGGTGCTCAGCAGCAGGCCCAGCAAGCGCTGGTGAACTATCAGCAGCGTTTGCAGCAGCAGAGCGAGTGGATTACCCGCGCGCGGCAGCAGCAGGCTGCGCCCAAGGTGTTGTTGTTGCTCGGCCATGCAGGCGGTAATCCGTTGGTTGCAGGGCAGGAGACGGTGGGCGACTGGCTGATAGCACAAGCCGGCGGGGCTAATTTGGCTCGCCATCAAGGCTATAAGGCGTTATCTAGCGAAGCCATGGCCGCGCTGGATGCCGACGTGCTGATCGTCGCCGATCGCAGCCTCAGTGGTGCGGCCGCCACGGCGGCGTTACTCAAAAGCATGCCGGTATTGGCGGCGAGTCGAGCGGCGCAACAGGGGCGAATTGTGCCGCTAGATCCGACCCTGTTGGTCGGTGGCTTGGGGCCGCGAATGCCGGATCAGCTGGCAGCTTTGGCGGCAGGCTTTTATCCTGCGGCACACGCCCTGACCGCCGACGCTAAGAGTCAACCATGATCGCTGCAATAAAACCCCGCTGCTTGTTATTAGCTCTGAGTGTTTTGTTGCTCCTGAGCTTCTGGTTATCGCTGGCGCTGGGACCGGTTAGCTTGCCGTTGCTGGACAGTGTGCTGGCCTTGCTGCGTGTGCTCGGCATACCGGTGGTGGTGCCTGAGCAGGCGTTGCTGATTGTTGGTCAGATCCGTTTGCCACGCAGCCTGCTGGGTGTGGCGGTCGGCGCGGTATTGGCGTTGGCCGGGGTGGCTATGCAAGGCTTGTTTCGCAATCCGTTGGCCGACCCCGGTTTGGTTGGGGTGTCTAGCGGCGCGGCACTGGGCGCGGCATTGGCGATTGTGGCGGGCGCCATGTGGGGCGGGATTGCGCCTGCGTTGGAACCGTATTTATTGTCCCTGTGTGCTTTTGCGGGTGGTTTGGGGGTGACCGCGCTGGTCTACCGACTCGGCCGGCGCGACGGCCAAACCAGTGTGGCCACCATGCTCTTGGCTGGCGTGGCAATGACCGCACTGGCCGGTGCCGCCATTGGTTTGCTGACCTATTTGGCCGATGACGCCACGCTGCGCAGCCTGACCTTTTGGAATATGGGCAGCCTGAATGGCGCTAGCTATGCGCGGCTGTGGCCGCTGTTATTGGTCTTGGTGCTGGTTGCCTGTTGGTTGCCGCGCCGCGCCACGGCGTTGAATGCGCTGTTGTTGGGCGAGTCTGAGGCACGCCATTTGGGTTTTTCAGTCGAGCAGCTGAAGCGTGAATTGGTGTTTTGTACCGCGCTGGGGGTTGGCGCTGCCGTGGCGGCGGCGGGCTTGATCGGCTTTATCGGCTTGCTGGTGCCGCATCTCTTGCGCCTGCTGGTTGGTCCTGATCATCGCTTGCTGTTGCCTGCCTCGGCATTGGCGGGAGCCAGTCTGTTGTTGCTGGCGGATTTGCTGGCGCGGTTACTGATGGCCCCGGCGGAGTTACCGATTGGCATAGTGACGGCGTTGCTCGGTGCTCCGTTCTTTCTTTATTTATTGGTTCGGGAGCGCCGTTGATGCTAGAAATTGACCAATTGCGGGTACAGCGCGGCGCGCGCACGGTGCTTGATGTGCATAGTCTGCAATTGCTGCCGGGGCAAGTGTTGGGGGTGTTAGGGCCCAATGGCGCGGGTAAGAGCACCTTGCTCGGGGCCTTGAGTGGTGAGTTGGCGGCTTCTAGTGGCCGAGTCCTGCTTGATGGTCGTGCGCTGGAGCAATGGCCAGGGCCTGAGCGGGCGCGACGTTTAGCCGTGCTGGCGCAGACTTCGACGCTGGACTTTGCCTTTCGCGTTGAGGACGTGGTCGGCATGGGACGTCTGCCGCATGGCAGTGGCCGTGAGCGGGATGAGCAAATTGTCGCGGCAGCGTTACACGCCGCCGATGCGGCCTATCTCAGTGGGCGCAATTACCTGACCTTGTCCGGTGGTGAGCGTCAGCGGGTGCATTTGGCGCGCGTCTTGGCACAGTTATGGCCGGGCGGCGCAGGCCAAACGCTGCTGCTGGATGAGCCGACCTCAATGCTTGACCCGCTGCATCAGCACAGCACCTTGCAGGCGGTACGGGATTTCGCCCAGCGCGGTGCCGCAGTGCTGTTGATCGTGCATGACTTGAATCTGGCGGCGCGTTACTGCGACCGCTTGTTATTGCTGGTAGATGGCCGTGTGCAGGCATTAGGCACGGTTGATCAGGTGCTGCAGGCGGATCAACTCAAGTCGGTGTTCGGCCTGGACGTGCTGGTGCAGCGCCATCCGGAACGCGATCATCCACTGATCGTGGTTCGTTAAGGGGCTTATATGCGTCTGCTGCTGTGTGTTTATTTGCTGCTGCTGATTGGCTGCCAAGCCGCGACCCCTTTGCCAGCCTTGCCTGCGTGGCAAAGCCCGCAAGGGCAGGAACATACCGATCTCGGAATAATTGTCGATCTGCGCAGCGGCGCCCGCTTGACCCCGCTGCAACTGGTTGAACAATTGGCCGGCGCGCCACGGCTGTTGGTTGGCGAACAGCACGACAATCCCGATCACCACGCGTTGCAACTATGGCTGTTGCAGGCGCTGGCGATGCAGCGGCCGCAGGGCAGCGTGCTGCTGGAAATGCTTAATCCCGATCAACAAGAGCAAGTTGTTGCCGCTCACGCGGCGACACTGGGCGGGCAGCCACCGGCGGATTTGCCGGCGGCCTTGGCTTGGCAAAAGAACTGGGACTGGGCGCTGTACGGACCGATTGTTAGTTATGCGCTGACGCAGCCGTACCCGTTGCAGGCGGCCAATCTCAATCGCAGTGAAATCATGCAGATTTATGCGCAGCCGCCGAGCTTAACCGGCGTGCACTCAAGCGCTGCGCCGGTGCGTGAGAGTTTGCTGGCGGATATTCGTGAGTCGCACTGCGACCTGCTGCCGGAGGCACAGTTGCCGGCCATGTTGGCAGTGCAGCAACAACGTGATCGGCGCATGGCCGAGCGCCTGCTGGCGGCACCAGTCCCGGCGATGCTAATCGCTGGGGCTTTTCACGTGCGTCGCGAGCTGGGCGTGCCTGTGCATTTACTCGACCTGGATAAGCGCGCGACTGCTTTGCTGCTGATCTTCGCCGAAGTCGGCAAGCCGGTGAGTGCGGCCAGTGCCGATTTTGTTTGGTATACCGCAGCCTTGCCGGAGCAGGATTACTGCGCGGCGTTACGGCATTAATCGCCAGCGCCCCGTAGCGAAATTAATCCGCGGATAAATTCGTCCTTTCAACCAATAGTTAGATCGCGCCATACAGGTTGTTGCTGTGTGGTGCGCTTGACTTTATTACGGGCAAAAAAAGACCCAGGTGTGAGCTGGGTCAAAACCGTGTTTAGCCTGATGAGGAGATAACCTGAAAGTCCGACCTGGTTTTTCAGCTTACCGGCTGATCTCGCGATCAACTGATGTAATAATAACAATTCTCATTCGCAAGTCAACGGTTTTTGCGTAACAAATAATTCGCCCTGGCAGAAACCAACGACCCGGCGCTGGGCCGGGTCGTTGGTTGCGTGCGCAGAGCTGCTCAGCGCTATGGCGTGGCGGGCAGGCGCAGTTGGGTGACTTCTTTGTTGAGTAAGTCGATGCGCCGCGCCATGCTTTCAATCAGGCTGTGGGCGATGCGCGGGTTGCTTTGCATCAAGCTCAAGAACTGCTCCTTGGGGATGATCATTACCGTGCAGGGTTCGCTGGCAATCACCGTGGCACTGCGTTTTTCGCGGGTGAACACGGCCATGGCACCGAAGATTTCATCTTTTTGCACGTCGCCGACTTTGTGTCCATCGACATACGCCTCAGCGTGACCTTCGATGATCACAAATACATGCTCGGCTTCGTCGCCTTGGTGAATCAGTTCTTCGCCGGCGGCAAAGCTTTGGAAACCGGTGGCCGGGCGGATTTCAGGCTGCTTTAGCCGTGACAGCGCGTCCGAGAGCAGGGCGGTGTGGCCGAGCAAATACTGCACGAACATTTCTTGGCGCTGTTCATCGGCGTAAATATGCTGAAACACCGCCGAGCGTGAGTAGGGGATCAGAGTAACGGGCTCGTCACTGCTGTAACGGCAGCTCGGTAGCTCAATGCCTTGGCGCAGACCGACGAGGTCGCCTTCTTGCAGATAAAACAGTGGGCGACCATCGATCAGGGCGTGCAGCAGACCATTTTCAATCACGAATAATTGATTGATCGGCAGCAGCGGCGCAAGGTCTTCGACCTTGTCGAAGCACAGCGCTGGCCCTGCTGGCTCGAGACCGTCGAGCAGTTGTGTGGGCAGGCTTTGCAGGCGGCTGATCAGCTGGTCGGCATAGGCCGGTTGCTCACCGAGTAAATACATGCGCGAAATTCCTTAAACGGTCTGATCTGGCAAAATACCGGGGTGTTCTCGTCACAATAAGCGCTACGCGGGTTTACTACAAACATCGCGGCTAGAGGCTGTGAGCTAGCGCTTATTGTGCGCGGGTATTGCATCGAGTAAGCCATTTAACTCGGCTTTGTGGGCTGGCGGCAAGTCGTTCCAGTTGACATCCATGAGCGCTCCTTCAATGGCGTACAGCAGCACTTTCGAGGCGCGAAAGCCACGCGCTTTTACGGCGCGGTAAGCATCCACGGCGCCGAGCCGGCGTAAATCTGAAGCGTTATGAATGCCCGAGGCGTGCAGCCACTGGGCTGAGGTTTTGCCGAGGTTTTTCAGCTCTAACAGTTCGTCGTGCATTGTGCCTCCGTGCGCTACTGACTACGCATCTCGTTGTTCGGAGTGGCCTGTGAATAAGTGTAGCGGCCATTTAGCATTCTGCGACTCGCTCAGGCTTTGCGCGAATTGGCTGTTGCGATGCCTATAGGCGGCCCTGCACTGCAATCAAGCAGTGCAGTACATACGCCGTGGCTTATTTGCTGCGATAGCGCAGACGTGTGCCGAAATTTACCGACATGAGAATTTCATCGGCGCTGAGTTCTTCGGGGAAGTAGGTTCCGGATATTTGCGCGTGTGCAAGGCTGGCGCCCTGCATGCAGGCGTCACGCAAATCTAGTCCGCGTAAGTCGGCGCCGCGAAAGTAGGCGTCGGTAAAACGCACGCGAGTTGCATCTAAGCTGCGTAGGTCGATACCACGGAAATCGCCATTACACAGATCGATTTCGCCTTCTGGAGGTTTTTGCGCATTGAAACCGGCGATGTTCTCGCCGCGTATCAGGCGGTACAGCGGGCTTTCTAACTGGCGTGGCTGGCTCATGGGGCACTTCCGTTGAGGGACTCAAGGGAAGTATAGAAGGCGCTGCGAGGCTTGCCTGCAGCGCTACTAAGTTATTCCCAGTGTTGCCTACAGGCCGGTTAGATAGCTGCGCAGGCGATCAATCAAGCTGTCTAGGCTCTCTGTGTTATGGGTGTCGATGCGCAGGCTGACAGCCTGTTCGGCGATGCTGAGGGCCTCACGGTTGGCATGTTGGGCGTCGATAATTGCTTGGGTGGCATCGGATGGGTCTTGCTGGGCCGCTTGGCGCTGAGCCAGCCAGGTGCTGATGACCGTGTCCGGGGCGTGGCAGTCGAGAATCAGCAGGGGCGCGCCGGTGTGCTCTGCTACCTGTCGGGCGGCCTGACGTTGCTCGTGCTTTAGGTAGGCGGCGTCTAGCACCACGGAAAAGCCCGCGTGCAGCGCGGCGTTGGCCAGTTGGTGCAAACGTTGGTAGGTGGCTTTGGCGGCCTCTGGGCTGTAAATACCGGCGCTGATCTGGCCTTTGAGTTCGGCGCTTTGCTCGCCGAGTAGGCGCTTGCGCTCAACATCGGAGCGCAAGCGAATGGCGCCCAAAGACTCAACTAAGCGCATCGCGACATGGCTTTTACCGACTGCCGAAACGCCGTGGGTAATGGCTAGAAAGGGTGACGCAATGGTGCTGTAGCTTTCGGCCAAATTGGCATAGCGGCGGTACTGCGCAAGGATCAGGCGGCACTGCTCGGGGTCTTGTTCTTGGCCTAAGCGGAACAGGCTGACCTTGGCGCGGACCAGGGCGCGATAGGCTTTGTAAAAGTTAATCAGTTCGAGTGCTTGGTAGTCGCCGGTGTGCTCCAGCCAGGCGTTGATAAAACGTCGGGCCAGCGGTTTGAGGTCGCGGTCTTCTAAGTCCATGGCTAAAAAGGCTGCGTCTAAGGCGATGTCGATCAGGCGAAACGGCTCGTTGAACTCAATGCAGTCAAACAACACCACGCGGCCTTCTAGCAGGGTGGCGTTGCCTAAGTGGATGTCGCCGTGACATTCGCGCACTGAGCCATTCGCAGCGCGCTGGTTGAGCAGTGGCTCAAGACGGGTAAAGCTGCTTTCGGTCCATGCCTCAAGCGCGTCGAGTTGTGTTAGGTCGGCGGCGTCGCTGAGCATCGGCCGAATTTGTTCGAAGTTCTGCCGCATCGGCGCGGCGATGGCGATGGCATTACACAGGGCATGTTCGGCTGCCACCCGAGGGGTTTGCTGATGGAAGCGGGCAATTTGCCCAGCCAGCGCATCAATGTGCTCGGCGCTTAGCTCGCCACGTGCCTGCACGGCGTCGAGCAGCTGGCTCTGCGGGAACTGGCGCATTTGCAGTGCGTACTCGATGACCGGGCCTTGGCCGTTGAGCTGTGGCGCTTCGCTGCTGCCGGTAATGGGCAGCACTTGCAGGTACAGGCCTTCGGTCAGGCGCTGATTGAGGCGCAGCTCTTCGGCACAAAAGTGCTCGCGATCGGCCAATGCGGTGAAGTCGAGAAAACCAAAGTTCACCGGTTTTTTAATTTTGTAGGCAAACGGGCCGGTGAGCAGCACCCAAGAGATGTGTGTCTCGATAACCTGGAATTGCTCCACTGGGTGTGGAAACAGGGCCGGGTTTTGCAGGGCGGCAATCAGTGCTTGGCTCACGGTCAATCCTTGCGGTTGGCAAATTTAAGGCGGTCATTATGGCCTCTGTGCGCGGCTGTGCAAACCGCCGTTGTGGCACTCGGGAGTGGCCGGCATTGTGCGTATAATGCCGGCCTATGACTCGTTCCCGCTCTTCTCGTGCTCGTCCTAAACGCCGCTCTAACGGCTTACGCCCCCTCTTAGGTTGGGCGCTTAAGCTCGGCTTGGTGGGGTTGGTGGTGCTCGCAGGCTTTGCCATCTACCTCGATGCGCTGGTTCAGGAGAAGTTTTCCGGTAAGCGCTGGACAGTGCCAGCCAAGGTTTACGCGCGTCCGCTGGAGCTGTTTGTTGGGCAAAAACTGGCTAAGGCCGATTTTTTGACCGAGCTTGATGCGCTTGGTTATCGCCGCGAAACTTCATTGGCAGGGCCGGGGGCGGCGGTAGTCGTTGGTAATGATGTGAGTTTGCATACGCGCGGCTTTCAATTTTATGAGGGCGCAGAGCCTGCGCGACCGCTGCGGGTGCATTTTTCTGGGGCTTACGTTGCCGGCTTAACTCAGGCTGGAGGGGCCAATTTGGCCGTGGCTCGCCTCGAGCCTTTGTTGGTCGGCGGCTTGTACCCGGCACACCATGAAGATCGAATCCTGATCAAGCTCGACCAGGCGCCGCCGTATCTGCTGCAAACCTTGGTGGCGATCGAAGATCGCGAGTTTTTTAATCACCACGGCGTATCGCCGAAGTCGATTGCCCGGGCGGTTTGGGTCAATGCCAGTGCCGGGCAGTTGCGTCAGGGCGGCAGTACCCTGACGCAACAGTTGGTGAAGAACTTTTTCTTAACCAATGAGCGCAGTCTCAGCCGCAAACTCAATGAGGCGATGATGGCCTTGTTGCTGGAATTGCATTACAGCAAAAACGAAATTCTTGAAGCCTACCTAAATGAAGTGTTCCTTGGCCAAGATGGTCAGCGGGCGGTGCATGGCTTTGGTTTGGCCAGCCAATTTATGTTCAGTCAGCCGATGTCCGAACTCAAGTTGCATCAAGTAGCTTTGCTGGTTGGCATCGTTAAAGGGCCGTCGTACTACAACCCACGGCGCTACCCAGAGCGCGCCTTAGAACGGCGTAATTTGGTTCTCGATGTGCTGGCCGAGCAGGGCATAGTTACCCCCGAGCAAGCGGCCGCAGCAAAGCAGCAACCGCTCGGGGTCACTCAGCGCGGTAGCTTGGCTGACAGTTCCTATCCGGGCTTTTTGGATTTGGTTAAGCGGCAACTACGCCAGGACTATCGCGACGAGGACTTGACCGAGGAGGGGCTGCGGATTTTCACCAGTTTCGATCCGATTTTGCAGTTGAAGGCCGAAGCTGCACTGGCCGAAACCCTTAAGCGTTTGACTGCTGGTAAGGGCAAGGCGCTGGATGAGGTCGAGGCGGCGATGCTGGTTACCAGTCCGGAAACCGGCGAGGTGCAGGCGCTGATCGGTAGTCGTCAGCCGCGTTTTGCCGGTTTTAACCGAGTGCTGGATGCCGTGCGGCCGATTGGTTCGCTGATTAAACCGGCGGTGTATCTGACGGCGCTGGAGCGTCCGAGCCAATACACCCTGACCAGTTGGTTGAGTGATGAAGCGTTTTCGGTCAAGGGTCAGGATGGTCAGGTTTGGAAGCCGCAGAACTATGACCGCAAAGCCCATGGCAATGTCTTCCTCTACCAAGCACTGGCGAATTCCTACAACTTATCTACCGCCAAACTGGGGCTTGCCTTGGGCGTGCCGACGGTTTTGAAAACGCTTGAGCGGCTCGGTGTTAGCCGCGAGTTTCCGTCGTATCCATCGATGCTGCTGGGCGCCGGTTCGCTTAGCCCAATGGAAGTGGCGGGGATGTATCAGACCTTGGCTAACGGTGGCTTTAATACCCCGTTGCGCGGTATCCGCAGCGTGTTGACGGCCGAAGGTGAGCCGCTCAAACGCTACCCATTCCAGATCCAGCAGCGTTTCGATCCGGGGGCTATTTACCTGGTGCAAAACGCCATGCAGCGGGTTATGCGCGAAGGTACCGGGCGTTCGGTATATAGCCAATTGCCGGCGTCACTGACTCTGGCCGGCAAGACTGGCACCAGTAACGACTCGCGTGACAGTTGGTTTGCCGGCTTTAGCCAAGATTTGCTGGCGGTAGTCTGGTTGGGTCGTGATGACAACGGCAAAACACCCCTGACCGGCGCCACCGGCGCACTGCAGGTGTGGACCGGTTTTATGCGTAAAGCCGACCCTTTACCGTTGGATATGCCGCTGCCCGATAACGTTGTGCAGGCGTGGATTGATCCGCGTACAGGGCAGGGCTCTGATCCGAGTTGTTCGGGGGCGCAACAGATGCCGTATATTCGAGGCAGTGAACCGGCTCCCGGCAACGCTTGTGGTATTCAAGCGCCCGCAGGTGAGGTGTTGGATTGGGTTAAGGGCTGGTTGAACTAGCTCGGTGCATGACAGAAGAGGTTTTTACGTGAGCAAATGGTTAATTACGGCTTTGGCTGCGACGGCGCTGCTAAGTGGTTGCGCGTCGGTGCCGCGCGGTTCTATTCCGGTGGTCGATGCGGGTGTGCCGGTGTCCGATAGCGAGAAAGTCGCAGCTCGCGGTAGCGTTCGTCCGCTTAGTAACGCGCCTCGAGCTGTGCCGCAAGATTCTGGTGTGGTGGTGATGGTGCCGGGTGGTGCTAGTGCAGCGCCCATTCAGAGTTTTCCGGCGAACTCCGCGCCTATTGTCGGCAGTGTAACTGGCGGCGCACCAAGCATTCCGGCTGTGCAGTCTTCGGGTGGTTTTCGAGTGGTGAGTCCAGCGGCGCCCAGCGGCATTCCTAGCAGCGCAGGCTTGGCGGGCGATGAGCAGTTGGATGGTCCGGTATTGGCTTTGCTGACCACCGCGCAGCAGCAGCAAAGTAGCGGTGACCTTAACGGTGCATCATCAAGTTTGGAGCGGGCCCAGCGCATCGCTCCGCGTGAACCGCAAGTGCTCTATCGCTTGGCCGAGGTGAGCTTGGCGCAAGGGAATGCGGCGCAAGCTGAGCAATTAGCCCGTCGCGGCTTAAGTTATGCCAATGGGCGTGCTTCTTTGCAGGCCAGTTTGTGGGCGCTTATTGCTCAGGCGCGCGAACGTCAGGGTGATCCTGCTGGTGCCGCCGAAGCGCGTCAGCATGCGCAGGTTAACCTTTGATGACGCGGCGCGTGATGTTGGCGGAGCAGTTGATATTGATCGAAGCAGAATTGCGTCTGTTAGGTTGGTGGGCAGATACGCCGCCTAGCGCGCAAGCGCTGGCCAGCGAGCAGCCATTCGCCGTTGATAGCATGGCGTTTGAACAGTGGCTGCAGTGGCTGTTTTTGCCGCGTATGCAGCAACTACTGGCGAGTGGTGGGGCGTTGCCGAGCACCTGCGGGATTCAGCCAATGGCCGAGATGGTGCTGGTAGATCGCGCGAGTCAGGCGCGCAGTTTGTTGGCGCGGCTGGGTGAGTTTGATCGGCTAATTGCAGGCGTGGTTTAAGCTCACGCCTGCATAGTGTGCTTAGTTGCAGTTGTCTTTGATGGCTTTCTGCGTTTCGGCAATTTTTGCCTGGCGTTCATCTTCACCTAAGCGCACTTGTTCGCCGTTAACTTCAGAGCGCAAACGTGGATTGTTTTGCAGTTGGGCAAGGTTAGTGCGGACAGATTCGCAATAGGCTTTGCGCTCGGCTGCGTCCTTTGCGACCTGCTGTTTAACTTTGGCGTCGATCGCCTGCTGTTCAGCGTTGCTGCTATCGACTGCCGGTGCAGTTAGCTTGTTGGCTGCTGCCGGCGCTTTCGGTTGAGCAATGATCGTGTTGACGCTAGTGGCCGCCTGGCCTTGTGGCGGGTTGGCGCCAAAGTGCGTAACGCCCTTGTCATCGACCCACTTGTAGACTTGGCTGGCCATGCTGGTGGCGCTTAGTGTGAGCAGTAGACTGCCCAAAATCATCATGCTGCGCATGCGTTTTCCTTTAGTTCGCGGCAATACTTGCCTCTACTATAACCAAATTTGACGATTCGTCATCCTGCACCGCGTCACAGCTCGATAAGTGCATAAACTGCAGGCCTTTACTTGACTTGCCGGGCGCGATTGCGAAGAATTGACAGTTCGCTCAGCTGGCTTGCTCATCGCAAGCCTCTTTAGCAGACCATGAGGCGCACACCCGCGCCGACCTGTTACTCCCCGCAACGCGTTACCTCGCGCTGGGTGGGACGTGCTCCGCAACACTCAGGAGTGCTCCCAATGCTTGCTCAGTCAGTAGCTGACGTAGTCGGCGACCACCGTCGCTCATGCTCTGCTTGGCAACAAACCTATTCGGACCGCCCCGTTGTGGGCGCAATTCTGGCGTTTTAGAGGTGATTATCGTGGAGCTTTTATCTGGCGCTGAAATGATCGTGCGCTTTTTGCGTGACGAAGGCGTTAAGTATATTTACGGGTACCCGGGTGGTGCCCTGTTGCATGTGTACGACGCCCTGTTCAAAGAGCCTGAAGTCGAGCACATCTTGGTACGCCATGAGCAGGCAGCCACCCATATGGCTGACGGCTATGCCCGCGCTACGGGTAAGGCTGGCGTGGTCTTGGTTACTTCCGGTCCAGGCGCTACCAATGCCATTACCGGGATTGCCACCGCCTATATGGACTCGATTCCAATGGTGGTGCTGTCGGGTCAGGTGCCAAGCACCATGGTCGGCACTGATGCCTTCCAAGAAACCGACATGATCGGTATCTCGCGGCCAATCGTGAAGCACAGCTTTATGATTAAGAATGCGGCGGAAATCCCAGAGGTCTTGAAGAAGGCCTTCTATCTGGCGCAGTCCGGTCGCCCTGGTCCGGTGGTGGTCGATATCCCTAAGGATATGACTGATCCGACCCAGAAGTTCGAATACGTCTATCCGAAGAAAGCCAAGCTGCGCTCTTACAGCCCGGCGTTGCGTGGTCACTCAGGACAAATCCGTAAAGCTGCCGAGATGTTGCTGGCCGCTAAGCGCCCGATCATTTATTCCGGTGGCGGTGTGATCATGGGCGGTGCTGCAGCACCGCTGACTGAATTGGCGAGAATGCTTAACGTGCCGGTTACCAATACCTTGATGGGTTTGGGTGGCTTTCCGGGTAACGACCGCCAGTTCCTTGGCATGCTCGGTATGCACGGCAGTTACACCGCCAACTTGGCCATGCACCATGCGGACGTAATTTTGGCGGTCGGCGCGCGGTTCGATGATCGAGTGATTAATGGCGCGGCGAAGTTCTGCCCGAACGCCAAAATTATCCACATCGATATCGATCCGGCGTCTATCTCCAAGACCGTTAAGGCGGATATCCCGATCGTGGGTCCGGTCGACAGTGTGTTGACTGAGATGGTGGCGATTCTTAAAGACATCGGTGAAACCCCGAACCAAGAGACCGTGGCCAGTTGGTGGAAGCAGGTTGATGAGTGGCGCGGCAGTGGCCGTATGTTCCCGTACAACGAGGGCGACGGCACAACCATCAAGCCGCAGCGGGTCATCGAAACGCTGAGTGAAGTGACTAATGGCGATGCCTTTGTCACCTCCGACGTCGGTCAGCATCAGATGTTTGCCGCGCAGTACTACCGCTTCAATAAGCCTAATCGGTGGATCAACTCCGGCGGGCTGGGCACTATGGGTTTCGGTTTTCCGGCCGCGATGGGCGTGAAGATGAACTTCCCGCAAGACGAAGTAGCGTGCGTTACGGGGGAAGGCAGCATCCAGATGAACATTCAGGAGCTGTCGACCTGCATGCAGTACGGCTTGCCGGTTAAAATCATTAACCTGAACAATGGCGTGCTGGGTATGGTGCGTCAGTGGCAGGACATGATGTACAGCGGCCGTCACTCGCACTCGTACATGGAGTCGTTGCCTGACTTCGTTAAGTTGGCTGAGGCCTATGGTCATGTTGGTATGCGTATCACGGACTTGAAAGATCTCAAGCCAATGATGGAAAAGGCCTTTGCGATGAAAGATCGCTTGGTGTTCTTGGATATTCAGGTTGATACCAGCGAGCACGTCTATCCAATGCAAATCAAAGACGGTGCCATGCGCGATATGTGGCTGAGCAAGACGGAGCGGACTTAAATCATGCGACACATCATTTCTTTGCTGCTGGAAAACGAACCAGGCGCACTGTCGCGTGTTGTCGGTCTGTTTTCGCAGCGCAACTACAACATCGAAAGTCTCACGGTTGCGCCGACCGAAGATCCAAGCCTGTCGCGGCTGACCTTGACCACTGTTGGTCAGGACGAAGTGATTGAGCAGATCACCAAGAATCTCAACAAGCTGATTGAAGTGGTTAAACTGGTTAACTTGTCTGAGAGTGCTCATATCGAGCGCGAACTGATGCTGGTTAAGGTCAAGGCGACAGGTGCGCAGCGCGCAGAAATCAAGCGCACCACGGATATTTTCCGTGGTCAGATTGTGGATGTGACAAGCAGCGTTTACACCATCCAGTTGGCGGGTGCGAGCGAGAAGCTGGACAGTTTTATTCAGGCGATCGGCACTGCAGCCATCCTTGAAACCGTACGCAGTGGTGTCACCGGCATTGCCCGTGGCGACAAAATACTTAGCATCTAAATTTTTGGCGAACGGCCTAGTGGCCAGTTAAATAGGGGAAATCCATGAAAGTTTATTACGATAAAGACTGTCAGCTGTCGATCATCCAGGGCATGAAAGTAGCCATCATCGGTTACGGTTCGCAGGGCCACGCGCACGCGTGCAACCTGAAAGACTCGGGTGTTGACGTTACAGTTGGTCTGCGTACTGGCTCAGCCACTGTTGCCAAGGCTCAGGCTCACGGTCTGAAAGTAAGTGACGTAGCTTCTGCTGTGGCCGCCGCTGACGTAGTGATGATTCTGACTCCGGACGAGTTCCAGTCGCGCCTGTACAAGGACGAGATCGAGCCGAATCTGAAAAAAGGCGCCACCTTGGCCTTTGCTCACGGTTTCGCCATTCACTACAATCAAGTTGTGCCGCGTGCTGACCTCGACGTGATCATGATCGCGCCAAAGGCACCGGGCCACACAGTGCGTTCCGAGTTCGTTAAAGGCGGCGGCATTCCTGACCTGATCGCGATCTATCAAGATGCTTCTGGTAATGCCAAGAACGTTGCCCTGTCGTACGCTTCGGGCGTTGGTGGTGGTCGCACTGGTATCATCGAGACTACCTTCAAAGACGAAACCGAAACCGACTTGTTCGGCGAGCAGGCTGTTCTGTGTGGCGGTACTGTTGAATTGGTTAAAGCTGGCTTCGAGACCCTGGTTGAAGCGGGCTACGCGCCAGAAATGGCTTACTTCGAGTGCTTGCACGAACTGAAGTTGATTGTTGATCTTATGTTCGAAGGCGGTATCGCCAACATGAACTATTCGATCTCCAACAACGCCGAATACGGCGAGTACGTGACCGGCCCAGAAGTAATCAACGCCGAATCGCGTCAGGCTATGCGCAATGCACTTAAACGCATTCAAGATGGCGAGTACGCCAAGATGTTCATCCTGGAAGGTGCTTCCAACTACCCATCGATGACCGCTTACCGTCGTAACAATGCGGCTCACGGCATTGAAATTGTTGGTGAGAAGTTGCGCTCGATGATGCCGTGGATTTCGGCAAACAAAATCGTCGACAAAACTAAGAACTAAGTTCTTGGTGATGTAAGAAAAACGCGGCGACTGCCGCGTTTTTTTATTTCTACGCCGGGCTTCTGGTATAAAGCCCAATGGCTGGATGTGTGGTGGAACCCAATGCTCGCGCTTCAGTCCAATATCTCCCAATTCGTAGCAAGGTGTTGTTCATGAACGAACGTCCCGAAGAGGCTGCTAAAGCCGTCGATGCCGAAAGTCTGTTGCCCGTTGACGAGCATGTAGAGGAAGGTCATGACGCGGAAGGTCGAAAGGTTCGCCATCGCGGCGTGTATTTACTGCCCAATCTGTTTACTACGGCCAACCTGTTTGCTGGTTTCTTCTCGATCATTAGCGCGGTTAATGGCAAGTTTGAAATCGCCGCTATCACGGTGTTCGTGGCGATGATTTTGGATAGCCTCGATGGTCGGGTTGCGCGCTTAACCAATACCCAGAGTGCCTTTGGTGCCGAGTACGATTCGCTGTCCGACATGGTCGCCTTCGGTGTGGCGCCGGCTATGTTGGCGTACGAGTGGGCACTTTCAGGCTTGGGTAATGTTGGTCTGGCGGTTTCCTTCATCTATGTTGCTTGTGCGGCGCTGCGCTTGGCGCGCTTCAATACTCAGATTGGTAAGGTTGATAGTCGTTACTTTATTGGTCTGGCTAGCCCTGCGGCGGCGGGTGTGGTTGCCGGTACGGTATGGGCTGTTTGGACGTTGGGTGAAAAGAGTGGGGTGGCTGGCCAGGATTTGCCGATCGTGGTGGTGATGCTGTTTGCCTTGTTGGTGGCGGCTGCCGGCCTGTTGATGGTGAGTAACTTCAAATACAACAGTTTTAAGGATCTCGACTTAAAAGGTCGGGTGCCGTTTGTGGCGATTCTGGCGGTGGTGCTGGGTTTCGCCGTGGTCTTTAGTGATCCAGCGCGAATTCTATTGCTGGCTTTCTTGGCGTACGCCACTTCGGGTCCGTTACAGTATTTGTTGCGCCTGCGTCGCACTCGCTCAGCTGAATAAGTAAGTTCCGCTTTATCTTCACGATTGCCGTGCGCCTGCATCGGCGGTCGTGAAGCGCCAGTTAGCGCCCTCGGTGCGCGATAAATGACTGCCATTATCTTCCTCTCTTCTTGTGCTCATTGCCTTCGCTTCGGTAGTTCGGCTGCTTAGGCATTGCTGCGAGGTGCGCGTGGTATCGCTATAGATTAAATTAACCCTTGACGCGCGAGTCAAAAGGTCTAGAATGCGCACCTCTTACGGCGTAGGCCTCTCGTAAAACTCCTTG
>JAIETJ010000122.1 GCA_019745275.1 Pseudomonadaceae bacterium | reverse complement strand
TTGTTTTTCAAGGAGTTTTACGAGAGGCCTACGCCGTAAGAGGTGCGCATTCTAGACCTTTTGACTCGCGCGTCAAGAGTTAATTACAGTCGATTAACAATCAGTCTTTTCCTTCTATATAGAGCGCCATCCGCACTAGAGCACCGCGGCCGCGCGCAGGCTGCTTATTTGTTCCGGGCTTAAACCCAGCAAGCGCTGCAGTACCAAGTCGGTGTGCTCGCCGAGTAGCGGTGGCGCATTGCGGTACTCCACCGGGGTAACCGACAACCGCAGCGGACTGGCCACTTGCGGGGTGGTGCCGCCGAGACTATTAGGCAGATCGAGGCGCAAGCCACGCGCCTGTACATGGGGGTCAGCAAACACTTGTGCCACGCTATTAATTGGACCGCACGGCACTCCAGCTTGCTCAAGGGCGGCAATCCATTGCGCCGTGGTTTTAAATACCGTGACTTGACGAATCAACGGCACCAACACCTCTCGGTTGGTCACTCGCGCGCTATTAGTGATAAAACGCGAGTCGTCGGCCCACTCCCGTTGACCGGCGACCTCGCAAAACTTACGGAACTGGCCGTCATTGCCCACCGCCAAGACAAAATCACCGTCAGCAGCAGGGAAATCCTGATAAGGCACGATATTCGGATGACCATTGCCGAGTCGGCGCGGTGCCACGCCGGTGGTTAAATAGTTCATTGCTTGGTTGGCCAAGCAGGCCACTTGGACGTCCAGCAGGGCTAAATCGACATGCTGGCCGAGGCCGCTTTGCTCACGATAATTCAGCGCAGCCAGCACCCCAACAGTTGCATAGAGACCAGTGAGAATATCCGTTAGCGCTACGCCCACCTTCATTGGCCCTGCGCCGTCTTCACCCTCTGGGCGGCCAGTTAGGCTCATCAGCCCACCCAAGCCCTGAATCATAAAGTCGTACCCTGCGCGCTTGGCGTAGGGACCATCTTGGCCAAACCCAGTAATTGAGCAATAAATTAGCCGCGGGTTGACGGCATGCAACGACGCATAATCCAAGCCATAGGCAGCCAAGCCACCGACTTTGAAGTTCTCCAGCACCACGTCGCACTGGGCGGCCAACTCGCGGACCAAGCGCTGCCCCTCGGGCTGGGTGAAGTCGACGGTGACTGATTGCTTGTTGCGATTAGCGCTGAGGTAATACGCCGCCTCACTGGTATCGCGCCCCTCGGCATCTTTGAGAAAAGGCGGACCCCAGGTTCGGGTGTCATCACCACAACCAGGACGCTCGATCTTGATCACGTCGGCGCCCAAATCCGCCAACACTTGCCCTGCCCATGGGCCAGCCAGCACCCGACTTAAATCAAGAACGCGAATATGCGCAAGGGCGCCGGGCATAGAGTGAACTCCGAAAGAATGGCCGATGCTACGCAAACTGTGCGCACCTGTGCCTGCCTGTCATCTTAGGAGGCCAACTATCGGGCGGCAAACGAGGAATTGGCACGCAAGTGTGCGCAAACAGCACTTCACAACCTCTCAACCGGCAACGACTCTGCCAGTAGCCACCAGCATCGTAAATTTTGTCCAGCATAGGCAGCACATACCTATCGCGCGCCCTGAAACTTCCTGAAACAGAGCTGGAACATGCGTACCAGAGCCTTTGCGATCACGACCACTGATCGACAAAAGATGCTTATTCTGACCAATCCGGCATAATCAGCGCATAAAGCAGCCATCAAGACTGCACCTTATTCGGCCACGGCGTCACCTAAGACGCTCGCCGAGTACCGCGAAACAGGAAGCGCGGCCCTATGACTTAGCTCATGGGTGAACAGCAAAACCCCTTTAACATGCCCGAACTGAACTGCGCCGCTTTCGGCGTGGGTTTCCAGCGCATACGTTGGCGCTGGTGCTGAGCACCACCAATAACGAGGATCAGCTGATGATTAAGACTCTACTGGCTCTAATCGAGCACACCTTGGCCCTGCTACTGGGTAAATCCCAGGCTGCCGGTCACGTTCGCAGCAACGGCCCCGTGCAGTTCTTCCAGCTCGAACAGGACTACTTTGCGGCCAATCAGGCCGACCAAGCCGTCGCGCTGTTTACCGAAACCTACGGCAAAGCGCCGCGCTACATAGACTCGGTGCACCCATGGACGCTGCTTAAGGGCCGCAGCAGCACCGGCATGCCGCTGGAGTTGCCACTCACCGAAGTGCTCCAGCAAAGCCCCTATGCCGGTCGCAAAGAGCTGCCAGAGGCCGTACATCTGTCGCTGACCGTCGACATGTAAAACCCAGCAGGCAAACACGACTACGCCCGGCATTGCCGGGCGTAGTCGTTTATGGCGCAGGGCTGGGTGCAGTTCTGCTCTATTCGCAGGACACGGCGGCCTCTTCGCTGCGTTCAGGAGACCACCCTACTGCGCCCACGGCCTATTTTTGTAAATCCTTCAGGGTCAGGTCCAAGCACAGGCGGGCTTTGTCGATCAGCTCGTCGATTTCGCTTTGGCTGATCACCAGCGGCGGCGCGATGATCATGGTGTCGCCGACGGCGCGCATGATCAGACCATTCGCGAAGCAATGGCCACGACAGATCATGCCCACGCCTTTACCGGTATATCGCTCGCGGGTTTGCTTGTTTTGCACCAATTCGATGGCACCCAGCATGCCCACCCCGCGAACCTCCCCCACCAGCGGATGATCGGCCAGTTCACGCAGACGTTTTTGCAGATAGGGCGCCGTCTCTTCACGGACCCGCTCAATGATCTTTTCATCGCGCAAGATACGGATATTTTCCAGCGCTACCGCCGCAGCCACCGGGTGCCCGGAATAGGTGAAGCCATGGTTAAAGTCGCCCCCAGTTTTCAATACATCGAAAACCTTATCGCTGACAATTAGCCCGCCCATGGGGATATAGCCGGAGGTCAAGCCTTTGGCGATAGTCATCAGGTCGGGCTTATTGCCGTAGTAGTCGCTGCCGAACCATTCGCCGGTGCGGCCGAAACCGCAGATCACTTCGTCGGCCACAAACAAGATGTCGTACTTAGCGAGAATCTCACGGATCTTCGGCCAGTAGCTGTCGGGCGGAATAATCACCCCGCCAGCGCCCTGAATCGGTTCGGCGATAAAGGCCGCCACATTGGCTTCGCCGACTTCGCGGATTTTCGCCTCCAGTTGCTCGGCCGCCCAGATGCCGAAGGCTTCCGGGGTCTTGTCGCCCCCCTCGCCAAACCAGTATGGCTGCGGGATATGCACGATGTCCGGTACTACGCCGCCCTGATCGTGCATGCCCTGCATGCCGCCCAGACTGGAACCGGCGAAGGTGGAGCCGTGATAACCGTTAATGCGGCTGATGATTACTTTTTTGTCCGGCTGACCTTTAATCGCCCAATAATGGCGAACCATGCGCAGCATGGTGTCGTTGCCTTCCGAACCCGAGCCAGTGAAGAAAACATGGTTCAGGCCGTCCGGGGTCAGCTCGGCAATGGTCTTGGCCAGCTCCAGCACCGGCGGGTGGGCGGTGTTGAAGAAGGTGTTGTAGAAGGGCAATTCTTTCATCTGTTTACTGGCGGCATCGGCCAATTCATCGCGGCCATAACCGATGGCCACGCACCAAAGGCCGGCCATGCCATCGAGAATTTTCTCGCCCTCGCTGTCCCACAGATACACGCCATCGGCGCGCACGATGATGCGCGGGCCTTTATCGCTAAGCTGCTGATAATCGGTAAAGGGCGCTAAGTGATGGTCGCGGCTCATGGCCTGCCATTTCAGGGTTTGCGGGTTATTGCTGTTGCTGCTCATAGCGCCTCCAAGTTATTGCTGCGGGCGGGTCTGCCCATAGGGTCTGTTGCCGCTTCATTCGTGGCCGCGCCGGAGTCTGTTTTTGCGCGAGGCAAGGCTCGAGGAGCGTGATTTGGTTATTCCAAATTAGCGCCGAGAAACGCCGCCTCGCACAAAAACAGACCCCGCCCTCCGGGTTGCGCGAGAAATGGCCCCCGCTGTCGTTGCAGGACTTGGCAAGGGAATAACCATTACCTGCGTCCTGCGCCTAACCGGGGACCATTTCTCGCGGCAACGCGGCTCACGATGAAACGGCAACAGACCCTAGGACGCGCCGCAAGGTCAGCAGCGCCATCCCAATTAACTTCTGTCGAGCAAATGCTTAAAGGCGAAATCGGCGTCAGCCGCCTGCTCTTCAAGCTCAAAACGTTTGACCATGTCGTACAGCGCAAGGAAGTCGGCGCTGAAAATATCCGCCATTATTGGGCAGCGCTGCAGGTCATCCAGCGCCTCACTCAGCTGCATCGGCAGCGCGCCACGAGCCGACACCGCCTCACGGTCACTGACTTCTGGGCCCGGTTGAATCTGTTGCTGCATGCCAAGCAAGCCCGCGCCGAGCATCAACGCCAAACTCAGGTACGGGTTGGCGTCACCGCCCGGCAAACGGTGCTCGACCCGGCGATTGGCCGGGCTCGATTGCGGCACCCGGAAGGCCGCGGTTCGGTTGTCATACCCCCACTCGACGCTGGCCGGCGAGGCATCCGGACGCTGCAGACGCACATAGGAGTGCGCGTACGGGGCCAAGAAGGCCATCGATGCGCGGGCCGAGGCCTGCCAGCCGCCAATAAAGTGCTTCAGCTGCTCACGCGGCGCACCATCGGCCGCCGTAAAGGGATTATTGCCCTCGGCATCAGCCAAACTAATGTGCCAATGCAAGCCCGTACCGGGTTCCTCTAAGTAAGGCTTGGCCATAAAGGTTGCGTAACAACCATGCCGGCGCGCCACTTCGCGGGCCAAGCGCTTAAAGCGAAATACCGCATCGGCCTGGGCCAAGGGCTCACCGGCGCTGAAATTGACTTCAAACTGGCCGATCGCCGATTCATGCCCATAACCGCTAATGGGTAGACCTTGCATTTCACAGGCCGTCCATAGCTCATCGAAAAACGGCGCAAAGGTCGCCGCCGACTCGGCCGAACCTAAATCGTGGGAGCTTTCGATATGCGGAACGCGCCCCGACATACCGTGCGCCACCTGCAAGCCGCCGCTGGCCGTGCGCTGTGGATGGACCAGAAAAAACTCCAGCTCCGGTGCGACCTTGGCTAGGTAACCGGCGGCCTGCAAACGCGCCAATACCTGTTTGAGAATTTGCCGCGGGGAAAGATCGGCCACTTCAATTTCACGGCTGCCATCGGCCGCCATAAAGCGTGCATCGAGATCGCAAATCACACTAGCTGAAGGCACCGCTGACAGTGGATCGCGCACCAGCGTGCGCCAATCGGGGCGCATGGCCATGTCAGGAAAGGTCGGCGGGAAGAACTTTTCAAACACCGCCAGTGGTTCACCGCCGGTCACCGTCAGGCCGAGAAACAGCGAGGGCATTTTCGCCCCTAGCGTTTCAGCAAAACTGGCAGTGCTCATGACCTTGCCACGGGCCACGCTAGTCAGGTCGGCGAACACCAGTTCAACCCGGCGAATGTCATTGGCCGTTAGCCAAGCGAGGGCTTCGCTGGAGCTGGAAAGTTGCGGATGCATGGGGTGAAACCTCAGGGTCAATAAGCAAGGCGCCAACTCAAGGTCGGCAGGCCTGCAGGATACTCGGGCAACAACAGCGCGTAGTTTAGAGCGCCTGCTAGTAAAACGGCGCACACATTAAACCACCCGGCCCGGCGAACTCAGGCCGCCTCGTTACTTCGGCCGCTGACCGCACGGCAGACTGGCACGTGCGGCTTGGCAACCGGCACCAGCGAGGGTTAAAAAAATGCCTGAATCCCGGTCTGCGCACGCCCCAGAATCAGCGCATGCACATCGTGAGTGCCTTCGTAGGTATTGACCACTTCGAGGTTAACCAAGTGCCGGGCTACGCCGTATTCGTCGCTGATGCCGTTGCCGCCGAGCATGTCGCGAGCCATCCGGGCGATGTCCAACGACTTGCCGCAGCTGTTGCGCTTCATAATCGAAGTGATTTCCACCGCAGCGGTGCCTTCATCTTTCATCCGGCCGAGACGCAAGCAACCTTGCAGGGCTAGGGTGATTTCGGTTTGCATGTCGGCCAGCTTCTTCTGGATCAGCTGATTAGCTGCCAATGGGCGGCCGAACTGTTTGCGGTCCAGTGTGTACTGGCGCGCCGTATGCCAGCAGGCTTCGGCAGCGCCCAGTGCGCCCCAACTAATGCCGTAACGGGCCGAATTCAAGCAAGTGAACGGGCCTTTCAAGCCACGCACATCGGGGAAAGCGTTTTCTTCCGGACAGAACACGTTGTCCATGACGATTTCGCCGGTGATCGAGGCGCGCAGCCCGACCTTGCCGTGAATCAGCGGGGCGCTAAGGCCTTGCCAGCCTTTCTCGAGTACGAAACCGCGAATCTCACCGGCGTCGTCTTTGGCCCAGACCACAAACACATCGGCGATTGGGCTGTTGGTGATCCAAATCTTGGCGCCATTTAAGCGATAGCCGCCGTCGACTTTCTTCGCCCGAGTAATCATCGAGCCGGGGTCGGAGCCGTGATCGGGCTCGGTCAAACCGAAACAGCCGATAAACTCGCCGCTGGCCAATTTTGGCAGGTACTTTTGCTTGGTGGCTTCGTTACCGAACTCATTGATCGGCACCATCACCAAGGACGACTGCACGCTCAGCATCGAGCGGTAGCCGGAGTCGATGCGCTCCACCTCACGGGCAATCAAACCGTAGCTGACATAGTTGAGGCCGCTGCCACCGTAGACTTCCGGAATGGTCGCGCCGAGCAGGCCGGTTTCGCCCATCTCGCGAAAAATCGCCGGATCGGTGTATTCGTTACGAAAGGCCTCCAGTACCCGTGGTGCCAGCTTGTCTTGGGCGAACTGCTGAGCGCTGTTGCGCACCATGCGTTCTTCGTCGCTCAGTTGCTGATCGAGCAACAGTGGGTCTTCCCAGTTGAAGCTTGCCTTGCCGGCCATAATCCAATCCTCAAAAATCGCATGGTGGTGGCCTACCCACAGCAACGGGTAGGCGAAAGTAGCTATGAGTTAAGCCTAGCCAGCCACGCCTTGTCCGACAACCGAGGAATTTGCACGCACCTGTGCTAATTTCGCACTTCGAGCCGGGTTTTTAGTCCATATAGGCCGATTTAAAGTGCAGCATGCGCATAAAAGCCTAAACCCGAGACAGGGACGTGGCCTCAGTTGATCCGCCAAGCGTCATATAAATAACCCCAACCAAGAAGCTCCGCCATGCGCCGTAAAATCCCCAGCACCACCGCCTTGATCAGCTTCGAAGCCGCCGCTCGCCACCAAAGTTTTACCAAGGCCGCCGACGAACTGGCGCTAACGCAAAGCGCTATCTGCCGGCAAATCGCCGGGCTGGAAACCTTTCTCGGTATCGAGTTGTTTCGCCGCTCGCGGCGCGGGGTCAAGCTCACCGAGGCCGGCTTGTCGTACAGCCGGCGAGTGGCCGCGCAACTGGATGCAGTGGAGCGCGATGCGCTGGCGGTGATGGGTCAACCGGGTGCCGGCACGCTGGAGCTAGCGGTGGTGCCAACCTTTGGTACGCAATGGCTGCTGCCACGCCTGAAAGAGTTTCAAGCGCTGCACCCACAAGTCACGGTCAACCTGACCAACCGCACCCGGCCGTTTTTGTTTGCCGACACTGAACTGGACGCGGCCATCTACTTTGGCGACGCCGACTGGTCAGGCACCGAAGCCTATTTTCTGATGCACGAGAATTTACTGCCGGTGTGCAGCCCAGCCCTCTTCGGCGAACACCGCCAACTGAGCGCCGAGCAGATCGGCCACCTACCGCTGCTGCAACAAAGCACCCGGCCCTATGCCTGGCGACAGTGGTTTAACGGCCAAGGCTTGAACGTCGCCAGAGACATGAGTGGCCCGCGCTACGAGCTGTTCTCGATGCTTGCGCAAGCGGCCATACACGACATGGGCATCGCCCTGATCCCGCCGTTTTTAATCCAGCGCGAACTGGCCGAGGGCCGCTTAGTCATCGCCCACCCCTACAGTTGCCCGAGCGACAAGGGCTACTACCTGATGGTGCCGCAGCGCAAAGTTGAGTCGGCCACACTGCAGGCGTTTCGTGATTGGCTGCTGGGCGCGGCGGCCGAGTATCGCCAGCCGGCCAGCGCCGAGCCGAGTCTTTAAGCTCTCGGCTACCCTACAGATGCCCTGCGATTGGTGGCTGGACGCAAAAGGCAAACAGTCTTTACAAGCCTGTGCGCTGACGACCGCAACCCATTGTTACAAAGCCCAAGCCCGCTTGCGCAGCACTGCCGTGCGGCGCAAGCGGGGGATGTAACATCTCGACGCACTCCTCGGCTGGTATTGCGGCAGGGTTCTTTTAACCTGCTGACAAGGCTTAAATCACCGTTAATGCAGGGAGAACTGCTGATGATCACCCGCGGCTTACTCGATCAATTACTCAAATCCGGCCAACAATTACTGCAGAACAACGCGTCCCCACAACGCAGCAATACGCCGCCAACCAGCGGCGGCGGTTTGACTGACTTATTAGGCGGCAGCTCGGGCCTTGGCAGCTTGCTGTCGGGGGCCGGTGGCGGGGCGTTGGCGGCCGGGGCGATGGGTTTGTTGCTGGGCAATAAAACCGCCCGCAAGTTGGGTGGCCAAGCCCTGACCTATGGCGGTTTGGCGGCGCTTGGCGTGGTTGCTTACAAGGCCTACGGCAACTGGCAAAGCCAACAAGGTGCGACATCTGCGCCCGAACCGCAGACGCTCGACCGGCTCCCGGCCGCGCAAGCCGAGCAGCATAGCCAAGCCATTTTGCAAGCCGTGGTGGCCGCGGCCAAAGCCGACGGGCATGTCGATGAGCGTGAACGGCAACTGATTGAGGGTGAATTCAGCAAACTCAACAGCGACCAAGCCTTGCAGCAGTGGCTGAGCGTGGAACTGAATAAACCACTAGACCCCGCCGAAGTGGCCCGCGCCGCCAGCACCCCAGAAATGGCCGCTGAGATGTACTTGGCCAGCGTACTGATGGTCGATCAAGAGCATTTTATGGAGCGCGCTTATTTAAACGAGTTGGCACGTCAACTGCGGCTCGACCCTGCACTGCAAAGCGAGCTGGAAGCGCAGGTGCAGCAACTGGCTAGCTAGCAGTCGACTAGCGCCGTTCGACCGGCAACCCGCTCAGGCTGACCAACAACAGCGCATGAGCGGCCAAATCAACCGGCCGATGCTTAACCTTGCTACTGGCAGGATAAGCACCGAGGTAATTATCGCCCTGCCAGTTGCGCGCCGGGCGAATCGGCCTAGGGGCAAAACCGCCTGCACAATTCGGGCAAACGTTGTGCAGTAGCCCCTCGGCGCAGGCCGCGCAAAAAGTGCATTCAAAACTGCATATCCGCGCCAGTAATGAGTCGGGCGGCAAGTCACTATTGCAGTGCTCGCAGCTGGGACGAAGTTCAAGCACTGGAACGCTCCCAAAATAGGGTTCAGCAAGCATTAATGCCCGGCCACACCGCCGAGCAGCACACCGTAGGACTGCAAGAATTCCACGGTACCGTGGAAGATCAGCCCAACGCCCATCGCCGCAACAAAGAAGCCCACGATCCGCGTGGCCGCATCGATGCCCTGCGGGCCAATTTTAGCCAAGATGTTTTTCGCATAACGCAGCGACAAATACACCGTCAGCATGCAGGCCATCATTGCCAGCATTACGGCGGCGCCTGCTAGCAAGGCCCGCTCGGAATCTTTGATGGTGCTGGTCAAGCCGATCACAGTGGCAATCGCCCCGGGACCAAACATGATCGGCATCGCCAGCGGAATAAACGAAACATCCTGCGAGCCATTACCGCCATGCGGGATCAAATTGCTAGTGGCCGAAGGCGCAAACAACTCAAAACCTATGCGCATCAGAATGACCCCGCCCACCACCCGCACCATGCTCAACGGCACTTCAAACAGCCGCAGCAACAGGTTGCCAAAAATCAGGAAGAACAGCATCAGCAACAACGCGTAGATACAGGCTTTGCGTGCGACACGGCGGTGTTCGGCGTCGTCTTTGCCCTGCATCAGCCCAAGGAATAGCGGAATCGCCTCCAGCGGATTAATAATCGCCAGCAAGGTGGTGAACATACTGACAAACAAGGTAACGGTAGGATCCATTTAAACTCCGAAAGGCCAATGGCCTGCATACAAAAATCAACCCCGGTTTATACCGCAGACGCTGTTACATAGGTGTACCTAGCGCAAAATTATAGAGCGCTGACTCAGGTTACAAAATCGGTGCAAACAGCAGGGTTAGTCGCATCCACAAGCGCTGCACAAAGCTCGCTTGACTGCCTTCATCCGGCCCGATTTGCCGGGACAGGGCGAAGTCGGCATGCAACATCTGCTCGACGCTGGCGGCAAAGCCCTGATCGACCGTCAGCAGCATCACCTCGAAATTCAGCCGCAACGAGCGGTTATCCAAGTTCGCACTGCCGATGGCGGCCAAGTGGTCATCAATCAGCAGCACTTTCTGGTGCAGAAAGCCCGGTAAATAACGAAAGACTTTGATCCCACAAGCCACCGCTTTGTAGGCATACAAACTCGAAGCGGCGTACACCACTTTATGATCCGGACGTGATGGCAACAGCAGGCGCACCTCCACGCCGCGTAGCACCGCTAACCGCAGCGCCGCACTAATGGCCTCGTCGGGCACCAGATAAGGCGTGGTGATCCAGATACGCCGCTGCGCACGCGTGATCGCCTCAAGAAAAAACAACTGGGTGGTTTCCATCCGATCCGCCGGACCGCCGGCGATCACTTGGCAATGCATGGCGCCGCTGTGCTGTTGCGGCTTGAGCAGTAACTCCGGCAACTGATGCGTGGCCCAGTACCAGTCTTCGCTGAAAGTCAGTTGCAGATCGACCAACGCCGGGCCGCGCACCTCGATGTGGGTATCACGCCAAGGGGCCAACGGCGGCTTTTGCCCGAGGTATTCGATGCCGACATTGTGCCCACCAACAAAGCCCACCTCGCCGTCCACCACGACAATTTTGCGGTGGTTACGAAAATTCAGCTGGAAGCGATTAACCAATCCTTGGTGCGCCTTGAACGCTTGCGTCTGCACCCCGCCGGCGCGCAAACGCTGGACATAGGCCGCGGGCAGATCATGGCTACCCACCCCATCAAACAGCAGATACACCCGCACTCCCGCGGCGGCTCGCTCCAGCAGCGCTTGTTGCAGACGTTGGCCGAGGCTGTCGTCACGGATGATAAAAAACTGCACGATGATCAACGCGTGCGCCGTGCTAATCGCCTGCAACATGGCCGCAAAGCTGGCATCCCCGTTGATCAGCAAACGCACCTGATGACCGCCACGGCAATGCATTCCGGTTAACTGCGCCAGCGCCGGCAAACCTTGCACCAGCGCTTCGTTGTCGCGTGCCAATGGCCAGCCCTGAGCACTGGCGGCGCGGCGCATCTGTTGATTTTCTTGACGACGCGCGGCGATATAGCCTTCGAAACGACTGCGGCCGAAAATCACATACGGCAGCAAGGTCAGCTCTGGCAGCAAGAGCAGCGACACCACCCAGGCAATGGTGCCCTGTGCGGTACGCACACTCAGCACCGCATGCACAGCGGCCAACAAACCGAGCAAGTGCAGCACACTGAGCGCCACGCCGATCAGCCAAACAAAATCCTGCCACCAGTTCATTCGTGCTGCACTCCCATAAGCGTTCTTTGCGCCGCCTTGCACATGGCTCAGGAGCGGCTACGACAGCGGTTAAGGCGATTAATTTTAACCCCGCAGTGCACTAAAAGAGCCGAGTGTGGTCAATCCAATGCGCAAACACCAGCGCTGTTAACGCCAACCAAGGGCGCTTTTATGCGGCCGCAAATCCCACTAGACTCTGCCGATGAATAGTCTCAGCGCCAACCCCTTACTGCAAATTGACCCGCATCAGGTACGTATCCAAGGTGCCTGGACGCTACCGCAGTACGCCGCTCTTGAGCAGTTAATGGCTCGCCTAGCATTACCGCTAAGCGGCGCCCAGCCCGTTGATTTTAGCCAGCTAAGCGCACTCGACACGGCCGGCGCAGCCTTACTGGTGAGATTGTTCGGGCCGGCGCGAGTGCGTCAACTACTGGACACCCCCGAGTGTTTGCCGGCGGCCCGCCAAGCCTTATTACTGACAGTGTTGGCGGCGCTCGACAACAGCGCAGCGGCGGCCAGCAGCATTGCACCGAGCGGGCCGCGCGCATGGTTGGCGCAGCTGGGCATGCTCGTCACGGGCATGGCGCAGCACCTGCTGGGGTTACTGAGCTTTATTGGTCTGATATTCGTCACCCTCAGCCGCAGCTTGCTGCACCCCTCGCGCTGGCGGCTCACGGCGCTGGTGGCACAGATCCAACAAACCGGCCTAAACGCCGCGCCGATTGTGGCACTACTGACCTTTTTAGTCGGTGCCGTAGTGGCTTTTCTGGGCGCCACCGTACTCGCCCGTTTTGGCGCCAGTATCTACACCGTGATGCTCGTGGCCGTGTCGTTTTTGCGCGAGTTTGGCGTATTGCTGACCGCCATTTTGCTCGCCGGACGCACCGCCAGCGCCTTTACCGCGCAGATAGGCTCGATGAAGGCCAACGAAGAGATCGATGCAATTCGCACCCTCGGCCTTAACCCGATTGAACTGTTGGTACTGCCTCGGGTACTGGCACTGCTGATTACCCTGCCGCTCCTGAGTTTTATCGCCATGCTCGCGGGGATCTTCGGCGGTGGCTTGGTGTGCGCATTGACCCTGGATATATCCCCCGCTCTGTTTCTGTCGATTTTGCATGATGTGCCCCTGAACAACTTTTTGGTCGGCATGGCCAAGGCACCCGTATTTGCCTTTTTAATTGCCAGCATTGGCTGCTTGGAGGGTTTCAAAGTCAGCGGTAGCGCGGCCTCTGTCGGCGCGCACACCACCTCAAGCGTGGTTCAATCAATCTTCGCGGTGATCTTGCTGGATGCCATGGCCGCACTGTTTTACATGGAGATGGGCTGGTGAGTGGGCAAGTCATAGTACAGGTGCGCGACCTGACCAACAGGTTCGGCAGCCAGTGCGTACACGAACACCTTAATCTGGATATTTATCGCGGAGAGATTCTCGCCGTGGTCGGCGGCTCGGGCACCGGCAAGTCGGTGTTACTGCGCAGCATCGTCGGCCTGCGCGAGCCAAATGCCGGCTCCGTCGAGGTATTTGGGGAAACCTTGCAAGGCCTTAGCAGCGAGCGCCGCGCCCTGCTGGAACGTCGCTTTGGCGTCCTGTTCCAGCAAGGCGCACTGTTTTCCTCGCTCACCGTACGCGAGAACATTGCTCTACCGCTGATCGAGCATGCCGGCCTGTCGCGCGCCAGCGCCAATCAACTGGCGCAATTAAAAGTCGCCCTCGCTGGCTTGCCCGCCAGCGCGGCGGATAAATACCCCGCACAGCTCTCCGGCGGCATGATTAAACGTGCCGCACTGGCGCGCGCCTTAGCACTGGACCCGGACATTTTGTTTCTCGACGAACCCACTGCCGGGCTCGACCCGATTGGCGCGGCAGCGTTCGATCAATTGATTCTGACCTTACGCGACGCGCTGGGCTTGAGTGTGTTTCTGGTCACCCACGACCTCGACACGCTGTACCGCATCACCGACCGCGTGGCCGTGCTGGCCAACAAGCAAGTGCTGGTGGCCGACACCCTAGAACGTGTCGCGGCCACCGACGACGCATGGGTTCGCGATTATTTCCACGGCCCGCGCGGACGCGCAGCCGAACAAGCAGCCGTGCGGCTGCAGGAGCATAAATAAGATGGAAACCAATGCCCGCTATGTATTAATCGGTCTATTTAGTCTGTTGGTGGCCGGCGGCGCGCTGCTGTTTGCCCTGTGGTTGGGCAAAGCCAGCTTCGACAACAACTACGACGACTACGAAGTGGTGTTTCATGAGGCAGTCACCGGCCTATCAATCGGGAGCCCCGTGCAGTTCAGCGGCATCAAAGTGGGCGATGTACAGCGCTTACGGCTAGATCCCAAAGATTCGAGCCTAGTATTGGTACGCATTCGCGTGGCAGCCAACACCCCGGTACGGACTAACACCACGGCCAAGCTAACGCTGGCAGGAATCACCGGCAGCTCCTTTATCCAACTCAGTAGCGGCGCACCAGGCAGCCCCAAGCTGGTTGGCGCGGACAATAAAATACCGCGCATCATTGCCGAGCAATCCTCGATGAGTCATTTGATGAACAATGGCAAAGACTTGCTGGGCAATATTAACGACCTGCTGAGCAATGCCAATCGAATGCTCGCCCCTGAAAATGCGCAGCGCCTTAGCCAGACCCTAGAGAATTTACAATTGGCCACTGGTGCAGTGGCCGAGCAGCGTAACGACCTGCGCCAAACCATTACCCAACTGGCGCAACTGAGTAAACAAGCCAACCAGACCCTGGCACAGACCAGCGAATTGCTGCGTACCAGCAATCGGCTGCTCGACCAACATGGCAGCGCCACCCTACTCAGCGCTCAGCAGACCATGGCGGCACTGCAACGCAGCAGTAGCACCATTGAGCAGTTGCTTAACAGCAATCAAACCGCCATTGGCGAGGGCCTGCAAAGCTTTCAAGAGCTGGGCCCGGCACTGCGTGAACTGCGCGAAACCTTGGCCAGCTTAAAAGGCATTTCACAACGCATCGAAGCCAATCCTGCCGGTTATTTACTCGGCCGCGAACAACCACAGGAGTTTCAACCATGAGCGTGCACTGCTCCGCATTCGCCAAAATAGCGGCACTCAGCCTACTGTGCCTGCTCAGCAGTTGTTCGATATTTCCGCAAAGTGCGCCGTTGCAGGTGTACCTGCTGCCCAGCCAAACGGTCAGCGCCAGCGCGGCGCCAGCCGTGGCGTGGTCGCTACGAATCAACCAAACGCAAGCCAGCCAAGCGTTGGACACCGCCCGGATTGCCGTGCTGCCAGACGGCAACCAAATCAGCAGCTATGCCGGCAACCGCTGGAGCGATCCGGCCCCGCGTTTGCTGCGCAATCATCTGCTGAATGCCTTTCAAAACGATGGTCGGGTGACCGCACTCAGTAGCGACGACGATGGCCTGCAGGCCGATTTAGCCCTCGGCGGCGAGCTGCAAGCGTTCCAGAGCGAATACCAACAGGGCAACGTGACGGTGCTGGTGCGCCTGCAGGCGCGCTTAGTCGACAGCCGCAGCCAGCGCATTTTTGCCAGCCAACGCTTTGAGGTACGCCAACCGCTAAGTAATTCGCAAGTGCCGGCCGTGGTAGAGGCCTTCGGCCAAGCCAGCGATCAACTGGCAGCGCAGGTACTGCAGTGGACGCTAGCGCAAGGGCAGCAAGCACGCCCTTAACCCCACCGCCTGCCCAACGCGGGGCTTAACCAAAGAACCAGTAACACACACCGATCGACGCCAGTACCCCGGCAAAATCAGCCAGTAGCGCACAGCCCACTGCATGGCGGGCGCGCTGGATGCCGACCGCGCCAAAATACACCGCCAGCACATAGAAGGTGGTTTCGGTGCTGCCTTGCATGGTCGCGGCCACCAACGCTGGGAAGCTATCGACGCCGTGGCTCTGCATGGTCTCGATCAGCATGGCGCGCGCCGCACTGCCGGAAAACGGCTTGACCAGCGCGGTCGGCAAGGCATCAACGAAGCGCGTGTCCCAGCCGGCCCATTCGATCAGGTGGCGAATCCCATCCAGACCGAACTCCAGCGCCCCCGAAGCGCGCAGTACACCGACCGCGCAGAGCATGGCCACCAAGTACGGCAACAGGCTTTTGGCCACCTCGAAGCCTTCTTTCGCACCTTCGACAAAGGCCTCGTACACCGGCACCTTCTTCAGCGCACCGCAGAGCAGAAACGCCAGAATCAGGCCGAACAGAGTCAAATTACCCATCAATGAGGACAACGCCGCCAACGCACTGGCAGACAAGCCCGCCAACAGCGCCATGCCGCCACCGAGCAGTAAGGCACCGGGAATTAAATAGGCTAGCACCACTGGGTCCCAGAGCTTTAGCCGCTGCATAAAGGCCACCGACAGCAGACCAGCCAAGGTCGAGGCGCTGGTGGCCAGTAAAATCGGCAAAAACACCAGGGTCGGATCGGGCGCACCTTGCTGGGCGCGGTACATAAAGATGCTCACCGGCAGCAGGGTCAGGGACGAGGCATTCAGCACCAGAAACAAGATCTGCGCGTTACTCGCGGTGCTGCTGCTCGGGTTCAGCTCTTGCAAGGCCTTCATGGCCTTGAGACCGATCGGGGTGGCGGCGTTATCCAGGCCCAGGCCATTGGCGGCAAAGTTTAGGGTAATCAGCCCGAGCGCCGGGTGGCCGCGCGGCACTTCGGGCATCAGCCGGGCAAACAACGGGCCGAGCAGGCGCGCCAGCACATCGACCAAACCGGCGCGCTCGGCAATACGTAAAAAGCCCAGCCACAGGGTCAGGGTGCCGAACAGCAGCACCATCACCTCGACCGATAATTTGGCCATGCCGAACAGGCTTTCGACCATAGCGGCAAACACCGCCGGATCGTCGCCGAGCAACCAACGCGACAGCGCGGCCACAGTAGCTACCACGAAAAAACTTAGCCATAAGCCGTTGAGCATTGTCGATCATCCTTTCCAGTCAGGCGGCGATGATACGAGCGACGCCAGTAAAGCGCGACTGCCGCAAGTAAGCTCAGCCATGCTCGGCAACAAAAGCCCGGAAGCTGGCGGCGTCCATGGCCTTGGCGAATAGCCAACCCTGACCGACATGCGCGCCCAACTCCAGCAACAAACTGGCCTGCGCCTCATGTTCGATACCTTCGGCTATCACCTTGAGGCCCAGCGAGCGGGCCATCTGGATAATATGCGGGGCCACTGGGCTACTGGCCGCCTCCGAACCGAGGGTGTCGACAAAGCTCTTGTCGATTTTCAATACATCCACTGGTAACTGTTGCAGATAGGACAAGCTGGAGTAACCCGTACCAAAGTCATCGATGGCGATTCGATGACCACTGTCACGCAGCGCCTGTAACAAACTGCTCGCCAGTGCGACATCGACCAATCCACGCTCAGTAACCTCATAGAGTAACTGTGCGGGCGCCACCTGATATTTTGTCAGCAGCGCCTGGGCATGCTGAACAAAGCTTGCATCGAGAATATCGGCCGCGGCCAAATTGACCGAGATATACAAATTCGGGTTTTGTTTGAGGAATTCGCCTTGCTCGCTTAACACCAGTTCGATCACTCGTTGAGTAATGGCGCAGATCTGCCCGCTGTCTTCCGCTTGCGGAATAAATAGGTCCGGGCGCACCCGCTGGCCGTCAGCCCGACGCCACCGCACTAGCGCTTCAGCGCCCAAGCAACGGCGGGTTTCGAGGTCAACCAAAGGCTGGTAATCGACTTCTAATTCACCACGGCGCAGGGCCATTTGCAGGGCGCGCTCCAGCGATTGGTCGCGCCGTAGTTGCAGGGCTGCCAACCAGCCAATAAGCGCCGCAAGCAGCAGCGCCATCACGGCCCAAAGCGCACGATATTGCCACGTGAGTTGTTGCAAACGTTGCGGGTCGGCACTGATCAACAGGCGCATACCATAGTTATCACTAGGCCCGCTGATATACACCCGCTGCCGACCGATCCACAGTGGTTGCGAGGAGGCCAAAGCACGCTGCTGCTCAGCACTGAGACTCGTGCTAACGCCCCTAAAGTCCAGCACCTGGGCGCTCTTGGGGCCGACCACCAAAGCATCGATACCCGTGGGCATGGAAATTTGGTCGCGTAAATACTGCAAGCTTGAGGCTAGTAGATAACCGTTTCGGCCCATCACCAGCGAAGGCAACTGCGGATCAGCCAAATTATCCGGCGCCCACCATAAATCCACCTCGCCAAACTGCCAGTGCTGGTACTGCTGCAACTCGCTGATCGTAGGTATCCGTCCAGAGCCGCAGACCGGCTCGTTAGCCGACAGATAACCGATCTCACGCACATACAGCAGGTGCCGACGCAAATCGTGCAACTGCGCCAAGCCAGCGGCCGTGCAGCGTTGCAAGGGCACTGCCTCCAAGGTCTGCAGAGACCCATACAGCTGCGTATAAAACCGCAAGCTGCTTTCGCTGGCTTGGTCGTGGAGCGCTTGCAAGGCGCTACGCTCGGCCTCGCGAGCTTGCCAGCCAGCCAAATTCCATGCCCCCCACAGCAACCCGAGCGCGCTGATAAACGTAAAGATCAGCCCCATTGGCAATGGTCGGTAAACGGCTTTAAACCACGTCCTGTGTTTGTTGGCCATCCGTGTAACTCCCTTAGGCGATTAGTGCTTACTCAACACGGCGAGCAAGGCCGCGGTTTGTGCATCGGGCTGACCATCAAAACGGGCTGGACGGTATTTCATTTGAAATGCTGCCAGCACATTTTGCAGGGGTTTATCCCATACATCTCCAACGGGTACGGCATAGCCCTGTTGGCGTAACTGTGCGGCAAACCAACTGGCCGGTGGTAACTCGTGGCTAAAGCGTAGCTTTTGCTGCGCCACCGCGGCCGCGTCCGGCCATGAAATCAGGCCTGCATCGGCCAAACGCTGCCACGGAAACATCGGCCCAGGATCGGTTTTGCGCTGGGGGGCTATGTCGCTATGGCCAATGATGCTGTCCAGCGGCAAGTGGTGGCGGGCGACTATGTCCTTGAGCAAAACAATTAGCGCGGCAATTTGCGCCTCGCTATAGGGCTGCCAGACGCGGCCCTCGGGGGTATCGGTAAAGCCTTGATTGACCAGTTCGATGCCGATGCTGCTGGAGTTCAGCCAAGTACGGCCACGCCACTGGCTTTCGCCGGCATGCCAGGCGCGCCGATTTTCATCGACCAATTGGTAAATAGTCGGCGGTTGCTCAGCGATTAGGTAGTGGCTGCTGACCTCGCCATGGGTGAGTAATTCTAACGAATGAGCCAAATCGGTTGAGGTGTAGTGCAGCACCACATACTGCACGCGACTGTCCTGATTGGCCGAGACGATGCTGCGGTCGATACTCGGGCCACTGTTGCAAGCAGCCAGCAGCACAAGGCAACAGGTGAAGATAAAAGCTCTCATGGGGCGGGCAAAAACCTGTCTGGACGGTTATGGAATGATGTGCAAAATGCTCTGCAGATTGTCCAGCAGCATATCGACACTGAGCATAATCAGCAGCATGCCGGTTAACCGCTCGATCGCACTCAGACCACGCGGGCCGAGATAACGTTGCAAGGCGGTGGCCTGCAGCAGGATTATCGCGGTCGCCGCCCAGGCTAAAAACACCGCCAGATACAGTTCCCAAAGCTCGCCCGTGTAGGTGTTGCGCAGGGTCATCAGCATGGCCAGCGCCGAGGGCCCGGCTAATGCCGGCGTAGCTAAGGGCACCAGCATCGGCTCACCGTCGGGCAGGTCGCCGAGCACCCCTTGTGGGCCGGGAAAGATCATCCGCATGGCAATCACAAACAAGATAATCCCGCCGGCAATGGCCGTGGACTCGCGCGACAAGCCCAAGCCACTGAGGACTTTTTCACCAAAGGTTAAGAACAACATCAATAAACCTAAGGCAAATAACAACTCACGCAAGGCCACCCGAAAGCGGCGTTCGGGCGCGACGTTTTTCAGCGCGGCTAAATAAATAGCCGTGTTGCCAAAGGGGTCGGTAATCAAAAATATCAGCACCGCTACCGCGAAAATGTCCATTAACAACTCCTGTCTATAGCCGCGCAGTTTAGTGGCCGGCGGCACTTACGTCTGTCGTGCAAGCGTCAGTCGCAGCGCCAAAACGCCGCGCATCAGTGTGCAACGCCGCACAGACCGGACACGGGGGGCGCTGGAGCAGATGAACGGCCAAACAATTTTGTAGGCGCGGCGTATTGTTAGAGCAAGCCTTTGAGGATGTTCGCCATGCGCCGCGCTCTGCTTTGGTTCAAGAACGATCTACGTCTCGACGATCATCCGGCATTGCAGGCGGGATTAGACGCCGAATGCCTGTTGCCGGTGTTCATTTTTGAGCCCGAGCAATTTGAATTAGGCGCTTTAGGTAGCCGCCCACTTGGCGTACACCGCGCACGCTTGCTGCTCGAAAGTTTGGCCGCCCTCGACGGCGCGTTACGCCAACGCGGCTCGCACTTATTATTCTTGCAAGGTCTCGCCGAGCAACTCATTCCGCAACTGACTGAACGCTTCCACCTGCAAGAGGTACTGACCCTTGCCGAAATCGCCCCAGACGAACGCCGCCGGCTCGACCGGGTTAGCGAACGCTTAGGCCCCGTGGAGTTGCGCGAGCTACCCAGCAATGGACTGTTGCGCGCCGAACAACTGCCCTGCGAGCCTATTGAATTGCCTCAGGTGTTTAGCCAGTTCTGCCCGCTGATCGAACAACAACTGTATGTGTTCCAGCCTCGGCCGGCCCCGGAGCATCTACCACCGCTGCCGCAGGGCGCGGAACAACTCCTGAGGGCTTTACCAAGCTTGTCGCAACTCGGTTTAGGTGAGCCGCTTAGCGTCGCCGCCAGCGCCTTCCCATTCGCTGGCGGCGAGGTGGCCGGTATGGCGCGCTTGCGTGACTACCTGTGGAACAGTCAAAACGTGCGCCACTATCAGCAAACCCGCGACGGCATGATCGGCAGCGAATACTCGTCTAAATTCTCGCCGTGGCTGGCCAATGGCTGTTTGTCGCCACGCCGGGTGGCCGCCGAATTACGCCGCCATGAGGCGCAATTCGGCCGTAATGACTCCACTCACGGTTTGTGGGTGGAACTGCTGTGGCGGGAGTTTTTCCGCTGGACGCTGCTACGCCACGGCAGTGCGCTGTTTCAAGTGGGCGCGTTGAAGGCCACCGCCAACACCCCGCAACAGGTCGATGCGCGCTTCCAGCAATGGTGTCATGGCCGCACCGGCATGCCGCTGGTGGATGCCAATATGCGCGAACTGGCCGCCACAGGGTATATCTCGAACCGTGGCAGGCAAGTGGTGGCCTGTTATTTAGTCAACGACTTGCAGCAAGACTGGCGCCACGGGGCCGCGTGGTTTGAGGAACACTTGATCGATTACGACCCAGCCAGCAACTGGGGCAATTGGGCGTATTTGGCCGGAGTGGCTTGCGACCCGCGCTATAACCACCTGTTTAATGCCCTGCGCCAAGCCCGCCAATACGATCCAGAGGCTGTCTATGTCAGCCTCTGGTTACCGGAGTTGCGGCATGTGCCCATGCATTTACGGCATACGCCGTTTCTGCTGACGCACTTACAACTGGGTGAGCTTAATTATCCACGACTGGAACAGATTCCCGAGGCGTGGACGCCGTACCTGCCCAACGCCGCGGCCTGAGCACAGCGCACCTGCAGCGTGCCGGCGGTTCAGCACAGCACTGCCCATCCGACCCAAGCTAACAACTAGATCAGCCCGTGTTAACCGATCTCGATACGGTTACGACCGCCACGCTTGGCTTTGTATAAGGCCTGATCGGCCCGTTCAAACACCACCTCGGCACGCTCACCGCTGGCAAACGCGCTGACTCCGGCCGACAAGGTGATGGTGACCCGCTCGCCTTTGAAGTGAAACGGACACGCTTCAATTGCCGCACGTAGGGTTTCCAGTAACTGCTCGGCACCTGCCAGCGGGGTACTGGGGATCAGCAAAGAAAACTCCTCACCGCCAAAGCGCGCCATAAAGTCGGTTTTGCGCAAGCGTTTGGACAGCTCATCGGCGATGATTTTCAGTACCTTGTCGCCGGCCAAGTGACCGTAGTTGTCGTTGATCCGTTTGAAGTGGTCAATATCGACAATCCCCACTAACAAATCACCGCCATAGCGTTGCCAGCGCGCCATTTCCAGCTCTAGTCGCTCATCCCAAGCAGCACGATTAGGCAAACCGGTGAGTGGATCGGTGAGGGCTTTTTGCCGCTGTTCTTCTAGGTGATCGCGAAAGCCTTTAGCTTCCAGCTCCATGCTCGCCACGCGCTCAACCAAGGTATGCAGACGCTCGCTCAAGGCTTGATCAACATCCCCGCGCTGGCGCTGATATTGATCCATCGTGCTCAACAAACCGTTCAGACGACCTTCGACCACCTGTTTAAGCTGATCTAACTCAGTGGCCTCGGTGACGCTGCTGTGCAAACCACCCACTTGCTCACGCAACGCCGTGTCCAACTCGCGCGCCGCGCTCATGGAGTCGGTATAGCCCTCATGGGCATCTTTGAGGCTGGCTTGGAACGTGGCCAAACGATCATTTAGCTGCTTGAGATAGCCTTCAAATTCGCGCTGGCCCATGTCGGCCACGGCCAACATCAGCACGGCAAAATCGTCCAACACCGGCACCAATTCGTAGAAGTTCAGGCCGCCAGTGATACGCTGGCGCAAGGCCTCACCCTGTGGCTGATGACGCTCAGGTAGCGGCAACTCATCCAGCAACCCTAATAAGGTTTTCTCTACATGCCCGGCAATCGCGCTATAGCCGGGCTCTGGCGAAACCGGCAATGCATATTCAGCGCCCGCACTTTCAGCCGCGGAAGGCTTACTGCTGTGCGCTGACTCGCTCAATTCGGGTGCTTGCGGCTCGAACAGCCCAGCCGGCAATGGCAAGCTGTCGAGCGCGGCGGTTGGCGCTACGACAGTGTGCTGAACCGGCGCGTCAGGCCCTTGGGGGCTAGCGGCAGCAGTTGGCTCAGCCGTAGCCTGCATAGATAGCGGCGCGGCACTTAGTGACGGGACCTCAAGTTGACTGGCGGACGGTTCGGGCAGCACATCCGCGAAGCCTGTTGCGGTTGCGGGGTTACTCGATGGGGCGCTGGCGAGAGGCGGCAAAACCAGCGAATGCTCATCCTCGGCTGACGACTCAGGCGCCGATGCAGGCGAGCCAGGGTCTGCAACCGCAACTGCGGCTACGCCATCACGAGCACCAAATAAGCGCTGCAACAACCCCGGCCGGGCAGCATCATCCACCTCGCGATGGGCCAACGCCTGGCGTTGCAGAGCGCTTAACTCGCCCAGCAAAACCGGCAATTCGCGTAACTGGCCAACCCGGCCATCCAATTGCTTGGCGAAGACTTTTAACGGCTTGCTCACTTCACGCGGTAACGGCAAGGTTTGCAGTTGCCCGACCAAAGCACCGAGCGCACTGGCGATTTGCCCCATACGTTCAACGCGCCGGTGCTCGGAGTCGAGCACGGCTTTCTCAAGCCGTGGAATCAGCCCAGAGAGCGGCGCATCGATATCTTCACGGCGCAAAATGTCCCGCAGTTCCTGCATACACTGGTCGACCGCTTTATCGGTGCCCTCGGCAGCCAAGCTGCTGCGCACTAAACCGCGGCGCAATAAGTCGAGCCGAGCATCCCAGCGCAACTCCAGTTTCTCTTGGTCTTCTAAGCCTTGCAGGTACTTGGCTTTCCAGCGTTCGCTATCGTCACTCATAACTTTGGTCCCAAGGGCGGCGTATTGAGCATAGGCACAGACGCGTCAGTCAGACACCCCGGCAAGCGAATTTCTACCGCAACCGGCAAATGGTCAGAGATTGGCATGGGTAACACCGCGACCTTTTCCAGTACCAAGCTCGGACTGAGCAAAATATGGTCTAAACAACGCTGCGGCTGCCAGCTGGGAAAGGTCGCCTGCACTTGCGGCGCCAGCAAGCCAAGATCGCGCAGCGGCGACTTATTCAACAGGTCGACGGCATGGGTGTTCATATCGCCCATCAGCACCACGTGCTGATGCTCAGCAATCAACTCACGGATATACGCCAGTTGCCGGGTACGCGCGCGTGAGCCTAGCGCCAGATGCATCATCACTACTAACAGCGCATCGCGGCCCTCGCCGAAACGCAGCAGAATCGCCCCACGGCCCTGTGGCCCCGGCAGCGGATGGTCTTCCAGAACCGTCGGGCGCAAGCGTGTCAGCACCCCGTTGCTGTGCTGCGCCAAATGGCCAAGATTGCGATTAAGCTGCTGATACCAGAAAGGGAAGCGCCCAAGTTGCGCGAGGTGCTCTACCTGATTGATAAAGCCCGAGCGCAGGCTGCCGCCATCGACTTCCTGCAAGGCGATCAGGTCGTAGTCGCTGATCAGCGCGCCAATTCGTTGCAAATTGGCCGCCCGCCCCGGATGTGGCAGCAGATGCTGCCAACCGCGGGTCAGGTAGTGATGGTAACGCTCGGTGCTAATGCCGACCTGAATATTAAAGCTCAGTAGCCGCAAACGTCCGTCGGCCGGTAAACCACTCTCGCCTTGGCACAGTCCGTTGACCTGCGGATCGCACAGACCGACGGTTCGCGGAGTTCGCAGGCGACGCAGCATAGTGACGCCGCTTACTTAGCGGCGCGCTCCTTGGCGATCAACTGGTCAGCCACTTGCAGGGTTTGCTCCGGGCCGCCAGACGAGCCGATGTCAAAGCGATACTTGCCGTTTACCACCATGCTCGGCACGCCGGTAACTTGATAGGCCATGGCCAAACGCTTGGCATTGGCCACCTGACCTTTAACGCCGAACGAGTTATAGGTGCTCAAGAAGGTGTCACGATCAACGCCTTGGGTTGCGATGAAGTCGGCAAACTCTTCAGGGGTGGCGAGTTTTTTGCCATCCGTTTGGATCGCCTCGAAGATCGCTTGGTGCACCTTGGATTCAACCCGCATGGTTTCCAAGGTAATAAATGCCTGACCATGAATATCCCAAACGCCACCGAACATCGCCGGAATGCGGACGAAATTCACATCACCTGGAAGCTTTTCAATCCAGGGATTGATGGTTGGCTCAAAATGAAAGCAATGTGGGCAGCCGTACCAAAACAGCTCAACCACTTCGATTTTACCTGGCTTGGAGATAGGTACTGCAGCGCCCAACTCAACATACTGTTTGCCCACTTCGAGGCTCAGCGGCGCATCCGCAGCCTGCGCCGAAAGGCCAAACAGGCTGGTGCCGGCCAACACCGCAGAGAAAATCAAATTACGCATAACTAGCTCCAAGCAAAATTAGGGACGAGAACAGGGCTTAGATCCTCTTCGGATCGTCAGGTTCCAGCATTGTAGACAGCACAGAATAAAAAAAGGGTGGCCGCAGCCACCCTTTTTTATAACCCGTTGTTGCTAGTAATCAGTGCAAGCCCTGAATGTAGCTAGACAATGCAGCAATATCTTTGTTGCTGAGCTTCTCGGCAATCGAACGCATGATCTTGGTGTCACCGTCGTTGGTGCGCTCGCCTTCACGGAAGTTGGTCAGCTGAGTAGCGATGTAATCGCCATGTTGACCACCAATTTTTGGAAAGCCTGCAGCCGCATTACCCGAGCCGGTTGGCGAGTGGCAACCGGTGCAGGCAGGCATGCCCTGATCCAACTTGCCACCGCTAAACAGCGCTTTACCGCGCTCGACCAGCTTTGGATCCGCAGCGCCAACGCTCATGTGCTGACTGGCGAAGTAGGCGGCGATATCGGCTAGATCCTGCTCGCTCATGTTGCTCAACATGCCAGTCATCGGCACCACGGCGCGGGCGCCAGATTTAATGTCGTGCAACTGTTTGAGCAGGTAACGCTCACCTTGGCCGGCCAATTTTGGGAAAGTTGGGGCCATGCTGTTACCGTCGGCACCATGGCAAGCGCCACACACGGCCACCTTGCCCTGACCTGCAGCAGCGTCACCAACAACGGCGGGGCCAGCGGCCTGGGCCATAGTGCTAATGCCTAGGGTCAACAGCAGACTCACGAGTAGTTTGTTCATCGAGTAATCCAAATACGGCTAAGGGTTGAGAGTTAAAGCGGTCGGACTACTTGCTCATCCATTCGATGACAGCTTGGTAATCTTCAGCGGTGCAGTCCATGCAAATGCCACGCGGCGGCATGGCATTGAAACCTTCAGTAACGTGCTTGATCAGCGTTGGCATGCCTTGCTGTAAGCGAGGCGTCCAAGCGGCTACGTCGCCTTTCTTCGGCGCCATTGGCAGTTGACCATTGTGGCACGCACCGCAACTGCGATTAAACACCGCTTCTGGGTCTTGTGCGGCCTGCGCACTAAGGGCACACAGCGCGATACTGGCAGCGATAAATATTTTTTTCATACTCGGCCTCATCAGGAGTGGGAGCGGTCTGCGTTCTAGCGCGCAGGGGATTTAATCGCACCCAGAGTTTTTATCGATAAAAGCAGCATAGGTTAAAGCACAAAGCGCACACTAAATATGCGGCATTATATACTGCAGCCGTGCAAACTGAAACGAAACCGCCCCAGCGACACCGCGTCGCACCTGTGGAACCCCTAATGTCAGTCAAAAACCCGATTATCGGCCTGTGCCAACAGTCCAAATTCCTTATCAGCGCCGCCAAGGTTGATCAGTGCCCGCCAGACGTGGGTCGCGAAGTAGCCTTCGCCGGGCGTTCCAACGCCGGAAAATCCAGCGCCCTGAATACCCTGACCCACGCGGGCTTGGCACGCACCTCGAAAACCCCGGGGCGCACGCAACTACTGAACTTTTTTGAACTGGATGATCAGCATCGCCTAGTCGACCTGCCCGGCTACGGTTACGCCAAGGTGCCAATTCCGCTCAAGCTACACTGGCAGCGCCACTTGGAAGCCTACTTAGGCAGCCGTAACAGCTTGGCCGGGCTGATTTTGATGATGGATATCCGCAAGCCACTGACCGATTTTGACCAGTTGATGCTCGATTGGGCCGTCGCCAGCCAGATGCCCATGCATATTCTGCTGACCAAAGCCGACAAGCTGACCTTTGGCGCGGCCAAGAACACCTTGCTCAAGGTGCAGCAGGAGATTCGCCAGAAGTGGGGCGAGGCGATCAGTATCCAACTGTTTTCCGCACCTAAGCGCCTGGGAATCGACGACGCCTACGCGGTACTGACGCAATGGCTCGGCCTGCTCGACGAGCCAGAGGCGCTGGCTGATAGCGAGGACGAGGCCGGCGAGGAGCAATAAGCTCGGCACGCCAACTGGCCCACAAAAAAAACCCCAAGCGTCTCAGGGGAGAAGATGCTCGGGGTTCAACACCGGCCTGACTAAACAAGGCCAGAGATCTGCCAACACTTAACACAGGACTAACAAGAAACAAAAACGGCTCCACCAGCCGTTCATAAGTTTCGATGCCGTTAGCCGTGACAAGTTCCGTGACAGACCAATTCGTTTCGACTAAGCGCCGCCGGGCTGATTGCCAGCTGCGCTAATGGCCTGAACTAGTGCGCCTCATCCCAGTTGGCGCCAACCCCGACCTCCACCAGTAACGGCACCGCCAACTCAGCGGCCGCGCCCATCAGCGCCTGCAGTTGCGCCGAAACCTCTGGCACCAAGTCGTCACGCACCTCCAGCACCAGTTCATCGTGCACCTGTAAGATCACCCGCGCATCCACACTCGACTCACTCAGCCAGTTGTCCACCAAGACCATCGCCCGCTTGATGATATCGGCGGCGGTGCCTTGCATCGGCGCGTTGATCGCCGTGCGTTCGGCGCCTTTGCGCAACCCAGCGTTCTTCGAGTGAATATCCGCCAAGTACAGCCGCCGACCGAACAGGGTTTCCACATAGCCCTGCTCGCTGGCTTGCTCGCGGGTGCGTTCCATATAGGCCAGCACACCCGGATAACGGGCAAAGTAGCGCTCGATATAGGCCTGCGCCTGCTTGCGCTCACAGCCAATTTGCTTGGCCAAACCAAAAGCGCTCATGCCGTAGATCAGGCCGAAATTAATCGCCTTGGCGCTGCGCCGCTGATCGACCGTGACCTCGGCCAACTCCACGCCGAACACTTCCGCCGCCGTGGCTTTATGCACGTCGAGGTTATGCCGAAAGGCGTGCAACAACCCTTCGTCTTGGGCCAGATGCGCCATGATGCGCAGTTCGATTTGCGAATAGTCCGCCGCCACCAACTGGTAACCCGTCGGGGCGATAAAGGCCTGACGAATCCGCCGACCTTCGGCGCTGCGAATCGGGATGTTTTGCAGGTTGGGATCGCTGGACGACAAACGTCCGGTGGCCGTAACCGCCTGATGATAAGAGGTGTGAATGCGCCCGGTACGCGGATTAATCTGCTCCGGCAGGCGGTCGGTGTAGGTGCTTTTCAGCTTGCTCAAGCTGCGGTATTGCATCAACACCTTGGGCAGCGGGAAGTCTTGCTCGGCCAACTCGGCCAGCACCGCTTCGGCTGTGGAGGCTTGGCCCTTGGCGGTTTTGCTCAGCACCGGCAAACCGAGCTTCTCATACAAAATCACCCCCAACTGCTTGGGCGAGCCAAGATTGAACTCCTCACCGGCGATGGCAAAGGCTTGGCGCTCCAGCTCCACCAATTTGTCGCCGAGCTCGACGCTGTGCTCACCGAGCAACTTGGCATCCACCAGCGCGCCTTGCCGCTCGATCCGCGCCAGCACCGGCACCAGCGGCATTTCAATCTCGCTCAGAACCTTGGCCAAACTCGGCACGGCTTGCAGTTGCGGCCACAGGGTTTGGTGCAGGCGCAGGGTCACGTCGGCATCTTCGGCGGCGTAAGGGCCGGCCAGTTCGATGGCGATTTGATCGAAAGTCAGCTGCTTGGCGCCCTTGCCGGCAATGTCTTCGAAGGCGATGGTGCTGTGTTCAAGGTATTTCAGCGCCAGCGCATCCATATTGTGCCGGCTGGCGGTGGCGTTCAGCACATAGGATTCGAGCATGCTGTCGAAAGCCACGCCCTGCACCTGAATGCCATTACGCGGATCACCGTCGATCGCGCAGTTGGCCAAAATATTGATGTCGTACTTGGCGTTCTGGCCGACCTTGGCTTTGTGCGGGTCCTCCAGCAACGGCTTAAGCGCCTTGAGCACCCGATCCCGATCGAGCTGCGCCGGCACGCCCATATAGGCATGGGTGAGCGGCACATAGGCCGCCTCATGGGCGCTCACGGCAAAAGAAAGTCCGACCAACTGCGCTTGTTGCGCATCGATGCTGGTGGTTTCGGTGTCGAAGGCGATCAGCTCGGCCTGCTGTAATTTGGCCAGCCACAGGTCAAAGCGCGCTTGATCGAGAATAATTTCGTAAGCGCCAGATACGCCGCCAGCAGCGGCAACTGGCGCAGGTTCAGCCGGCAGCGGCGCTGCTTGGGCCTCGATGCTCGGTGCAGCGGGCAGTTCAACCGCCGGCGCGCTGGCCGAGGCGAGTAAATCGAATAAACCGCCGTCACTGACCGGCAGTTTGGCCACCGCCGGCACAGTCTGCGGATGGCTGCGCAGCAGCTGATCGGCCCAGCTTTTGAATTCCAGCTGGCGGTACACCTCGATCAGCGCCGGCGCGTCGAGCGGGCCCATGTGCAGATCGTCAATTTGCACATTCAGCGGCACGTCGAGTTTGATGGTCGCCAGCTCATAAGACAGATAAGCCATGTCACGGTGCTCAACGAGCTTGGCCGCCAAGGTCTTAGCACCACGAATCGGCAGCTCCGGGACCTTATCCAAATTGGCGTAAATCACATCCAGACCGCCGCCAATACCCACCAACAAGCCCAGCGCGGTTTTCTCACCGACCCCGGCTACCCCGGGAATGTTGTCGGCTTTGTCGCCCATCAACGCCAGATAATCGATGATTAACTCGGGGCCGACGCCAAACTTGCTCTGCACCCCTGCAACGTCATACACACTACCGGTCATGGTGTTGACCAAGGTCACCAGCGGGCAGACCAACTGCGCCATGTCTTTGTCGCCAGTGGAGATCACCACCGGTCGCCCACCCGCCGCGCTTTGCCGGGCCAGAGTGCCAATTACGTCATCGGCCTCCACCCCTTCAATGCACAGCAGCGGATAGCCGAGCCCGCGCACACAGGCGTGCAGCGGTTCGATCTGCAGGCGTAATTCATCAGGCATCGGCGGCCGATGAGATTTGTACTCAGCAAACAGCTCATCGCGAAACGTCGGCCCTTTGGCATCGAACACCACCACGAAGGGGCTGTGCGGATACTGTTTGTGCAGGCTTTTGAGCATATTTAGCACGCCCTTCACCGCTCCCGTGGGCAAGCCCTTGGAGTTGGTCATGGGCGGCAGGGCATGAAAAGCCCGATACAGGTACGAAGAACCGTCCACCAGGACTAAAGGCGCTTGGCTCATGAGCAGGATCAACCTTCTTCTGTGACCCGGCGCTACAATGACCGGATCGATAACGAAAAAAGAGGCAAGGTTACCATGCGCACACTCCATAGCCTGCTGCTGGCCAGCTTGATCGCACTCAGCCCGCTGAGCGTAATGGCCGAAGACGCCCCGAGCGCCGAGCCGGATGTAACCATCCGCCAAGACGGCGATAAAAAAATCGAGGAATACCGCCAAAATGGCTTTCTGTACGCCATCAAGATCACCCCCAAGGGCATGAAACCCTACTTTCTGGTGCGGGCCGACGGCAGCCAAGGCAACTTTATCCGCTCCGACCAACCGGACATGCTGATTCCCTCCTGGGAAATTTTCAGCTGGTAACGGCTAGGCTGATAAATGGCTATGGGCAAACGTAAGTTGGGTTAGGCGCGCACACAGAAGGCCAGCGCTGCCGCAGGCTTCTGCGCGCCGTAAGCCGACGGTCAAGGAACCGCTGAAAACTTCTGCGTTCGGTCATGCCGCGGTTCTCAAAGGAGTCACCACCATGTCGGTCTTCACCTTGCTGGAACGCGCCGAGCTAGAAGCCTTCCTTGCCCCCTATGGGCTGGGCCGCCTGCTAGAATTTAAAGGTATTGCCGAGGGCGCGGAGAACAGCAATTTCTTCGTCAGCTTAGAGGCCGGCGAGTATGTGCTGACCTTGGTGGAGCGTGGCCCACGCGCCGATTTGCCGTTTGTCTTGGCGTTACTGCAACGCTTGCACGCGGCCGGCCTACCAGTGCCTTACGCGGTGGCCACGCAAAGTGGTGAAACCCTGCGCGAGTTGGCCGAGAAACCGGCCTTGTTGCAACCAAGGCTACCCGGCAAGCACGTCAACCAACCCAACGCCCACCACTGCAGCGAAGTCGGCAAGCTGCTAGCGCGCCTGCACCTGAGCACCCGCGAACAGATTCTCGAGCGCAGCAGCGACCGAGGTCTGGACTGGATGCTGCGCGAAGGCCCGCTGCAAGCCCTGCACCTGCACGACGAACAACTGCCGCTGCTGCGCGACAGCCTGGCCGAAGTCGCTGTGCAACAGCCGCACATTCTGGCCCTGCCGCGCGCCAACCTACATGCCGATTTGTTTCGCGATAACCTGATGTTCGACGGTCCGCACCTGAGCGGGGTGATCGACTTCTATAACGCCTGCTCAGGACCGATGCTGTATGACGTGGCGATCTGCATCAATGATTGGTGCTCCGAGCGTAACGGGCGCTTAAATCTTAGCCGGGCCCGCGCCATGCTCGCCGCCTACGCTAGCCTGCGGCCCTTTACCGCCGCCGAAGCGCATCTGTGGCCAACCCTGCTGCGCGTGGCCTGCCTGCGCTTTTGGTTGTCGCGGCTAATTGCCGTCAATCAACCCGCCGCCGCGTGGGCGCAGATCAAAGACCCGACCGAGTTCCAGCGCCGTCTAGAGCAACGTCAGCAGGTCAGCTTGGCGCTGCCCTTTGCTCTGTAATTAAGGCGTGGCGTTAGGCTGCACGTTGTACAACCAGCGCTCACCACGCGAGCTCTGGTCTGGCTCAAGCTGATCAAATTCGCTTTTCTCGATCAGCACTTCCAGCCGCGCCTGGGCGTTGTATTCGCAAAAGCGTACTTGCAGCTGGCTACCGGCGGGCAGCTGAACACCATTGCCATCGTGCAAAACGATACGACTGCGATAGGGTTTAAAATCGCTGCCACACAGCAGGTCAAAATCGCCCGCCTGCCAGCGACCGACGGCATAACCCACACCGCTAGCAATGCCCAACCCCAGCAACAATGCCAAGCCTTGCAGCCCACGTCGGACACCCATGTTTAGCTCCTTGGCGAACCCGCCACGAGTGCGCGGCGGCCCCGGTAGCGGTTATTTACAACGATTCTAAGCAGCCAGCTAAGTCATCCGCCAGCTGGATTAATAGCTGCGGATAACCGTCGGCGTTAACCGGTATTTTACCGCCCAAGGCATCCAGTTCCGCCAACTTAACCGGTAAACCCGCACTAAGGGTTTGCGCTAAGCGCGGCTGCAGCGGCGGCTCGCTAAACACGCAGGTTGGCCCCGCCGCCTGTAAACGCTCGCGCATCTGCGCCACATGCTGAGCGCCCGGCTGCACTTCACTGGCGACACTGAACACGCCTGCGTGTTTAAGGCCATAGGCGGCTTCAAAGTAGTCGAAGGCTTCGTGGAAGACGAAATATGGCTTGCCTTGCACCGGCGCTAAGCGCGCCGATAGTTGTTGTTCAAGCAACTGCAGGCGCGCCCTGAAAGCCTGCAGATTGGCCTGATAACGCGGTGCATTGGCCGGGTCGGCGGCGACTAAATCGGCCGCCAGGCGCGTGGCGATAACCTGCGCATTGGCCGGCAACAACCATAGATGAGCATCCAAGCTGCCGGGGCGATGCGCGTGATCATGCTCGCCGCTGGCGGCAGCAGCGGGCTGCTCATGTTCATGTTCGTGCTCATCAGCCGTGGGACTTTGGCCAAAATGGCGCAACTGCAGACCGGGCAGGTCTTGCACCGCCACCGTGGCGTTGCGGCGACTGGCCAGCACCCGTGGCAGGAACGTCTCCATGTCCGGGCCGATCCAGTAGAGCAATTGCACCTCTTGCACCCGGCGCACGTCCGAGGGGCGCAGCGCGTAGTTGTGCGCCGAGGCACCGGGCGGCAGCAGCACTTCAGGGCTGGCGATGCCATCCTGGACGGCTGCAGCGATCAACTGCAGCGGTTTAATGCTGGTCAGCACGCGTACCTCGGCGTTGCCGTTAGCGGCCCACTGGCTGAGTAATAATCCAACGAAAACAGTAAGTAAGCGACGTGACACGAAACAGCACCTAGAAGGAGGAATAGCACGGGAAAGAGTTATAGAATAACGTCTCTTCCTCCAGACGTCTGCCGCCCCATGCTCAAGCCACTGCTCGTCAAGGCCCCGCTGGCCTGTTTGCCGCATGATCATTCGCACTGCGTAAACGCCGCTATGGCGCAAGCGCAAAGCCTCTGCGCAGCGCGCGGCGTGCGCCTGACAGCCCTGCGCTTGCGGGTCTTGGAGCTGGTTTGGGAAAGCCACAAACCGCTCGGCGCCTATGACATTTTGGCGGTCTTGAGCGAGACCGATGGGCGCCGCGCCGCCCCGCCGACCGTTTATCGGGCGCTGGATTTTCTCCAAGAAAACGGCCTAGTGCATCGCCTCGCCTCGCTGAATGCCTTTGTCGGCTGCAACCATCCCGAACACGCGCATCAGGGCCAATTTCTGATTTGCCGCAGCTGCCATACTTCGATTGAACTGGAGCAAAGCAGCATCGGCGCGGCCATTGTCAGCAGCGCCGCCAGCGTCGGCTTTAGTGTCGAAGGGCAAACCGTGGAAGTACTTGGGCTGTGCGCTAACTGTCAGGTGCCAGCATGAGCGATGCACTGATCCGCCTAGAGCAGATTAGCGTCAGCTTTGCCGGGCAAGCCGTGCTGCAAGAGGTACAGCTGAGCGTTACACCCGGTGAAATCGTCACCCTGATCGGCCCCAATGGCGCCGGCAAAACCACCTTGGTGCGCACCGTGCTCGGCCTGCTCAAGCCCGACAGCGGCAGTGTTTGGCGCTTGCCGAAACTGCGCATCGGTTATATGCCGCAAAAACTTCAAGTGGATGCCAGCCTGCCACTGTCGGTGCTGCGCTTTTTGCGTTTAGTACCCGGCGTCAACCGCGCTCGGGCGCTGGCGGCGCTGGAGGAAGTCGGCGCAGCGCAGGTGCTCGACAGCCCTGTACAGAGTATTTCCGGCGGCGAGTTGCAACGGGTTTTACTCGCGCGCGCACTGCTGCGCGAACCTCAACTGTTGGTGCTCGATGAGCCGGTGCAGGGCGTCGATGTCGCCGGTCAGGCCGAGCTGTACAGCCTGATTACCCGGCTGCGCGACCGCCACGGCTGCGGTGTGTTGATGGTCTCCCACGACCTGCATCTGGTGATGAGTACCACCGATCAAGTGATTTGCCTGAATCGTCATGTGTGCTGCTCCGGGCATCCCGAGCAAGTCAGCAATGACCCGGCGTTTGTCGAAATGTTTGGCGAAGACGCCAAGAGCCTGGCTGTCTATCACCACCGCCACGACCATGCTCACGACCTGCATGGCAGCGTGGTACTGGGCAAGCCGCATGTACACGGAGCCGACTGCAAACATGCCTGACTTCCTCCTCAATGCCTTACTCGCCGGCCTAGCGCTGGCACTGGTGGCCGGCCCGCTGGGCTCCTTTGTGGTGTGGCGGCGGATGGCCTATTTTGGCGATACCCTGTCCCACGCCGCGTTGCTCGGGGTGGCCATCGGCTTGCTGCTGGACGTTAGTCCGAGCATTGCGGTGATCGTCGGGTGCCTGTTACTGGCCCTGCTGCTGGTAACCCTGCAACAACGTCAACCGCTGGCCGCCGACACCCTACTCGGGGTGCTGGCGCCGAGCACCTTGTCGCTGGGGTTGGTGCTACTGAGCTTTAACCGCGAAGTGCGCATCGACCTGATGGGCTATTTATTTGGCGATCTGCTGGCCGTCGGCCCGACCGATTTACTCTGGATCATCGGTGGCTGCGCTTTGGTCTTGCTGACCCTGTTGGCGCTGTGGCGACCGCTGCTGGCGATTACCGTGCATGAGCAACTGGCGCAAGTTGAAGGCCTGCCGGTGGCGGCGCTGCGCCTGTGCTTGGTATTGCTGATCGCACTGGTAATTGCCTTGGCGATGAAAATCGTCGGCGTGCTGCTGATTACTTCCTTGCTGATTATTCCAGCCGCGGCCGCCCAGCGACATGCGCGCAGCCCCGAGCAAATGGCCGCGGCCGCCAGTGCTCTGGGCGTACTGGCGGTGTGCGCCGGCTTGAGCTTGTCGTGGTATCAAGACACCCCTGCCGGCCCCTCGATTGTGGTGGCCGCCGCGCTGCTGTTTTTACTCAGTTTGGCGATCCCTAAAGGCAGCCGTTAAACCCTAGCAGCCTGTCGGACTTAGGTTTGGCTGTATCGGGGCAGCGGTGTAGACTTGCGCGTTTTTTGCGCAAAATGAGACCCACCGCAATGAAGTCGTTCACCACTCGCTATACCGCTCTATTTTTAGTCGCCTTTTTGACCAGCAGCGCCAGCAACGTCGCTTTGGCCGTGGACGACGAAGTGCCGGTGGATGACTCAGTAACGGCCTTTCGCAACATCGAACAGAGCCTCAACCAAGGCCAACTGCAGCAAGCCGAAGGCCAACTGAACAACCTCAAACAACGCGCCGCAGGCGACACTCGGCTCGAGCAGTACCAGCGCCAGATAGCCGAAACCTATCTGCAGCAAGGGCAAAACGCGCTGCAAAAAGGTGACTTAAACGCCGCCAGCGCTGCCCTCAGCCGGGCCCGTGGTTTACTGCCGCAAGCGCCGGCGCTGACCAGCGGCCTCGACACCGCCATCACCACAGCCCGTGCCAACGAATTAGCCGCTGCGGAAAAAACCCGCCTAGCCGCGCAGCAAGCCGCCGCCAAAGAAACCGCCGCCAAAGCCGAGCAAGCCCGGCAACAAAAACTCGCCGCTGAACGCCTAGCCCAGCAGAAAAAAGCCGCCGCTGCCGCTGCTGTAGTCAGCGCGCCAGTTGTCGCCGCTGCACCTGCCAAGCCACAAGCACTGCTGATTAAACCGGACGCGGCCAGCAGCACCATCGCCCTGCCGATGCTGGACGACAACGACAGCGCCGCCTTACGCCAGCTACTCGATAGCGTCGCCAGCGACGTGGTCAACTTCAACTGCACAGTGAGCATTGAAGTGCGCCAAGGCAAAGATTTTCCGTGGGTCGGCTCGCTGCTCTCGGTGCGAGTTAAAAAGCTTAACCCCAACTTCAAGCTCGAACTGCAACAAGTGCTTAACCCGCAACAGGCCCCGCAACTGGTGCTGACCCCTCGTAGCAAGTAAGCTCGCCGCCCAGCGCAAGCGCGGGCTATAAGCTTAGATCGGCAAAGTTTTCGCAGCACTGCCAGAGCAAGGTAAACTGCCGTGCTTTGCTCCGGCATGCCGCATAGCCCCGCGCAGAGGACCTGCTTGGCCGCCCCGCGCGCAGTCCGACAGCCGCCTCGACAAACCCACAAGGTTTATTCCGTGATCGAATTTCAACGCGTGCACAAGACCTATCCGGTTAATGGCCGCGACATTAGCGCGCTCCAGCCCACTGATTTACGCATCGAGAGTGGTCAAATTTTTGGCTTGATCGGCCACTCCGGCGCCGGCAAGAGCACCTTGCTGCGTTTGATTAATCGCCTCGAAGAACCCTCTGGCGGGCGCATTAACATTGCCGGCGTGGATGTTACGGCTCTCAACCCGCAAGGTTTGCGCCTGTTGCGCCAACAAGTCGGGATGATTTTCCAGCATTTCAATTTGCTCGCGGCGAAAACCGTGGCGGCCAATATCGCCTTGCCACTCAAGCTCGCCGGCCAGCTGAGTGCCGCGCAAATCAACGCGCGGGTTAACGCCTTACTGACGCGTGTGGGCCTCAGCGAGCACGCCAACAAATACCCGGCGCAACTGTCCGGTGGCCAGAAGCAGCGGGTCGGTATCGCCCGAGCACTGGCCAGCGAGCCGAAAATTTTGCTCTGCGATGAGGCCACCAGCGCCCTCGACCCGCAAACCACCGGGCAAGTGCTGCAACTGCTGGCCGAACTGAACCGCGAGCTGAACCTGACCATAGTTCTGATTACCCATGAGATGGACGTAATCCGCCGGGTCTGCGACCGCGTGGCCGTGATGGACGGCGGGGTGATAGTCGAACAAGGTGCGGTGGCCGAGGTATTTTTGCACCCGCAGCACCCGACCACCCGCAGTTTTGTGCAGGAGTCTGAGCAACTCGACGCCGAGGGCCAGCGCGATGACTTCGCCCACGTGGCCGGGCGTATCTTGCGCCTGACCTTTCAAGGAGAGGCCACTTACGCCCCCTTGCTGGGCAGCGTGGCGCGGCAAACCGGGGTCGATTACAGCATCCTCGCCGGGCGTATCGACCGGATCAAAGACACCCCCTATGGGCAACTGACGCTGGCCCTAACCGGCGGCGACATTGACGCCGCGCTGGACTGTTTCAGCGCCGCCGATGTGCATTTAGAGGTGCTGCGTTAATGGAAGCCTTACTCGCCAGCCTGCTGCACCCTCTGTTACCGAACGTTGATTGGACGGAAATTGGCTACGCCAGCCTCGACACCCTGAGCATGCTCGGTGGTTCGTTGTTGTTCACCCTGTTGCTCGGTCTGCCGCTGGGCGTGCTGCTGTTTCTCACCGGGCCGCGTCAGCTGTTTGCCCAGCCGCTGCTGTATGGCTTGTTGTCGCTGCTGGCCAACGTACTGCGCTCGGTGCCGTTCGTGATTTTGCTGATTTTGATGATTCCGCTGACGGTGCTGCTGACCGGTACCTCGCTGGGCGTGGCTGGGGCTATCCCGCCACTGGTGGTCGGCGCTACACCGTTCTTCGCCCGCCTGGTGGAAACCGCCTTGCGCGAAGTGGATCGCGGCATCATCGAGGCGACCCAGTCGATGGGCGCCAGCACCCTGCAAATCATCACCCGCGCACTGCTGCCTGAGGCGCTGCCAGGCATCATCGCGGCCATTACTGTGACGGCCATTACCTTGGTCTCGTACACCGCAATGTCCGGTCTGATCGGCGGCGGCGGCCTCGGTGACTTGGCCGTGCGCTATGGTTATCAGCGTTATCAGCCGGATGTAATGGCGGCCACCGTGGTGCTGTTGTTGGTGCTAGTGCAAGTTCTGCAAAACACTGGCGATAAGCTGGTGGTGCATTTTTCTCGGAAATAAAAAGCGCCAAGAAATAAAAGGATATGCCCCCGCCGTATGTTGCATGCAGTTTTTGTAGGGCGGGTTAGCCGCGCAGCGGCGTAACCCGCCAATGTGACCGGCAGGGCGCGCAACGCCCCCCCAGTGTCGGGTTACGCTGCGCTAACCCAACCTACGCCACTCACCACTCTTACTTATCAGGCATCGGCATCGGGAA
>JAIETJ010000063.1 GCA_019745275.1 Pseudomonadaceae bacterium | reverse complement strand
GGTGCGGCAACGGGTGAGGCGCTTCGAGTGAGTTGGCTGAACCTAGAGCAGCTGTTGCTGGATGCCCAACCCGGTCGCGCGGTAAGCCTGGCGCCGGCGTTGGATCACGATGCGTTGTGTGTTGGCGCTTTGCGTGTCGCCGGTGCACTGCAAGCGCGTGGTGTACAGCGCGTAGCCGTGTATTTAGACGACGCCGCCGAGCTGGCCATGGCCTTGCTCGGCGCTTGGCGCGCGGGCGTTAGCGTGCTGTTGCCAGCGGATAATTTACCGGCCAGCCGCCAACAGCTAGTGGCCCAGTGCGATCTGTGGCTAGACCGCCTAGAGGATCTAGACGCCGCGCCGCTAAGCGGGGCGCTGCTGGATCTGGACCAGTGCAAGTTGACCCTGTGTACTTCGGGCTCCAGTGGCGCGGCTAAGTTGATCGAAAAAAACCTGCGCCAATTGGCCAATGAAGTGACGGCGCTGGAGCAGTTGTGGGGCGCCGATTTAATCGGTGCCACAGTGCTCAGCAGTGTGGCCGCGCAGCATATTTACGGGTTGTTGTTCGCTGTGCTCTGGCCGCTGTGTGCGGGGCGGCCTTTTCTGCGCCGGCCCCAGCCGTTTCCCGAAGACCTGCAGCGGGAAAGCCTGAACGCCGCGGACTTTGTTTGGGTCGCGAGCCCGGCGCTGCTCAAGCGGATGGGCGACAATCTCGCTTGGCCGGCGCTGAGCCGCGTGCGCCGGGTGTTTTCCTCCGGTGGTCCGCTGCCAGTCGAGGCCGCGCAGCTATTGCAGCAGCGCCTCGGCCAGTGGCCGACCGAGGTTTATGGCAGCTCGGAAACCGGCGGCATTGCCTGGCGGCAGGGCGGCGAGTGGTGGCAGCCGTTTGCCGGGGTTGAGTTGGGCCAGAGCGACGAGGGTGCGCTCAATCTGTGCTCGCCGTACCTGCCTGCTGGGCTGCGCGAACAAACCGCCGATGCCATTGAGATGGCCGCCGATGGCCGCTTTCGCCTGCATGGGCGACTGGATCGGATCGTTAAACTGGAAGAGAAGCGCATCTCGCTGCCCCAGCTAGAGCAGGCCCTGCTTGGCCATGCGTGGGTTAGCGACGTGCGCCTCGGTGTGATTGCCGGGCGCCGGGCGTTTCTCGGCGCCGTGCTGGCGCTCAGCCCGCATGGCGTACATGCTTTACGCAATCAAGGGCGGCGCAGTGTGACCGAGGCGCTGCGAGGGCATTTAGCCGAGCACTGCGCGGCTATCGCCTTACCGCGCCGCTGGCGGTTGGTCAGTCAGTTGCCGTACAACTCGCAGGGCAAGTTGCCGCAAGCCACGGTCGAGGCGTTGCTCGGCGCGTCGCGGCCCACCCTGATTGCCCCACTGAGCGCCGTTGAAGTGGCGGGTGAGTGGCAGTTGCAGCTGGATATTCCCTTGGATCTGGCCCATTTCAGCGGCCACTTTGCGCAGACCCCGGTATTGCCGGGGGTGGTTCAGGTCGATTGGGCGCTGCACTTGGCGCGCCAGTTAATCCCGGCGCTGCCGGCGCGCTTTGTCGGCATGGAAGTGCTGAAATTTCAGCAGTTGGCGCGTCCCGGCGATCGTCTGCAGTTGTCGCTACGTTTCGATAGCGAGCGCGGCAAGCTGTACTTTGCCTACCGCAATGGCGCCGCCGCCTGCTCGTCCGGACGCATTCTGTTGGCGGCCGCCGATGCATAAGCTCTGCGCGGTAATTCCGGTGTTTAACCATGAGCTGGCTTTGCCGGCGGTGGTGGCGCAACTGCGCACTGCTGGGTTGCCCTGTGTGCTGGTGGATGACGGTTCCAGTGCCGCCTGTGCGCTGGTCATTGATGCCCAAGCGACGCAGCCCGACTGTTATCGGTTGCGCCTGCCGGCCAATCAAGGCAAGGGCGGCGCGGTGATGGCCGGGCTGCGTGAAGCGGCGCGCCTGGGCTTTAGTCATGCCTTGCAGGTGGATGCCGATGGCCAGCACGATTTACAGGCGTTGCCGGAGTTTCTTCAACGTTCACGGCAGAGTCCTAGCGCCTTGATTTGCGGTTACCCGCAGTACGATGCCAGCGTGCCCAAGGGGCGTCTCTATGCTCGCTACCTGACCCATATTTGGGTGTGGATTAACTGCTTGTCGTTGAGCATTCGCGACTCCATGTGCGGTTTTCGCATCTATCCGTTGGCAACCACTGTGCTGTTGATCGATGCGGTCAACATCGGCCGACGGATGGATTTTGATACTGAAATTTTGGTCCGTCTGAGCTGGCGCAATCAGCCGATGCAGTGGCTGCCGATACGCGTGCAGTACCCGGCCGATGGTGTGTCGCATTTTCGCCTGCTACACGACAACGTCTTAATTTCGCTGATGCACGCCAAGCTGTTTTTCGGCATGTTAGTGCGTGCGCCCTGGATTCTCTGGAGGCGCTGGCGATGAGCGAAATTAAGCCGCCGGCCAGCAGTGCCGCAGATGAGCAACACTGGGCGGCACAGCGTGAGCGCGGCAGTTTTCTGTTGATGAAGTTCACCGTGTGGCTTGTTAGCTTGCTCGGCCGTCGCCTGCTGAGCCCGTTGCTCTACGCCATCGTCATCTATTTCTACTTGGCCGGTGGCAAAGCGCGGCGCAGCATCGCCGAATACCAGCGCAATCTGGCCACCGCCAGCGGACGGGCCGATTTACTGCCCACGCGGCGTTCGGTACTGCGGCAATTTATGCGCTTCGCCGACAGCCTGTTGGACAAGCTGGATGTTTGGAATAGTCAGCTAAAACTCGCCGATATCAGCCTCAACGACCCCGCAGATGTGCGTGGCCAGTTGCGTGGCGCACGCGGGCAAATGCTGGTCGGCGCGCATCTGGGCAATATGGAAGTCTGTCGCGCGCTGGCCGAACTGGGTGAGAAAGTGCGGATGAACGTGCTGGTGCACACCAAGCACGCGGCGCAATTTAATCGTCTGCTCGGCGAGTCGGGCGCCAGCCATTTACGCCTAATTCAGGTCAGTGAGTTGGATCCGGCGATCATGCTGCAACTGTCGGAACGCTTGGAGCGCGGCGAGTGGCTGGCGATGGCCGGCGACCGCGTGCCGTTGCAGGGTGGCCGCACGGTGACGGTGGACTTTCTTGGCAGGCCTGCGGCCTTTCCGCAGGGACCATGGTTGTTGGCCGGACTGTTGCGCTGCCCGGTGAATTTAATGACCTGTCTGAAGATCGATGGTCGCTATCAGGTACAGCTTGAGCCGTTTGCAGCCAGCGTACAGTGGAGCCGCCGCGAGCGTGACGCGGTGATCCAGCAATGGGTGCAGCGCTACGCCGAGCGCCTCGGCCAGCATTGCCTGAGCGCGCCGGCGCAGTGGTTTAACTTTTATCCGTTTTGGCAGAACGAAGAACGGCATGTGGATAGTCCCGACAAGCCGTCTGCCGGGGTTTAATTTGTTATCAGTTTTGGAAGTGCGATGAACAGCCTTACTCCAAGTAGTCAGCCAAGCAATACGCCAGCGCCGGTAATTTTCGGTGAAGCGCCGCTGAGCATCGAACAGATCATCGTCTTGGCCGAGCGGCGTGCGCCGGCGCAGTTGCAAAGCGACGCGGCCTATCGGGCAAAAATTGCCAAGGGCGCGCAGTTTCTCGAGAGTTTGCTCGACCGCGAAGGGGTGATCTACGGTGTCACCACCGGTTATGGCGACTCCTGCGTGGTGGCGGTGCCGCTGCATCAGGTCGAGGCGCTGCCACGCCATCTGTACACCTTTCATGGCTGCGGCTTGGGCCAGTTGCTGGATGCACAGGCCAGCCGTGCGGTACTGGCGGCGCGCTTGCAGTCGTTGGCGCAAGGCTGGTCGGGAGTGCGCGTGGAGTTGCTCGAGCGCCTGCAGGCGTTTCTCGAGCACGACGTGCTGCCGCTGATTCCCGAAGAAGGTTCGGTCGGTGCCAGTGGCGATCTGACCCCGCTGTCGTATGTGGCCGCGACCCTGTCCGGCGAGCGTGAAGTGTTGTTTCGCGGCGAACAGCGCAGCAGTGCCGAGGTGCATGCCGAACTGGGTTGGACGCCGCTGACCCTGCGGCCGAAAGAAGCGCTGGCGTTGATGAACGGCACGGCGGTAATGACCGCGCTGGCTTGCCAAGCCTTCGCCCGTGCCGACTATTTACTGAAACTGGCGACGCGGATTACCGCGATGAATGTGCTGGCGCTGGAGGGCAATCCGGAACACTTCGATGAGCGCTTGTTCGCCGCCAAACCACACCCGGGGCAGATGCAAGTGGCCGCCTGGATTCGCGCCGACTTAGCCATCGATGCGCCCACCGCGCCCTTGCATCGCCTGCAAGACCGTTATTCGCTGCGCTGCGCTCCGCATGTGCTGGGCGTGCTGGCCGATAGCTTGGGCTTGCTGCGACAGTTCATCGAAACCGAGCTGAACAGTGCCAACGATAATCCGCTGATCGACGCCGAAGCCGGCCGGGTGCTGCACGGCGGGCATTTCTACGGCGGGCATATTGCCTTCGCCATGGACAGCTTGAAGAATTTGGTCGGCAACGTCGCCGACCTACTCGATCGGCAGCTCGCGCTGCTGGTGGATAGCCGCTACAACCACGGCTTGCCGAGTAACTTATCCGGTGCGCCGGCCGCCACCGCGATGATCAATCACGGTTTTAAAGCGGTGCAAATCGGTGCCAGTGCCTGGACCGCCGAGGCCTTGAAAAACACTATGCCAGCCAGCGTGTTCTCGCGTTCCACTGAATGCCATAACCAAGACAAAGTCAGCATGGGCACCATCGCCGCCCGCGATGCGCTGCGCAGTTTGCAACTTACCGAGCAAGTCGCGGCCGCCACCTTGCTGGCCGCCAATCAAGGCGTCTGGCTGCGTCAGCGGGATGGCTCACGGGCCTTGCCCGCGCCATTGGCGTTGATGCATCAGCAGTTGGCAGAGGATTTCCCGCCGGTGATCGAGGACCGCGCCCTCGAAGGCGAACTGCGTCTGTGCCTAGCGCGCATCCGCCGCCAGCATTGGAGTTTGTATGCGTAGCAAAGGCGTATTACAGGCCGAGATCGAATTCACCGTGCCGTTTTTCGATGTCGACTCGATGGAGGTGGTATGGCACGGCCACTACGTCAAATACCTTGAGGTCGCGCGTTGCGCGCTGCTCGACAAACTCGGTCACAACTATCAGCAGATGCGTGCCAGCGGTTATGCCTGGCCGATCATCGACCTGCAATTGCGCTACGTGCGCGGCGCGCAGTTTGGCCAGCTAATTAAGGTGCAGGCCAACCTGATCGAATGGCAGAACCGCCTGAAGATTAATTACCTGATCAGCGATGCCAGCAGCGGTGAGCGGCTAACCCGCGCCAGTAGCGTGCAGGTGGCGGTTGATATGGCCAGCCGGGAGATGCTGTTGGCATCGCCGCGGGTGTTGGTGGCTGCCGTTGAGCGGGCGCTTGCGTGATGCGCTTGGCCGATTACCTGTTTCGTCTGAGCGATTGGTTTCGCCCCGCCGGGCGAGTTACTTTCTCTTTGCGCGCGCAAAGAGAAAGTAACCAAAGAGAAAGCGCGCCCCACATCCGGCCCCGGCTGCGCCGGGGTTCCCTCGCTCCGTTGCCACTCCAGGGGCCGACGTGCAAGGGCCATCCTTGGCCCTTCACTCCTTGCGCCGCATCCATGCGGCTCATCCCCTTACGCGGCAACTCCACTCGGCCTCCTGAGGGGACCCCAGATCCCGGCCCCGGCATAGCAATCAAATCAACAATCATTGTCGGCTCGGCAATCAGTCAGGGACTCAGGACTCTGTGCCTGCTGCTCGTAGTCATGGCACCAATGGCTCACGCCTTCGACCTTGCGCAACTCAGTGCGCAACTGGCCAAGCCGGCGCTGGTGCGCGGGCCGTTTATCCAAGAGAAGCACCTGCGCGCTTTGCCGCAGCCGCTGATCAGCGAGGGGCAATTCGTGCTGTCGCGTGAGTTCGGCTTGCTCTGGTCGTTACACAGCCCGGTGGCACAGGATTACCGCATCGACGCCAGCGGCATTGCCCGGCGTACGCCGCAGGGCTGGTTGCAGCAACCGGGGCAAGATGTCGCCGGGCAACAGAGCCGGCTATTTTTGGCGGTGTTGCAGGGCGATCACAGCGGCTTGGCGCGGGATTTTGACTTGCAGTTGCAGGGCACTGCAGCGGCGTGGCAGCTGCAATTGCTGCCGCGTTCGCTGTTGCTCAAGCAGATTTTCAGCGCCATCCAGATTCAGGGCGGAGCCTTAGTCGAACGTATCGAACTGCACGAAACTCAGGGCGACAGCACCCTGCTGCGCCTGCCGCACAGCGCGGCGGCTACGCTGTTGAACGCCGCGGAGCAAGCCGACTTTGGCCGTTAATCGCCCGTCGCTGGAGCGCCAGCTGCCACGGCTGTTCGCCGTGTTGTTACTGGCATTGTTGGCGCTGAGCGCTTGGCAGTGGCGGCATGGCCCGCCGGTGGCGGCGAATATGTTGGCCTTGTTGCCGGCGGGCAGCAGCGATGCCTTGGTGCAACAAGCCGAGCAGCGCATGCAAGAGCCGTTAAATCGTGAAGTGCTGCTGTTGATTGGCCATCCGCAGCGCGCCAGCGCGGTGGCCTTGGTGTCGCAAATCGGCCAGCAGTGGCAGTCCTTGGGGCTGTTTGAGCGGGTGCAGTGGAGTCTCAGCGCCGACCTCGACGCTATCCGCCAACAACTGCGTAGCAGCCGCTTGAGTCTGTTGCCGTTGGCCGATAGGCAATTGCTGGTTGCCCAACCGCAGCAATTTATTCAGCAGCGGCTGGCACAGTTGTACGACACCTTCGCCGCCACCAGTCTGTTGCCGCCCGAGCAAGACTGGCTGGGGCTGGGGGCGCGTGCGCAGCAAGGGCTGACCCCGCACAGTCGGGTGCAGGCCGATCTGGCCAGCGGAGTTTTGCTGGTGGATGACGCGGGCATGACCTGGACCCTATTGCGGGCGCGCACCGCCGGCGATGCTTTTGACCTGCAAGCGCCGGCGGCGATTGCCGCCAGCGTGGCGCAGGCGCGAGCGGCGGTTAGCGCGCAGGGTGGCCAGTTGCTGGCGGCCGGCGGGGTGTTATATGCCGCCGCCGGGCAAGCCAAAGCGACTGGCGAAATTAGCTGGATCGGCGGCGGGGCGACGCTGGGCACGCTGTTAGTGTTGCTGCTGGCGTTTCGTCGCTGGCGGGTATTGCTCAGTTTGCTACCGGTGGCGCTGGCGTTGTTGGCCGGTTGCACGGCCTGCGTGCTGCTGTTTGGGCAGATCAACGCGCTGACCCTGGTGCTGGGTGCCAGCCTGATTGGGGTGGCCGCCGACTACCCGCTGCACTATTTAAGCAAAAGCTGGAGCACGCCCGCCTGGCGCAGCTGGCCGGCATTGTGGGCCACTTTGCCGGGCTTGAGCTTAAGCCTTGGAACCAATTTGCTGGGTTATCTGGCGCTGGCCTTTACCCCGTTTCCGGCGCTAACCCAGATCGCGGTGTTTTCGGCCGCCGGGCTGATTGCCGCCTATTTGTGTGCGGTGTGCTTGCTGCCCGCCTGGCTGGCACCGCTGCGGTTAAGCCCGCCGGCCGGCTTGCTGGATTTCGCCGGGCGGCTGTTGCAGGTGCGTCGCCGCTTGCTCGATGCCATCGGCAGTTGGCCGTTGTTGCTGGGTTTTTTGCTGTTTTGTGGCGGCGGTCTGTGGCAGGTGCAGAGCCAGAATGACCTGCGTCAGTGGCTCGGCCAGCAGCCGCAACTGCTCGCCGAGGCTCAGCAGATCGCTCGGCTAACGGGCCAGCAACCGACCAGTCAGTTCTTTCTGGTGCGCGCTGGCGATGAGCAACAGTTGTTAGCGCGCCAAGCTGCTCTGGCGCTGCGTTTGGATGCCTTGGTCGCGGCCCAGCAGCTGCAGGATTATCGCGCCCTCAGTCAGTTGCAAAGCCCCGAGAGTGCCCTGCAACCACTGCGCATGGCCCTGCAGCAACTGCCGCAGCACTGGCAGCCTTTGCTGGCTTTGGGCATTCCGGAGGCGGCGCTACGACAAGAGTTAGCCCAGTTAGGGCAGCCAGCACCGAACCTAGCGATGACCTTGGCGGGTCCGCTGGCCGAGGCATGGCGGCCATTGTGGCTGGGGAGCGTGGCGGGCGGCGGCGTGGCTGGCTTGGTCAGCCTGCAAGGGCACGCTAGCGCGGCGCAGTTACGCGCGGCGGCGCAAGATTTAGACGGCGTGCAGTTGGTCGATCGCATTGGCGAACTCAACCAATTGTTTGCCGACACTCAGCTCAGTGCGGCCGAGCTGAAGCTGATCTCCTGTGCGGCGATCTTGCTGTTGCTGTGCCTGCCGTTTGGTGTCGCTGGCGCCCTGCGGGTGGTCTGCTTGCCGCTGTTGGCCGCGCTGGCGACTTTGGCCTGCTTGGGTTGGCTGGGCCAACCGTTAACCTTGTTCAGCTTGTTTGGTTTGCTACTGATCACCGCGATCGGGGTCGACTACGCCATCTTGATGCGCGAGTCGGTTGGCGGTGCGCCGGTCAGCTTGCTCGGCACCTTGCTCTCGGGGCTAATCAGTTGGTTGTCGTTCGGCTTGTTGCTGGTCAGCCAGACCCCGGCAATTGCCAACTTTGGCTTAACCATTAGCCTGGGCCTGTTCTTTTGCTTTTTGCTTGGGCCGTGGGCGATTGCTCGACCACTTCGCGGTCAGGAGTCAGCGCTATGAGCATTGCCCTCGCGTGGCTGGCACTGCTGGTACTGTTTGCGCTGGCCACCTGGCTGGGTAAGCGGCTGGGGCTGATCGCCATCGTCAGCCAGTTGCTGCTCGGCATCCTCGGTCTGCCGGTGTTGCTGCTCTGGGCCGAGCCGCAGGGTTTCGGTGCGGCGGCACTGCTGGCGCCGAGTTGGTTGCCGGCGCTGTACGGCGTGGCCTTTAGCCTGTTGCTCGGGTATATCCTCAGTGATGTGGTCGAGCTTGATCTGCAGCCGGGCAGCCTAAAAATAGCCTTGCCGAGTTTTTTTCTGCCGTTTTTTTGCGGCCTGGCGGTGGCGTTTTGGCTGCTACCGAGCCTGAGCACGCAGGCCTGCGTGGCAGTCGGGCTACTGTTTGCCCTGACTGCTATCCCGGTGTTGTTTCTGTACTTGCAGGCGCAGCGGTATCCGCCGGCGAAGATTCGTCAGTTGCTGCAAGCGGCAATTTTAATGGACCTGCTGTGCTGGCTGATTTACGGCCTAGTCCAAGGCAGCAGCGCGCCAAGTACATTGCTCTGGCCGTTATTGGCGGCCGCGCTACCCCTGTTGTTGAAGGGGCTGCCGTGGCAGTCAGCACGTCTGAATGGCGGGGTGTTTTTAGCCTTACTGCTGTTGATGCAACAGTTGCAATTGAACGCCTTGCTGTTTGGCATCGGCTACTTGTTACTGCTGGCCGGTTTGCGCATGCCGCTGCAGTTGCCACTGCCCGCCGCCGGCTTGGCCTGGCTGCAAACCTGGCTGACGGTGCCGTTGATACTGGCTTATGGGCTGCTGCAGATCGACTGGCAGCAAGCTTGGCAAGCCTATTCGTGGTTGCAGTTTGGCGGCTTACTGGTGCTGCCGATAGCAAGTAAGTTGCTGGGTAATTGGCTGGGGCTGTCGTGGGCCGAGGGGCAGCTGCGCGCACGGCTTGGTAAGTGGCGGGAAAGCTTGCTGTTGAACACTCGCGGCCTGACGGAAATTGTCTTTCTGAATTTGCTGTTGCAACAACAGGTGATCAGCCAGCAACTGTATTTTGCCTTGATGCTGATGGGCTTGATCGCCACGCTATTGCCGGCCATCGCCGGCAGCCCTAGTCGCCACCTTATCCAATCTAATACTGAGGCAAGAAGCCCTAATGAAGCCTGCTGAACACGAACCTAAGCAAACCGAGCAACGCCAAGTTATCGTCATCGGCGCAGGGCCGTCGGGGGCTATCGCCAGCGCCTTGCTCAAGCGCCAAGGCCACGATGTGTTGGTGCTGGAACGCCAGGTGTTTCCGCGCTTTTCGATTGGTGAAAGCCTGTTGCCGCACTGCCTAGATTTCGTCGAAGAAGCCGGCATGTTGCCGGCGGTCGAGGCGGCCGCTTTTCAGTTCAAAAATGGCGCGGCCTTCGCCTGCGGCGAGCGTTACAGCGATTTTGATTTTCGCGACAAATTTAGTGCCGGCAAAGGCACGGCGTATCAAGTGCTGCGTGGCGACTTCGACAAGGTGCTGGCCGACGATGCCGAGCGCCAAGGCGTGGAAATTCGCTATCAGCAGGAGATAGTCGCCGCCGACTTTAGTGGTCCACGGCCATGCTTGACGGTACGGCGTTTGCTCGACGGCACTGAGTATCACGTGGAGTGCGCCTTTGTGCTGGATGGCAGCGGCTACGGCCGGGTGTTGCCGCGCTTGCTCGATCTCGATTTGCCTTCCAGCTTCCCGGTGCGCCAAGCGGTGTTCAGCCATATTGAGGACGGCATTGTCGCGCCGGAGTTTGATCGCGACAAAATTCTTATTAGCGTGCATCCGCAGCACAGTGACGTCTGGTTTTGGCTGATTCCGTTTAGCAACGGTCGCTGCTCGGTCGGTGTGGTAGCGGCGGCTGAGCATTACCAAAATCGGCCAGTGGATTTGGATGCCTGCTTGCGCGAATTTATCGAGCAAACCCCGCAACTCGCCCGGCTGCTTGAGCATGCGTTGTGGGACACCCCGGCGCGCAGCATCGGCGGCTATTCCGCCAACGTTAAAAGCCTGCATGGTCCGGGCTTTGCGCTGCTGGGCAATGCCGCCGAGTTTCTTGATCCGGTGTTTTCTTCGGGCGTGACCATTGCCATGCGTTCGGCGAGCATGGCCGCCGGCGTGCTGCACAGGCAGTTGAGTGGTGAGCGGGTCGACTGGCACGGCGAGTTTGCCGTACCGCTTAAGCGCGGCGTGGATTGCTTTCGGGCCTACGTCGAGGGCTGGTATGACGGCAGCCTGCAAGATGTAATTTTCTTTACCAAGGCTAACCCGCATATTCGTCGGATGATCTGCTCGATCCTCGCCGGCTATGCCTGGGACTTGGATAACCCCTATGTGGCTGAACCGCAGCGGCGGCTGCGCGTACTCAGTGAGCTGTGCGCCGCGCAGCCAATCAATAAAAAGGCCAGCGCCAAGGAGTGGGCATGAACCCAGTTGCCAGCAGCTACGTCGAGGAAACCGGTTTCGGTTTCTGGTTTTTACAAAGTCATGTGTGGCAACACCATGTGTTGCGGGTCGCCATTAACGATCTAAAACGCTTGGCGGGCGCGAGCTTGCCAGCGGCCCCGGTGCTGCTGGATGCCGGTTGCGGTCAGGGCAAGTCGTTCAGCTTGCTGGCCGCCGCCTTTGCCCCGGCGCAACTGATTGGTATTGATGCCGATCAGCCGAGTCTCGATTGCTCACGCGCCGAGGCTGAGCGCTTGGGGTTGCCGGTGACATTGCTGGCTAACGACTGCGCGGCGCTGGAGCTGGCCGATGCCAGTGTCGATCTGCTGTTTTGCCACCAAACCTTTCATCACTTGGTTGAGCAAGAGTGCGCCCTCGCCGAGTTTTACCGCGTGCTGAAGCCGGGTGGTTTGTTGCTGTTTGCCGAGTCGACCCAGTTTTACATCGATACCTGGGTAATTCGCTGGCTGTTTCGTCACCCCATGCAGGTCCAGAAAAGCGCCGCCGGTTACTTGGCCATGCTCAGTGCGCAGGGCTTTGAATTTACCGAGCAGCAGGTCTCCTATCCGTACCTGTGGTGGAGTCGTGCCAAGGACTTTGGCCTGCTGGAGCGCTGGGGTATCTGTAAACCTAAAGCGCTTGGCCAGCGTAATGAAACCCTGGTTAACGTGGTGGCGCGTAAACCACTGGCGCCAGCCAGCGCATGATTCGCGCGCTGCTAGTGAGTTGCTGCCTGTTGCTTGGCGCGTGCGCCGGGCATACGCCGGTGCCGCCAACTGCGCCGGAATTAGCCGTTGGGCTGCCGCTGACGCTGCATATCCAGCGCCAGCAAGCCGCCGAGCAACGGGACTGGTTGCTGGTGCTGCAAGCCGAAGGGCCAAGCTTGCGCTGGTCGCTGCTCGACCCGTTGGGCGTGCCATTGGCGCGGCAACTATTGACGGCCGGCGCGTGGCATAACGACGGCTTGCTGCCGCCCAATCCAGAGGCTCGCGAGTTATTTGCGGTGTTGCTGTTCGCCCTGAGCAGTGAGGCGGGGTTGGAGCATAACTATCAGCCCGGTGACTGGCAGACGACGGCGCAAGGTCGGTGGTTGGTGCCAGACTGGACGATCGACTACCGCACCGCGGTGGATTTCAGCATCAGTGGTGCCGCGGGCCTGCGCTATCAAGTGCGCGCACTGAGCGGGCAGGGTGAGCGCTGATGCCGACCTATCTAAATGAGCTCGGACTGGTGTGCGCACTTGGCAGCGGCCCGCAGGCGGTAAGTCGTGCGCTGTTGGCCGGCGACGCCAGCGGCATGCGTGAGCAAGACGGCTGGGTCACAGAGCGCCGTTTGACTCTGGGTGCAGTAACGGCCGAGTTGCCAGCGATGCCGGCCGGACTGCAGGCGGCGCAGAGCCGCAACAACCAGCTGCTGCTGGCCGCCGCGTTGCAAATCGAAGTGCCGATTCGTGCCGCCATCGAACGTTACGGTGCCGCGCGCATTGGTGTGGTGCTGGGCACCAGCACCTCGGGCATTCAGGAGGCGGGCTTAAGCATTGCCGAGCAACAACGCAGTGGCCAATTACCGGGCGACTATCACTACGCCCAGCAGGAACTGGTGGCGCCGGCGGCGTTTCTCAGCCAATGGTTGCAAGTGAGTGGTCCAAGCTATGTGATTTCTACCGCCTGCACCTCCGGTGCCCGCGCCTTGCTCAGCGCCCAGCGTTTGCTGCGCCTTGGGGTGTGCGACGTGGTGCTCTGTGGTGGCGTGGATAGCCTGTGCCGGCTGACCCTGAATGGTTTTGCCGCGCTGGAAGCAGTGTCGGAGCAGCGCTGCAATCCATTTTCGGCCAACCGCAATGGCATCAATATCGGCGAAGGCGCGGCGCTGTTTCTGCTGAGTAGAGAGCCGCTCAATAAGGCTTCGTCGAGTACCTCGGCGGCGCCAATCATGCTGCTCGGCGGCGGTGCCAGTTGCGATGCTTACCATATCTCCGCGCCTGAACCGCAAGGCCTGGGCGCGCAAGCGGCCATGCGTCAGGCGCTGGCGAATGCTGGCATCAGCGCCGCGCAGATCGACTATGTAAATCTGCACGGCACCGCCACCCGGCATAATGATGCGATGGAAAGTGTGGCCATGCAGGCGCTGTTCCCTGAGGGGGTGCCGTGCTCATCGACCAAGTCGTTAACCGGTCACACCTTGGGCGCGGCGGGGGCGCTGGAAGCGGCGTTTTGTTGGTTGAGCTTGAGTCACCACAACCCGGCGGGACTCTTGCCACCACAGGTGTGGGATGGAGTGCCCGACCCTGAATTACCGGCGCTTAACTGGGTCCAGCCGGGCCAGCCGTTGAGCACCTTGGGCACGCGGCGCTTGATGAGTAATTCGTTTGCCTTTGGCGGCAATAATATTTCGCTGATATTCGCTAGCGAACGTGCAGCAATCTCGGCTACCGAGCCGGCATTAGCGTCGGGAGAGACCTTATGAACCTATGGCCAATCGCCGAACTGTTACCGCATTCGGGCAACATGATTTTGCTCGATGAGGTTATTCGCTTCGGTGCTGAAGATGTCGAGACGCGGCTGACGGTGCGCCCCGGCGGCTTGTTTAGCCTGGCCGACGGCAGCCTACCGGCCTGGGTTGGAGTGGAGTTGATGGCGCAAACGGTGGCCGCCTACGCCGGCTGTCAGGCGCGGCAAGCCGGCGAGCCGGTAAAGATGGGTTTTTTACTCGGCACCCGCAGTTTCAAGTGCAATGTTGAGCATTTCCCGTTGGGTGCCGAACTGCAGATCAGCGCGCTCTGCTCGCTGCGCGATGACAACGGCATGGGGGTTTTTGAGTGCCATATTAAGGGTCCGAATATTCAGGCCGAGGCGCGCTTGAATGTGTTTTGCCCGCCACACATTGATAGTTACCTGACGGAGCCAGCAGCATGAGCGAAACCATTTTAGTCACCGGTTCTAGCCGTGGTATCGGCCGAGCTATCGCGCTGCGCTTGGCTCGCGCCGGCTATGACCTGGTATTGCACTGCCGTAATCGCCGTGAAGACGCCGAGCTGGTGCAGCGCGAGGTGCAGGCGCTCGGTCAGCAGGCGCGAATTTTACAGTTTGACGTGGCCGATCGAGGCGCTTGCCGCACGGAGCTGGAAGCCGATGTCGAACTTTATGGCGCTTATTACGGGGTGGTTTGCAACGCTGGCTTGACCCGCGACGGGGCGTTTCCGGCGCTCAGTGAGGATGACTGGGATCAGGTGCTACGGACCAATCTCGACGGCTTCTTCAATGTCTTGCAGCCGCTGACCATGCCGATGATTCGCCGCCGTGCGCCGGGGCGGATCGTTTGCATCACCTCGGTGTCGGGGATGATCGGTAACCGTGGCCAGGTTAATTACAGCGCCTCGAAAGCCGGGGTGATTGGCGCCGCCAAGGCCCTGGCGATTGAGTTGGGCAAGCGCAAAATCACCGTCAACTGTGTCGCGCCAGGGCTGATCGACACAGCAATGCTCGATGAGCAGGTGCCGGTAGCAGAAATTTTGAAGATGATTCCTGCCCAGCGTATGGGTACCCCGGAAGAAGTTGCCGGTGCGGTTAATTTTCTAATGTCGGACGAGGCGGCCTATATCACCCGCCAAGTGATCGCAGTGAATGGTGGGTTGTGTTGATGAGTGCCAGTAAATGAAGGCTTGTAAGCGCGTCGTAGTAACCGGCATGGCCGGAATCACTTCATTGGGCAGTGATTGGGCCAGTATCGAGGCGAATTTCCGGGCTAACCGCAGCGGCATTCGCTATATGTCAGAGTGGCAGCGCTTTAGCGAGCTAAACACCCGTCTCGGCGGCCCAGTGGATGACTTTCAGGTGCCTAAGCACTGGACGCGTAAGCAGCTGCGCAGCATGGGCCGGGTCTCACGGCTGGCGGTCGCGGCGTCGGAGCAAGCGCTCTTGCAAGCCGGTTTGCTCGGTGATCCGTGCATTCAAGATGGTCGTATGGGCGTGGCCTGTGGCTCGTCTACGGGCAGCACGGACGACGTCAAAGCCTTCGGCAATATGCTCCTCAGCGGCGTCGCCGAAGGCTTAAATGCCAACTCCTATGTGCGCATGATGCCGCACACCACCGCGGCCAATATCAGCATCTTCTTTGGCCTCAAGGGCCGGCTGATTCCGACTTCCAGTGCTTGCACCAGTGGCAGTCAGGGCATTGGCTATGCCTATGAGGCGATCAAGTTCGGCCGCCTGCCGCTGATGCTCGCCGGTGGCGCCGAAGAACTGTGTCCGACCGAGGCGATGGTGTTCGATGCGCTGTATGCCACCAGCCTGAAAAACGATGCGCCGCAGACTTCGCCGCGCCCTTACGATCAAGGTCGCGATGGGCTGGTGATCGGTGAAGGTGCGGGCATGCTGGTGCTCGAAGAACTGCAGCATGCGGTGGCGCGTGGCGCGACCATCTATGCCGAAATTGTTGGTTTTGGCAGTAATGCCGACGGCATGCACAGCACCCGCCCAGAGCAACTGACCATGCGTCGGGCAATGGAACTGGCGCTGGAGGATGCTGGTTTGCAACCCTCGGCGATTGGCTATGTGAACGGTCACGGCACCGCCACGGAGCAGGGTGACATCGCCGAGAGCCATGCCACCGCCAGCTTGTTTGGCGCGGCGATGCCCATCAGTTCGCAGAAGAGTTTTCTTGGCCACACCCTCGGTGCTTGCGGCGCGCTGGAAGCCTGGTTCAGTATCGAAATGATGAATCGCGACCAGTATGTGCACACCTTGAACTTAGACGCGATCGACCCGGCCTGCGCCGAGCTCGACTACCTGCGCGGCGAGATGCGCTCGATGAGCCATCAGTACGTGATGAGTAATAACTTTGCCTTTGGCGGGGTGAATACCTCGTTGATTCTACGTCGCTGGCCAGTGGCGTCGACGCAAGGCTGATAGGTTTATTAAGTGCTGTGAACCCAGCAATTGGCGGGCCTTCTGTCGATTGCATCATCGTCAAGGAGACGACTATGAAGCTCAAAAACGCTAGCCTTGTGGCACTGCTTATCTCCAGTCTGCTGCCGGTGCTGAGCCAAGCACGCGATACTGTGCTGAATCTGGATTTCGCCGCCGTGGTGCAGCAAGCCACTCAGTCAGGCGCCTTGGATGGCAGCGTAAAGTTCTACTTGGCCGGCGCGACCGTGCCGGCCAAGGCCAGCCCGCTGGGTGAGTTGGTTACCAATAAAAAGACCAATGCCTTCAATAAGAGCGACGAAGAGGCCTGCAGCTGGGCGTTGCAGTCGGCGCTGATTACCCTGCAAGACGCGGCGAAAAAAGCCGGTGGCAATGCGGTGGTGGAGATCGTCAGCTTCTACAAGCGTAAAGAGTCGCGCAATGCTAAGACCTACGAATGCCACGCAGGGACTTTTGTTGGCGGCGTAGCGCTCAAAGGTCAGGCGGCGAGCGTTAAGTAAGGTTCGTTGCTGGCGCCTGCGACTAAGCCACCCTACGCAGAGCCGTGGCTACTCTAGCGCCGTCGGCCACTGACTGGCCATACCGATGCCGCGCGGGTCGCTAGCCGCTTCGACGGCGCCATTTTGTTTGTTCCACAGCAGCACTTGCTGATTGCCATAAGCGCGCTCGACGGCTTTTAAGCTGTGGCCGCGCTGTTGTAATTGGCTGAGTTCGGCCGGGCTGAAGGCGCGGGGCTCGTACTCGATAACATCCGGCAGGTATTGATGGTGGTAGCGCGGCGCGCTGACCCAAGTGCTGGGTGGCTTGCCGTCGAGGTACTCGAGCATCGCCAGCAGCACCATGCTGGGAATCCGGCTACCGCCGGGGGTGCCGAAGCTGGCGAAGGCCGTTGAACTCTCGATAAAGCTCGGGCTCATGCTCGACAGTGGGCGCTTGCCGCCGGCGATCAGGTTGGCGGCGCTGCCGCTGAGGCCGTAACTATTGCTGTTGCCGAGCTCGGCGGCGAAGTCGTCCATTTCATTGTTGAGCAGCACGCCGCTGCCCGGCACGGTGAAGGCGGCGCCAAACGGCAAGTTGATCGACAAGGTGGCTGCCACCGCGTTGCCATCCACATCCAGCACGGTGAAGTGAGTGGTGTGATTGCCTTCCTGCCAGGTTGGCGCCGGCGGCAGGCTGGCGCTGGGGGTGGCGCGTTGCGGGTCGATGCTGCTGGCTAGCTGTTGGAGGTAGTCGGGTGTCAGCAGTGGCGCGACGGGGTTGCGCACGAAGTCTGGATCGCCGAGCAAGCCACGGTCGCGGTACACCCGGCGCAGGGTTTCCACCACTAAATGGCTGCGTTGCACGTTATCGGCGCTGCGCCACGGCAGTTGTTGCAAGATACCGAGGCTTTGCGCCAGTGCCACACCGCCGGCCGAGGGCGGCGGGGCGCTGATCAGTTCACGGCCATCGGATAATTTGAAGCGCAGCGGCGTGCGCTCGACCACGCGGTATTCGGCGAGGTCACGCAGGCTCCAGATGCCGCCCGCCGCTTGCACACCATCGACCAAGCGCTTGGCTTGCGCGCCGCTGTAAAAGCCTGCGCGGCCATCGCGAGCCAGCAGTTCGAGGGTTTTCGCCAGCTCTGGTTGACGCAATAGGCTGTATTGCTCGGGGACTTCCCCCTTGCTGAGAAACAGTCGGGCGCTTTCTGGGTCGTTGCGCAACTGCTCCAAGCGCCAGCCGGCCCGCTGTTGATAAATCGGGTCAATCGACACACCGTCGCGCGCCAAGCGAATGGCTGGGGTCAGTGAGTCGCGCAGCGGCAGGCGGCCATAGTGTTCGGCAAGCTCCACCAGCGCCGCGGGTAGGCCTGGAATCGCCGCCGCTAGGGCGCCATTTAATGACAGTTCGGGCGCGGCTTGGCCGTTGCGCAGATACATCTGGGCGGTGGCCGCCAGTGGGGCACGCTCGCGGGCGTCGAGGAAGTGATAGCTGGGCGCCTTGGCCCCGGTTTGCCGCAGCAAAAAGAACCCACCACCGCCCAACCCACTGCCATAAGGCTCGACCACCGCGAGGGCGGCGCTGACCGCCACCGCCGCGTCAAAGGCATTGCCGCCGGCGGCGAGGGTTTCTAAACCGGCGACAGTCGCGGCCGGATGGGCGCTGGCAATGGCGCTGTGATCGGGTGCAGGGTTGGCGGCGTGAGCCAGATTGAACAGTTGCAGGCTGGCCAGCAGCAGGCTGGCGCAGAGGGCGCCGCCGTGTAAACGGCGCATGCGGTTTAGGCCTTGCCGGTGAGGATTAGGTACTTCTGTTGTAGCTCTTCTTTGCTCTCGACGTGATTTTCATCCAGCGGGATGCAGTCCACCGGGCACACTTGTTGGCATTGCGGCTCGTTGTAATGGCCGACGCATTCGGTGCACAGGTTGGGGTCGATGACGTAAATTTCTTCGCCTTGGGAAATGGCCGCGTTTGGGCACTCGGGCTCGCAGACGTCGCAGTTAATGCAATCGTCGGTGATGATCAGGGACATGCAGCTACTCCGGCTAAGGCGCTAAACCTTGGCATACAGAAAACGATGGGTAAATTGTGCCGGATTGCCGTGGCGGGCGCCATCGGCGGCGCTGAATGGCAGCGCCGGGAGGCTTGGGTTTTAGCGCTTGAAGCGTTCGGCCAGCGCCTCGGCGACGGCCGGGTGGACGAATTTGCTGATGTCGCCATCCAGCGCGGCGATTTCGCGCACCAAGGTCGAGGAGATATAAGAATATTTTTCCGACGGGGTGAGAAACATGCTCTCAACATCCGGGGCCAGTTGGCGGTTCATGTTGGCCAGTTGAAATTCGTATTCAAAGTCTGAGACCGCCCGCAGGCCACGCAGAAACACGTTGGCTTTTTGCTCGTGGGCAAAGTGCGCGAGCAGGGTGGAGAAACCCACCACCTCCACGTTGGGCAGGTGTTTGGTCACTTCGCGCGCCAGCGCCACCCGTTGCTCGAGCGTGAACAGAGGGTTTTTCTTCGGGCTGGCGGCAACCGCAATAATCACGGTGTCAAATAGCCGAGCGGCGCGCTCGATGAGATCGCCGTGACCCTTGGTAATAGGGTCGAAGGTACCTGGATACAACACTCGGTTCATCGTAACGTCCTGGCACAGGCCGGTAGGGGTGCCGATGGTAGCGCAGCCCACCGCCACGGCCAAGCACCGGGGTAGGCTGTATAAAATTTGCTACGAGGTGGGGTATTTAACGACCGTGCGCACGTCATGCAGGGCATTTTTCCGTGGTGTTGTCGTTGCTGTGTAGCTGTGTAGGGCGGGTGAAACCCGCGCGGGTTGCTCTCGCCCTACACGATCAGGCGCTTTTCAGTCGCTCAGCCAGTTGGCTGGCCAGTTGCGAGGTGAGGCCGTAGATCGACAGTTGCGGGTTGGCGCCGATGCTGGTGGGGAACAGCGAGCCATCGTGGACCGACAAGTTGCGCAGTTGATGATGGCGGCCGAGGCTGTCGGTTACCCCCAATTTTTCGTCTTCGCTCATGCCACAGCCTCCCATCACGTGGGCGCAGCCGAGGCGGGTGCGATAAATCTCAAGGCTCAGGTTGTTGATCAGTTCGCGGGCCTTGGCCAGGGTCGGCACGTAGTCGGCATCGGCGTGCAGCGGTAATACCGCTTTAGCGCCGGCGGCGAACTGGATCTCGGCCATGGTGTGGTACGCCCGGCGGATGCCGTCCCAGGTGTAGTCGGTCATCTGGTAGTCGAGCACTGGGCTGCCATCGCCGCGCAGTTCAACTTTGCCCACCGCGCTGTCGGGGTGAAAGCCGTCGCGCATCAGCGCCAGCATCACGTTGGTGTGCGGCAGTTGCTCCATGCGCAGGGCGTTGTCGATGCCAAAGCGGCCAAGCAGGGTTGAAGTCAGTGCCGGCTGCAGCGGTGGCACTTCGAGCTTGTAGGACATGCGCCCGGTGGCGCCGTCATCCCACTGGAAATGGTCGGAGTAGATCGACTGGGGTGCGCCGTAGAACGGGTTAATCACTTCATCGAACTGCGCAGCGGAGAAGTTCACCGTGTGCAAGAAGGTCCGCGCACCCGTGCGCCCGTTTGGGTCGGGTGCGTTGGAGCGCATCAGCAAACCGGGGCTATTGATGCCGCCGGCGGCCAGCACGTAATGCTTGGCTTTCACGATGATTTTGCGCCCGGTCGGGGCGACGCATAGCTCGTCCATGGCTAAGCATTCAATTCCGCTGACTGTGTCGCCGTCGATTAGCAGGCGTTGCGCACGGGCCAAATACAACAACTCCCCGCCGTTTTTTAAGGCCTCGGGAATAGTCGTGACCAGCATCGATTGCTTGGCGTTAGTCGGGCAGCCCATCCCGCAGTAGCCGAGGTTCCAGCAGCCACGCACGTTACGCGGGATAACCTTCCAGTGCAGGCCGAGCTTGTCGCAGCCACGGCGGATCACATCGTTGTTGGCATTTGGCGGCAGCGCCCAAGGGGCGACACCGAGGCGTTCTTCCATGCGGGCAAACCAAGGCGCCATTTCTGCGGGGCTATGGCCTTTGACGCCATATTCGCTGGCCCAGTGCTCCAGCGTCGGGTCGGGGGTGCGAAAGCTTGAGGTCCAGTTGACCAGCGTGGTGCCACCGACAGCGCGGCCTTGCATGATGGTGATGGCGCCATCTTTACTCATCCGGCCCATGCCTTCTTGGTACAGCGAGCCGTAAGCCTCGGGCTCGTGCATCTTGAAGTCAGTGCTGGTTTTCAGCGGACCTTCTTCGATCAACAGCACCTTAAAGCCTGCTTGGCTGAGGATTTCTGCGGTGGTGCCACCGCCCGCGCCGCTGCCAATAATGGCCACGTCGGCTTCCAGGGTGAGGTCTTGCTCAAGGCGTGAGCCGTTGTAGGTTTTCCAGCCGCTGGCGAGGCCTTGTTGAAACAGATCGGGTACGGGCATGGCTACTGCTCTCAGACGAATACGGTGCTTAACGGTCTGCCGCGCGATTTTCGGCGGCGTGCTTGGGCGGCGGCGGATTAGACCTTGGGCGGGCCGGGATAACCGCAGTGCGCCCATGACTCGGAATTGCCATACCAAGCCAGCATCACCAGTTGCAGGATGGACGCGTGGCCCATTTTTAACAGGCTCAACGAGCTGTTTTGCCAACGATTAAGAAAGCTGCGCACGTCCGCCGTGCTGGCGTTGTCCCAGCTGCCCCACACGCCGGTCAGCGGCCCGCGGGTGAGACCCAAGGCCAGTACGTCAAACAACTGCACGGTGAGTTTTTGCATCTCTGGGGAAAAGCGGGTGAGGCTGTAGTCGAGCCCGGTGATGCTTTGCTCAACCGCCGCGGGCATTTTTTCGACGCTCACCGCGCCTTCGAGAATCACCGGGATAACGGCGCGCAAAAATGGCAGGTCGCTGCTGCGCAAGGTCACCAAACCACTGGCTGGGACGCTTGCCGAGCAGCCGCTGAGTGTCGCGGTAACCCCTGCAGTGGCCAGAAAAGCGCTGCCCAACAGGCCTACTTTAAGCAGGCCTCGGCGCGATAGCTGAGGGGCGTTAAGGGTGTGATCATTCATTTTTATTCTCGGCTCTTTAATAAGGTCACCCAGAGCGCAGTGCACGCTCCGGGTGCTGGGCCTCGGGCGGGTTGCTAGCGAATAAACAGCTTATAGACCAGCTTCTGCAGGGCCTTACCATACGGTGGGTAGATCATCCGTGCGGCATTGAAACGCTGTTTTACGAAGGTGCTCTTGGCATGGCTAAAGGTTTTGAAACCTTCATGGCCGTGGTAGTGGCCCATGCCCGAGGGGCCGACGCCGCCGAACGGCATGTCGTCCTGAGCCACGTGCAGCATGGTGTCGTTCAGGCACACGCCACCGGAGTGGGTTTCGCTCAGCACCCGCTGTTGCTCGGCTTTGTTGTAGCCGAAGTAGTACAGCGCCAATGGCCGCGGGCGATCATTGATGTAAGTGAAGGCTTGTTCGAGGCTGTCGTACGGCACGATCGGCAGCAGCGGGCCGAAGATCTCGTCCTGCATGATCTGCATGTCGTCATTCACCTGCAGCACCAATGCTTGTGGCAAGCGGCGGCCTTGGTCTTCTGGATACAGGTTGATGACCTTGGCGCCCTTGTTCTCGGCGTCGCTGAGCAAGCCCTTTAAACGCTGCAACTGGCGCTCGTTGATGATCGCGGTGTAGTCCGGGTTGTCTTTGAGTTTTGGATAAAACTGCGTAACCACCTTGCTATAGGCCGCGACAAAACCCTCGACTCGGTTACGCGGCACCAGTACGTAGTCGGGTGCTACGCAGGTTTGCCCGGCATTCAGGGTTTTACCGAAGGCGATGCGCTCGGCGGCGTCCGTCAAAGGCACGTCGGCGGAGATAATCACCGGCGACTTGCCGCCCAGTTCCAAGGTCACCGGGGTGAGGTTCTCGGCCGCCGCCCGCATCACATGCTTACCGATGCTGGTGGCGCCAGTGAATAGTAAGTGGTCGAACGGCAGCTTGGAGAAGGCCGCGCCCACTTCGGCCTCGCCCAAGGCCACGCAGACCAAGTCTTCCGGGAAGATTTTCGCCAGCAACTCTTTGACCAACTGCGAGGTGGCTGGGGTCGACTCGCTCATCTTCAGCATTACCCGGTTGCCGGCCGCCAGAGCACCAATCAACGGGCCCATGGCCAGAAACAGCGGGTAGTTCCACGGCACTATCACACCGACGACGCCCAGCGGTTGATACACCACTTTGGCACTGGCCGGCTGAAAGGCTAAACCAACGGCGCGCCGCGAAGGCTTCATCCACTTTTTCAGGTGTTTGCTGGCGTAATGAATGTTCTGCAGGCTGGGCATGATCTCAGCCAGCAAGGTTTCATCCGCCGAACGGTTGCTGAAATCCTGTGAAATCGCCTTAATCAACGCCTCACGCTCACTGCTGAGCATCTGACTTAGGGCTTTAAGCCATTGCAGACGCTGCTCGGCGCTGGGCATCGAGTGGCCGCGAAAAGCCGCCCGCTGGCCGGCAAACAGTTGTTCTAGCTGGCTAATTTGCTGTTGCGACTGCTGCAGGTGGTGCTGCAAGTGAGCGATTTCGGCGGCCATGGGAATCCTTAAAACAAACAGTGGGCGGAATGTCTGTAGATTTTTAGAGTAATTGCTCTATTCTGTCAAATAGCATGCGCGGCAAATCGCCACATGAGCACCACATAAAAAGTTGGGCGCGCTCAGTTGAGGATTTAAATCCAGCGCGGCTGCAGCAACGACGATAAGCATTGCGCCTGTCGAATGAGTTGGTAATTCTGTGCGCCATTTTAATCAGCCGCTGGACGGCCCCAAGGGAGATTGACGCGGCATGGTTAACGCACCGATCAAGACCCGTGAACGGATCATTCAAGGCAGCCTTGAACTGTTCAATGCGCAGGGCGAACGCAGCGTGACGACCAATCACATTGCCGCGCACTTGGGCATTTCTCCGGGCAATTTGTACTACTACTTCCGCAATAAGCAGGCGATCATCGCCGAGCTGTTCGGTCAGTACGAGCAACGTATCGAGCAGTTTTTGCGCGCCCCAGCTGGCCGTGCGTTAACGGTGGAAGACAAAACTTTCTACCTCGAAGCGCTGCTCGCCGCCATGTGGCATTACCGCTTTTTGCACCGTGACTTAGAACACTTACTGGAGTCCGATAGCGCCTTGGCGCAGGACTATCGAGTATTTGCCCGGCGCTGTATGAGCAGTGCGCAGGAGCTTTATCAGGGCTTTGTAGATGCCGGCATTCTGGCCATGAATAGCGCCCAAGTTGAGGCGTTAACCCTCAATAGCTGGATCATCCTCACCTCGTGGGTGCGTTTTCTCTGTACGGCGCGTGGCGACGGCGTCGAGCTAAGCGAGGAGCAACTGCGGCGTGGCATTTATCAGGTGCTGGCGCTGGAAAGTGCTTTTACCACCGAGGCCTCGCGCCCAGCCGTGCAGGCGCTGCACGATAAGCTATATGTGCCGCTGGAGCGGGTGATTTAAGCCCATGTTTCAATCTGTGCTGGGGCGAATGCGCTGAGCGGCTTCACGGTAGACCGCGAGCTTGTCGCGCTTACCCGTCGCAACGACGGATACCACCAGTCGATCATCGAGCACCTGATAGACCAGTCGGTAGCCGTCAGCCAGGAGTTTGATCTTGTAGCAGTTCTCCATGCCGCGCAGCGCCATCGAAGGAACTTTTGGGCTGGCCAATCGTTCAACCAATTTCTTGGTGAAGCGTTGTTGAATCCGCGGGCTGAGCTTTGTCCATTCTTTCCGTGCGGACAGTAAAAACTCAAGCGTGTATGGCATCGTCAAAGGTTAGGTTTCCTGCTGGGTCGATGCGCGCAGCTATCGTAGGCTCGTTGCTTTCAATGCGTTTTCTAACCAAGGCGGCTAGCTCAGCGTCGTCAGCAAGTTCGAGCAAGGCTTCATAAAGGCGAGGGGGAACGGCGTAGAAGGCTGGCTCGTTGCGATTCAAAATCGCCACCGTGTTGCCAAATCCTGCGTTGATGGTCCCCATCGGATCTTTTTTAAGCTCGGTGATAGATGCGGCTACATCGGCGTGAATTAAAAAAGTCATCAGCTAGACACTCGGGGGTTGCATATAGGTCAGAGGGCACGAACCTTGTCGTCCATAACAAAGGTTGTTTACTGCAGATACGGTAATTAGATTAGTGCTTTTAAAAGTATTTCTCAAGGTGCTTCTTGCTTGGTTGTTGTGTCGTGTTGTTCTTGCAACCACTGCGGAATCCGGCGCTCTAAATACAGCCCCGGCTTGCTCACGCTGCCGTCGATAAAACCGACGTGGCCGCCGTGGGCATGCAGCTCAAACTGGGTGTTGGCGGCCAGTTCGCTGAGTTCTGGCACGCTGTGGCGGAACACGAAGGGATCGTCGGCGGCTTGGATCAGCAGGGTCGGCAGCTTGATCGCCGGCAGAAAATAGCGGCTGGAGGCGCGTCGATAGTAGTCATCGGCGTCGGCATAGCCATGCAGCGGCGCGGTGACCAGTCCGTCGAAATCCCAAAAGTTGCGCATCTTATCCAGCGGCCCTAATCGTTCGAGCACAGCCAAGTGCGCTGGCTGATCAGTGGCGCTAAAACGCTGCTTTTTGTTCTGCACATAGGCGCTTAACTCGCGCATAAAGTGCGCTTGATACACCCGCGAAAAGCCCAAACCAATGCGGTCAGCGCAGTGGTCCAAACGGAAGGGCACGGACACCGCCACCGCCGCTTGCAGGCCAGAGTTGTCGCCTGTTTCGCCGAGGTACTTGAGCAACACATTGCCGCCCAGCGAATAACCCACCGCATACAGTGGCGCTAACGGCCGCACGGCGTGCAGATGCTCGATCACGCTGGCGAGGTCTTCACTCACGCCGGAGTGATAGCCGCGTGGCAGCATGTTGGGCTCGCCCGAGCAGCCACGCCAGTTGATCGCCACGCTGGCCCAGCCTTGCGCCGCCAGTGCCTGCTGCTGGCCGAGAATGTAGTGCGAATCGGACGAGCCGGTCAGCCCGTGCAGCAGCAACACCAGTGGCGCCTCGGCCGTGTGCGGGCCGTACCAGTCGAGGTCGATAAAATCGCCGTCTTCCAGCCACAGCCGCTCGCGCTGGCGCGCTAGCTTTAATGGCGTGCGAAAAAACGACGCCCAGAGGGTCTGCAAATGTGCGCCGGGTAGCCACCAAGCGGGTTTAAAGGTCGTCTGCATGTTTACCTACGCCGTGCGCTGCCACAGTCCGTAATGCACTTGGCCGGCTTTTTGTTCGCGGTGTAAGCGCCAGTTGGCGGGCAGGCCGAGGCTGGAAGGCGGGTTTTCGCTTTCGGTGTAGACCCACGCATCGTCCGCTAGCCAGCCGTGTTGTTCGAGCAGGTTGCAGGCCGGTAGTAGCAAGTTTTGGCTGAACGGTGGGTCGAGAAACACCAGATCAAAGCTGCTTGGCGCTTGCAGTTGTAGGTGCTGCAGGGCGTCGGTTTGCAGCACTTGGCAGTTCTCGCAGCGCAGCGTGGTCAGGTGTTCGCGCAGGCTGCTGACGGCTTTGTTGCTCATGTCCAGGGCCAGCGCGCTGCCGGCGCCGCGCGACAGGGCTTCGAGGCAGAGTGCGCCGCTGCCGGCGAACAGGTCGAGCACCTTGGCGCCCTCAACGTAGGGCGCTAGCCAGTTAAACAGGGTTTCGCGCACGCGATTGGGAGTCGGTCGCAGGCCCGGGGCCATTGGGAAGCTGAACTGCCGCGAGCGCCATTGGCCACCGATGATGCGCAGTTGGCCGAGGTCGGCGGCAGCGGTTTTGTGTTGCGGGACGCGAGTACGCATTAGTGCTCCGGTACGCCAAGGGCTTGCTCGGCGGGGTGGTCGGTCGGTGCTGGCAAGTCTTGTTGCGCAACAGTCGGGCCGGCGGTAACGATCAACATGGCGTCGGGATTGAGGTGTTTGGCCATGGCGGTTTTAACCTGTTCGACGCTCAGCGCTTGAGTCTGCGCCATAAAGTCTTCTAGGTAAGTCAAGGGCAGATTGTAAAAGCCCATCGAGCCGAGCTGGCCGACGATGTCGGCGTTGCTGGCGGTGGACAGCGGGAAGCTGCCGGCCAATTCACGCTTGGCGTTATCCAGTTCCTTTTGCGTGGGGCCATCGCGCAGGTAGTCGCGCAGAATCTGCTGAACCAATCTTAGCGTGCCGTCGCTGAGTTCGGCGCGGGTTTGTAGGTTAATCATAAAAGGGCCGCGCGCTTGCATGGCGCTGAAGCCGGAATACACGCCGTAGCTGAGGCCACGTTTCTCGCGCACTTCTTCCATTAAGCGGGTGCCGAAACCTCCGCCGCCAAGGATCTGGTTACCCAAGTAGAGGGCGGCGTAATCCGGGTCTTGGCGGTCGATGCCCAGTTGCGCGAGCAGCAAGTGGGTTTGCTTGGAGGCAAACTCAATATGTTGCTTGCCGGCCGCCGGGATGGTCGGTGGCGAGCTTTTGCTCAGTGCCGGGCCTTTGGGTAGGGCCGCTGAAATTTGGCTGGCGATGGCTTCGGCTTGGGCGCGGTCGAGGTCGCCGACCAAGGCGATCACCGCGTTGCTGGCGCCATAAGCCTTGGCGTGGAAGGCCTGTAGTTGGGCACGAGTGATGCGCGGGATCGACTCTGCATTGCCCTCGCTCGGATGGGCGTATGGATGTTGGCCATACAGTTGCTCGAATAAGGCGAGGCTGGCGAGTTTGCCGGGGCTTTGTTTTTGCTGGGCGAAACCGGCCAGTAGCTGGTTTTTTATCCGCGCTAATGAGTCGGCGGGAAAGCTCGGCGCACCTATGACTTGGCTGAACAACGCGAGGGCCGGCTCGCGTAACTCGGCGGTGCTGAGGCTGCGCAGGCTGAGTACGGCCATGTCACGGTACGCACCGTTGCCAAAGTTGGCGCCGAGGTTTTCAAAGCCTTCGGCAATCGCGCCGACGTCTTGGCCGGCAATGCCTTCATTAAGCATGGCGTTGGTGAGCATGGCCAAGCCGGGTACGCCCGCGTCTTGGCTGCTGCCGGCGGCGAAGGTCAGGCGCAGGTCGAACATCGGTAGCTGCGGTGCTGCGACAAACAACACCTTGGCGCCTTCAGCGGTTTGCCAGGTTTCGATATTCAGGCTGCGCCGTGCTGGCGCTTGGCCATCGAGCGCGGCCAGCGAGGTGAGTGCCGCAGGGCTATTACTCTGGCTGTTGATTTTCGCCGCGTTGCTGGCGACGACCAGTAGACCCAGCGAGAGGGGCAGTACTAGGGCGATGGTGGCGATTTTCAGGCGCCGGCTACGGGACTTATTCATGGCTGCTCTCCTGCGGCAGGATATGGGCAACGCTTAGTCGGTCGCGGGTAAAGTAGTCGCGGGCGACTTGTTGAATGTCGGCCGGCGTTACGGCGCTGAGTTCACTCAGTTCGTTATCCATCAATTTCCATGACAGGCCGACCGTTTCCAGTTGGCCGATGGCCGTGGCTTGGCTGGTGATCGAGTCGCGCTCATACACCAGTCCGGCGATCACCTGAGCGCGCACGCGGGCCAATTCTGCTGGGCTGGCGAGGGTGGTTTTCAGACTGTCCAGCTCCTGCCATAAACCGGCCTCGGCCTGCGCCAAGCTGACGCCTTTTTGCACGTTCGGTGTGGCAGTCAGCATAAAAAGGCTGTCGCCACGGGTGTAGGCGTCGTAGCTCGACGAAGCGCCCGCCACCAACTCTGCGCCGCGCTCCAAGCGGCTCGGCAAGCGTGCGCTGTAGCCGCCATCTAACAGTGCGCCGGCCAAACGCAGGGCCTGCACTTCGCGCGGCTGTTTACTGGTGGCGACGCTGGGTACGTTAAAGCCCATCATCAGGCTCGGCAGCTCGGTTTTTAAGTGCAGGGTCAGCAGGCGTTCGCCGGGTTTGGCCAGCTCCAGTGGGATTTGCGCCAAAGGTACCGGGCGCGCTGGAATATGGCCGAAGTAACGCTGCGCCAGTTGATGAACCTCGTTCGGGTCAACATCGCCAACCACCACCAAGGTGGCGTTGTTGGGTACATACCAAGCTTCGTACCAGGCGCGCAGTTCTTGCACGGTCATCCGCTCGAGGTCGGCCATCCAGCCGATGGTTGGGGTGTGATAACCGCTGGCAGGGAAGGCCATGGCCTGGAAACGCTCGAAGGCTTTGGAAGCAGGTTTGTCGTCGGTGCGCAGGCGGCGCTCTTCTTTAATCACCTCGATCTCGCGGGCGAACTCTGCAGGAGGTAAGCGCAGGCTGGCCAAACGATCGGCTTCCAGCTCGAAGGCCACGCTCAGGCGGTCGCGGGCCAGTACTTGGTAATAGGCGGTGTAGTCGTCGCTGGTAAAGGCGTTTTCTTCCGCGCCTAGCTCGCGCAGGATGCGTGACGATTCGCCGGGGCCGAGCTTGCCGCTGCCTTTAAACATCATGTGTTCGAGGGCGTGGGAAAGGCCGGTTTTGCCCGGCGTTTCGTAGCTGGAGCCTACTTTGTACCAAAGCTGCGAAACCACCACCGGGGCGCGATAGTCTTCGCGCACTATGAGTTTGAGGCCGTTATCGAGCTTAAATTCGTGGGTGTTTTGCACCGGCAGGTTGCTGGCGAGTGCGGGCGTACTGACATTGACTAGCACTAATGCGGCCAATAACAGGCCGGCGGCCTTCGGGGTGTAGGACTTCATAGGACTATTTGACCTGTTCGGCGGCCCGCGTGGCCTTAGCGTCTGCGGGCGAGGAGGTGCTAGGATACGCATCCGTTTTGCTGGCGGCCACGACTGTTAAGTCAGCTAAAAACCAGCGTGCAGCTTTTTGCGATTGTTTGCTCTGCACCTTATAAGGCTTTTAGGCCTGTTTACTGGCGCGCCGCGCTTTGTTCATTTGCCTCTTTGAGAGATCCGCTCTCCATGTTTGGTTCCAATCACGACAGCAATAAACCCGCCGTGCCGGACGCCGCTCCTGCAGCCCCAGCCGTGCCCGAGCAAACGGCGGCAAAACCCGCTGAGAAAAAAGACCTGTTCGGCTGGCTGCGCCGCAAGCCACAAGCCCCGGCTGTTTCCAGCGCTGCCGCGCCTGAACCTGCCTCAGCACCTGCGCCGCTGGACGGGGCCGCTAGCACGCCGCCGTTGCCGGCGGTTGCCGAGGCTGCCGTCAGTGTCGCGCCACTGGTTCTGGCGGAGGCCGTGCCCGCCGTGCCCGCTGTGCTTGAGCCGCAGGTCAGCGCGCTGCCGGTCGCCGCACCAAGCGCTGAGCTCAGCCCAGTTACCGCCATTACGCCGCCGGAACCGTTGGTTGCAGCGGTTGCCGAGCCAGCTCCTGTAGCACCAGTTAACCTAGAGGAAGCGCCGCTAACCGCTTCGGTCGCGACTGTGAGCCTGTCGCCGGTGATCGCCGCCGTTCCAGTTGCTGTTCTAGCGCCAGAACCCGCGCCATCTCCAGCGGTGGTTGCGCCAGCACTTGGTGCAGCACCGGGGACTGAAGCGCTGGTTGCGGCCGAACCAGTCGTCGCTCCGCGGGCTTCGCGCTTTCGCTTTAATGCCGGCAGTGAGGTGCTGCATGAGCATCTCGAGACGCCACCGCTGGTTGAATTGCCACTGGCAGCGCCTGAGGTGGTCGCGCCTGCGGTGGCGGTGCTTGAGACTAAGTCGGAAACTGAGAACAAAGTCGGTTTTCTCGACCGCCTCAAACAAGGACTGTCGAAAACCAGCGCCAGCATTGGCGAGGGCATGGCCAGCCTGTTTTTGGGCAAGAAAGCCATCGATGATGACTTGCTCGAGGAGCTGGAAACTCGTCTGCTGACCGCCGACGTTGGCGTCGAGGCCACCACGGTCATTATCCAGAGCCTGACCCAGAAGGTCGCACGCAAACAACTGACCGACAGCGGCGCGCTCTATCAAGCCTTGCAAGAAGAGCTGGCCGCGATGTTGCGACCGGTGGCCAAGCCCTTGGTGATCGAACCGTCGAAAAAGCCCTTCGTTATTTTGGTGGTCGGCGTTAACGGTGCGGGCAAAACCACCACCATCGGCAAGTTGGCGAAAAAACTGCAGTTGGAAGGTAAGAAAGTCATGCTGGCTGCCGGCGACACCTTTCGCGCCGCCGCCGTTGAGCAGTTGCAGGTGTGGGGTGAGCGTAATCAGGTCACGGTGATTGCCCAACACACCGGCGCCGACTCGGCCTCGGTGATTTTTGATGCCGTGCAAGCGGCCACCGCACGCGGCATGGACGTGCTAATCGCGGACACAGCCGGGCGTTTACACACCAAAGACAACTTGATGGAAGAGCTGAAGAAAGTCCGTCGGGTGATCGGTAAGTTGGACGACACCGCGCCGCACGAAGTGTTGCTGGTGCTGGATGCCGGCACCGGGCAGAACGCCATCAGCCAAGCCAAGCAGTTTAATCAGACGGTCAACCTGACTGGGCTGGCCCTGACCAAGCTCGACGGCACTGCCAAAGGCGGGGTGATCTTTGCGCTGGCCAAGCAGTTCGGCATTCCTATTCGCTACATCGGCGTCGGCGAAGGCATCGATGACTTGCGCACCTTTGAGGCTGAGTCCTTTGTTCAGGCGCTGTTTGCCAGTACCGCGCAAGTCGAGCAGGAGCGCTCATGATTCGCTTTGAAGGGGTTGGTAAGCGTTACGCGAATGGTCACGTGGGCCTGCATGAGCTGAGCTTTCGTGTGCGCCGTGGTGAGTTTTTGTTCGTGACCGGCCACTCCGGCGCAGGCAAAAGCACCTTGTTGCGCTTATTGCTGGCGATGGAGCGACCGACCAGCGGTAAATTACTGCTGGCCGGGCAAGACCTTGGGCAAATCAGCAATGCGCAGATTCCGTTTCTGCGCCGGCAAATCGGCGTGGTGTTTCAGAATCATCAGCTGCTGTTCGATCGCAGTGTGTTTAATAACGTCGCCTTGCCGCTGCAAATTCTCGGTTTGTCCAAGCCTGAGATTAGCAAGCGCGTCGACGCTGCCTTGGAGCGGGTCAGCCTGTCGGATAAAACCGATTTATTTCCTGGCGACCTCTCCACCGGCCAGCAGCAGCGCGTCGGCATTGCCCGCGCCGTGGTGCATCGCCCGGCCTTGCTGCTGGCGGATGAGCCGACCGGTAACCTCGATCCGCGCTTGGCAGCGGAGATCATGGGGGTGTTTGAAGACATTAATCGGCTCGGCACCAGTGTACTGATCGCCAGCCATGACTTGGGTCTGATCGCCCGGATGCGCCATCGCATGCTGACCTTGCAGCGCGGCCGTTTGATTGGCGACGGGGAGTCGAGCTAATGAGTGGCAAGAGCAATCCTAAGCCGGCCGAGCGGGTCGGCGGCAAACCGCAGAAAGCCAGCAAGCCCAATCCCGACGAGCCAACCTTTGCGCACTTGTTGCAGGCTTGGCTGGAAAATCATCGGGCCAGTCTGATCGACAGCCTGCGCCGCCTGCTCAAACAGCCGATTGGCAGCTTCTTTACCTGCTTAGTGATGGCGATTGCTTTGAGCTTGCCGATGGGCTTGTCACTGCTACTGAGTAATGTCGAGCGCTTGGGCGGTTCTTGGCAGCGAGCGGCCCAGATTTCCTTGTTTCTGCAGTTGCAGGCCAGCCCGCAAGAGGCCGAGCAGCTGCGCGCACAAATCGCCGAGCTGCCGGAAGTGGCGGCGGCTGACTGGATCAGTCGCGAGCAAGCGCTGGAAGAGTTTCAGCAGCAGTCCGGCCTGGGCGAGGCGCTCAAAGAATTACCGGAAAATCCACTGCCGAGCGTGATTCTGGTCACTCCGCAGCAAGTCGATAAGGTTACCCTAGAGGCCTTGCGTCAGCGCTTGGCCGAGCTGCCTAAGGTTGAGCAAGCTCAGCTGGATCTGGTTTGGGTTGAGCGCCTAAGCGCGATTCTCAAGCTCGGTGAGCACTTTGTGTTTGGTTTGAGCCTGTTGCTGGTGCTGGCGCTGCTGCTGGTGATCGGCAACACCATCCGCCTGCATATCGAGAATCGACGTATCGAAATCGAGGTGATTAAGCTGGTCGGCGGTACCGACAGCTATGTGCGCCGGCCGTTTTTGTATATGGGTGCCCTGTACGGCGTGGGCGCGGGCTTGTTGGCGTGGCTGGTGTTGGTGTTTGGGCTGGATTGGCTAAACGCGGCCGTGGTCAAGCTGGCGGGTTTGTACGGCAGCGATTTTGCGCTGGGCGGGGTGCCACTCGCCGATGGTCTGTCGTTGCTGTTGGGTGCGGTATTGTTGGGCTATATTGGCGCTTGGCTGGCCGTGGCGCGGCATTTGAATGAGCTGGCGCCGCGCTAGTGAGTGGCTGGTTTAGATAGATTTAGGTTGATTTTGTAGATGTGTAAGGGAACTTTGCCACGGGTTTTCTGCCTGAAACTGCAGTGCTAGACTGCCTAGCCTGTTATTTGTAGTCGCGGCTGTATTTGTTTAAGTAAGTGTTGGAGGATTCGCATGACCACTTCTTTGCAACCTGTTTATGCCTTAGTCCCGGGTGCCAACCTGGAGGCTTACGTGCATGCGGTTAACAGCATCCCGCTGCTAACCCCTGAGCAGGAACGCGAGCTGGGTGAGAGCCTGTACTACCAGCAAGACCTTGAAGCCGCGCGGCAAATGGTGCTCGCGCACTTGCGCTTCGTGGTGCATATCGCCCGCAGCTATTCCGGTTATGGCCTGCCACAGGCCGACCTAATCCAAGAAGGTAACGTCGGTCTGATGAAAGCGGTAAAGCGCTTTAATCCGGAGATGGGCGTGCGCTTGGTGTCCTTTGCCGTGCATTGGATCAAGGCCGAAATTCACGAGTTTATTCTGCGCAACTGGCGCATCGTGAAAGTCGCCACCACCAAGGCGCAGCGTAAATTGTTCTTTAATCTGCGCGGGCAAAAGAAGCGTCTGGCCTGGCTGAATAACGACGAAGTACACGCCGTGGCCGCCAGTCTTGGGGTTGAGCCGCGTGAAGTGCGCGAGATGGAAAGCCGTCTGAGTGGGCATGACATGGCCTTCGATCCGGCCGCCGACGAAGACGACGAGAGCGCCTACAAATCCCCGGCGCATTACTTGGAAGATCATCGTTACGACCCGGCTGTACAGTTGGAAACCTGCGATTGGAGCGATACGGCGTCGACTAATTTGCATGAGGCCTTGGCCGGCTTGGATGAGCGCAGTCGCGACATCCTCCAGCAGCGTTGGCTCAACGAAGACAAAGCCACCTTGCATGAATTGGCGGCTAAATACAGCGTCTCGGCCGAGCGGATTCGCCAGCTAGAGAAAAACGCCATGGGCAAGCTCAAGGGCTCGTTAGCCGCTTGAACTTAGTGGCCGAATAAGCCGCACCTCGGTGCGGCTTTTTTATGTGTGCAACTTTTAGGAATGCCGAAATGAAGTTTGCGCCTCTGCGTGTGCAGCATGGCTTGTTGTTCGTCGTGCTGGCGGCGCTGTTTTTCGCCTGGGGCGCGTGGTTGATGCGTGCCCAGGCGCCTGCTGCGCCGTTGCCGTGGTTGGCCGCATGGCAAAGCCCGCGTTTGCCGGCGCTGGCTGCTGGGCAGTTAAGCTTGGCGCAATTGCGTTCAGGCGAGCCGAGCCAAGCCGTTGGCGAGTTGTGGCTAGCGTCGCAGCCCGACGGTGCGCAATTGCAGTATCGAGCGACATTGGGCGGCGCGGATGACACTTGGGCATTGATTGCCGTGCTTGAGCTAAGTGCCAGCGAGCGCGACAGCTTGGTCGCTGCTGCCGGTTTTCAGGCAGGAGGCGGCGAGCAGCCGCTGAGTCGGCAGCTGTTGCAGTCGTTAGCCGGTTTGCCGGTGCGCGAACTGCAGCTAACCCCGACCAAGGCCTTGGCCGCCGAGCGTTTGGCCGCCACCTTCGGCCCGCCGCGGGTACGTTTACAGATTGATGGCGGTGAAGCCTGGGTCTATCCCATGCTCGGCCTGACTGTGCGGGTGCAAGATGAAACCTTGTTGCAACTGCACGTCGTGCCTAAGACTGCCATGCAGCATTAATTTCGGCTATTGCCATGGCCACCAATCTGGGCGCTGCGACTTAAGTTGATTCAAGTAATGACTGCCGCCCAGTTGCCAGCTTTGGCGGCGTATCCAACTGGCTCGCTGGCTGATGTAGTTGCTCGGTTTCTTCGGGCTCCACTGGCGTGGGTTGGGCAATACTGCGGCGAGCAATGAAGCTTGCTGATTGGATAAATAGCTGGCGCCAATGCGAAAGTGTTGGCGTGCGGCGGCTTCGGCACCGAACACACCATCGCCCCATTCGACGCTATTTAAGTACACCTCAAGAATCCGCTGTTTGGGCCAGAGCAGTTCTATCAGCCCGGTAAACCACACTTCCAAACCCTTGCGCGGCCAACTGCGGCCGGACCACAAGAACAAATTCTTGGCCACCTGTTGGCTGAGTGTGCTGGCGCCCCTTAGCGAGCCGCCGCGCTCGTTGTGCGCTAATGCAGCGCGAATCGCATCAACATCAAAGCCCCAGTGCTCGGCAAATTTTTGGTCTTCGGCGGCAATCACCGCCACTTTTAAGTTATCCGGCAATACTTCCCATGGCACCCATGTGCGTTGCAGAGTTATCGGTTGGCCGTTGAACCAGGATTCCACTTTGCGCTCAAGCATTAGTGCGCTACCCGGTGGCGGCACCCAGCGCAGGGCTAGCACCAGCAACACCGAGACCGCTGCAAAGTAACAGAGCAATTTAAACAGGCGGCGTAGTAAGCGTCGGAGCATGAGTGGCTTGGCCAAGTCAGATGAGCAGGCCATTATAGCCAGCCTGTTAATTTAGATTGGAGCTTGTTGATGGTCCGTGTATGGCTGTTATTGGCGGCGTTCTTTGCGTTTAGCGGGGTTGGCTTGGGTGCGTTCGCCGCGCACGCCCTTAAACGTCAGCTGTCGCCCGAATATTTGGCGGTGTTTCAAACCGCTGTGCATTATCAAATGTTGCACGCGCTGGCCTTGTTGGGTCTGGCCTTGCTCGCGCTGCAATTGCCGGGACGCTGGCTCTGGGCAGCCGGCAATCTGTTTAGCTTAGGCATAGTGCTGTTCTCGGGCAGTCTGTACGCCTTGGCCCTTAGTGGCGTGAGTGCGCTCGGAATGATCACGCCGGTGGGCGGCCTGGCCTTTTTGGCTGGTTGGTTGTGCGTGGCTGTGCATGCTTGGCGGCTAACTCCTTCAGCCTCCTAGCTAGCACCGTCGGTGCCTTTTACCTTGGTCGGTCGCGGTGATCGGGCTAGAATGCCGACCCCTGAAATTCTTCGTGGTCGCTTATGCAGATTCAGTTAAATGGCGTCGCCTTTGAGGTGGCCGAAGCCCAGACCGTTGCCGGTTTGCTGGAGCAGTTGCAACTGGGTGAGCGTCGCGTGGCGGTCGAGCTGAATCTTGATATCGTGCCGCGCAGCCTGCATGCCAGTACCCGGTTAAATCCCGGTGATGTGCTGGAAGTCGTGCATGCGATCGGTGGCGGTTAATCCGTCCGCCGTTATCTGTTTGTTTATCCTTGTTAATACCGGTAAGGAGCATTCGTGAATTCAGCACCTGTGAGCACTATTGTCAGCGATCAGCCGTTTGTTTTGGCGGGTCGCACCTATCAATCGCGACTGCTGGTGGGCACGGGCAAGTACCGCGATCTCGAGCAAACGCGTTTGGCGATTGAAGCCTCGGGCGCCGAGATCGTCACGGTGGCGGTACGCCGCACCAATATTGGCCAGAATCCCTGCGAGCCGAATCTGCTTGATGTGTTGCCGCCGGATCGCTACACCATTTTGCCGAATACCGCCGGTTGTTTTGATGCCATCGAAGCGGTGCGCACCTGTCGCTTAGCGCGCGAACTGTTGAATGGCCACAATCTGGTTAAGTTAGAAGTATTGGCCGATCAGAAAACCCTGTTTCCCAATGTGATCGAAACCCTTAAGGCCGCCGAAGTGCTGGTCAAAGAAGGTTTCGATGTGATGGTGTACACCAGCGATGATCCGATCATTGCCCGGCAACTGGGTGAGATGGGCTGCATTGCCGTGATGCCCTTGGCCGGGTTGATCGGCAGCGGTCTGGGGATTTGTAATCCGTATAACCTGCGCATCATTCTGGAAGAAGCCAAGGTGCCGGTGTTGGTCGATGCCGGCGTCGGTACTGCCTCGGATGCCAGCATCGCCATGGAGCTGGGCTGCGCGGCGGTGCTGATGAACAGCGCCATCGCCAATGCACAAAACCCGGTATTGATGGCGCAGGCGATGAACCATGCGGTAATTGCCGGGCGGATGGCGTATCTGGCTGGGCGGATGCCGAAAAAGCTTTATGCCAGTGCCTCATCGCCGCTCTCTGGGCTGATTAACTAAGCTAAAAATTCACCTGTTAAGAGTTAACCCATGTCTGAATTACAAGAGCCTGCGGCACCTGCCGAAGAGCCGCGGGATATCCGCCCAATCAAGAGTTTTGTGATGCGCGCTGGGCGCATGACCGAAGGTCAGCAGCGTGGCCTAGAACTCGGTCTGCCTAAGTTCGGCTTGCAACTGGCCGATGGCTTGCGTGATTTCGATCAAGTGTTTGGTCGTAGTGCACCGCGCACTTTCGAGATTGGTTTCGGTATGGGCGGTGCCACGCTGGAGATGGCCGCCGCCGCTCCGGATCAGGACTTTATCGGGGTGGAGGTGCATCGCCCCGGCGTCGGCGCGTTGCTCAATGGGGTGTTGACGCAAAACCTGAGCAATCTGCGGGTTTACAGTTTCGACGCTATGGAAGTTCTGCGCGACTGCGTTGCCGACGCCAGTCTCGACCGGGTGTTGTTGTTTTTCCCCGATCCTTGGCACAAAGCTCGGCACAATAAGCGCCGGATCGTGCGGCCTGAGTTTGCTCAGTTGGTGCGGCAGAAACTTAAAGTTGGCGGTATCTTGCACATGGCCACCGATTGGCAGCCGTATGCCGAGTTTATGCTTGAGGTCATGCAGGTAGCGCCGGGCTATCGCAACGTGGCCGCTGACGGCGGCTGCGTTGAGCGGCCAGCGGAACGTCCGGTAACCAAATTCGAACGTCGTGGCGAGCGGCTCGGGCATGGTGTTTGGGATATCAAATTCCAACGCGTCGACTAAGCTGTACAGTAGCTTCATCGCGCCATGTGTGGCGCTCAGGGTATGTAAACAGACCGAGCGAACTCGGCATAGGGATGGATTCCTGCTTTGGCAATGATTAGTGCTCGCCGGCTATAACGGCTGTCAGCATTCACAGAACGTGCAGACACTGCGCGTTGGAGGAGATAACTGTGTTGAGAAAATTCGCAATCCTGCTGCTGGCCGGCTGTGCACTGCAGGCTCAGGCTAAGGTCGATGCCACTCAAGCGGCACGCCTGGGCAATGAGCTAACGCCATTGGGCGCTGAAAAAGCCGGTAATGCGGCGGGTACTATTCCAGCTTGGGGAGGCGGAGTTACCCCTCCCGCCGCCTATCAGCCGGGCATGCACCACCTCGACCCTTACGCCAGCGATGCGCTGCAGTATGTGGTTAACAGTAAAAACCTTGGGCAATATCAGGAATTGCTACCTGAAGGCCTGAAAGCACTGTTAAAAAAACAACCTGAGTATTTTTTGCGGGTCTTTCCAGCGCATCGCAGCGCCTCTGCGCCGCAGCGTATCTATGATGCGACTAAGCAAAATGCGCAAAACGCCGAGCTAATCGCCGCTGGTAATGGCGTGGATGGGGCGGCTGCCGGGGTGCCTTTCCCTATTCCCAAAGATGGCTTGGAAGCCATTTGGAATCACATCCTGCGTTACCGGGGGGACCAGATCAGTTTCGTCACTAATCAGGCGGCGGTACTCAGTAACGGCAGCTACAATCTGCTGAAACTGGAACGTAATATTTATTTTGTCTATGGCCGTGACGGCATGACCCCGCAAGGTCTGGCCAACACCTTGTTCTATTACAAGTATCAAGTCGTAGCCCCGGCAAAGCTGGCTGGTTCGGCTCTGGTGGTGCAGGAAACCCTCGATCAGGTCTTGGCTATTCGTAAAGCCTGGCGCTTTAACCGTGGCGAGCGCCGTGTGCGCCGCTTGCCGATGCTGGCGTTTGATACCTTGCAGCCCGACACCA
>JAIETJ010000076.1 GCA_019745275.1 Pseudomonadaceae bacterium | reverse complement strand
GGTTGGCCAAGCGTGACCACAGGCACAGACGATAGGCCGTTTGCATGTCGGCAAAGCCACGGATCGCCGAGGTGTGCTCGCGCACCTCTTCGAGGCCTAAAGCAGCAGCCTCTTCGGCCAGCAGCGCTTCCAGGCCTTTAGGGCAAGTGAGAAAGAGTTCAAAACGATCCGACATGGGGGTATCCAGTGCCTAAGGCAGTCAGTTGCGCACAGCAACTGTACGCACAACAAAAATAAGTGACCAAGGCCCGCAGGCGACCCTTCGTCGGAATAAACCGGCCAGCAGCCCATGCCGCTTCTACGCTGGCAGTGACACCGTCGCACCTACTGTGCGCCGCTGAACATAGGGGCTGAGGCAATTTAGTAGGCTACTGGCACTCCTGCCTTATGGCCTGACTCACAAAACCATTACTTGCTTATGACAAAAAGGTCATTCACAGAGCCGACAGCATTGGTTAGAAATTAGCTCAGCTCGACACCACCTTGGTGTTGGCAGCAGTTCGCCATTACGGCATTGGACTGCGCTGGCAGACTATTCTGCCCGACCCCAGCTAGGGGCCAAAGGAACCTTTCAGTCAACATTTGAGGGCTACACCCTATGAGAAGACTTAAGCGTGATCCAATGGAAAAAGCTTTTTTACGCGGTTATCAATATGGCGTGCATGGTAAATCGTACGAACTTTGTCCATTCACTGCAGCGAGTGTTCGCCAAGCTTGGATTAACGGCTGGCGCGAAGGCCGCGGTGACAACTGGGCCGGCATGACCGGTACCGCAGGCATCCACCGCCTCAACGAACTTCACGCTGTCGGCTAAGCAACAGCGCCGACTTCCTCAATCATGCCCTAATGGGCAGTTGCTGCAGAGGGCTCCTTAGGGAGCCCTTTTTAGCTCAGTTCTAGCGTCATCAAAGCTTACGCGGCAAGGCCGCAATCGCATCCACCGACTGGCGAATCAGCGCCGGGCCTTTGTAGATAAAGCCTGAGTAAATTTGCACCAAGCTCGCACCCGCGGCGATTTTCTCTGCCGCATGCCGACCTTCGGTAATCCCGCCTGCTGCAATAATCGGTAGGCGCCCGGCCAACTCAGCCGCCAATACCTTAACAATATGCGTGCTCTGCTCGCGCACTGGCGCACCCGAGAGGCCGCCGGCCTCATCGGCAAACGCCAAGCCTTCGACGCCGCGCCGCGACAAAGTGGTGTTAGTGGCGATCACCGCATCCATACCGGTTTCGATTAACGCGCCAGCCACTTCGACGGTTTCTTCATCGGTCATGTCTGGGGCAATTTTAATCGCCAAGGGCACACGCTTGCCGTGCTGCACGGCGAGATCATCTTGACGCTGGCGCAAGGCCTCCAGCAAACGCTTGAGCGCATCACCAAACTGCAAGCTGCGCAGCCCTGGAGTATTCGGCGAGCTGACGTTAACGGTCACATAGCTGGCGTGGGCGTACACTTTGTCGAGACACAGCAAGTAGTCGTCCACTGCCCGTTCAACCGGGGTGTCGAAGTTCTTGCCGATATTGATCCCCAGCACGCCTTTAAACTTGGCCGCCTGCACCCGGGCCAGTAAATGGTCGACACCATGGTTGTTAAAGCCCATGCGATTGATGATCGCCTCAGCCTCTGGCAAACGAAACAAGCGCGGCTTAGGGTTACCCGGTTGCGGACGCGGGGTCACGGTGCCAATTTCGACAAAACCAAAACCCAACTGAGCAAAGCCATCAATGGCATCGCCATTTTTGTCTAAACCCGCCGCCAAACCGACTGGGTTGGCAAACTCCAAACCCATTACCCGCACCGGCAAACTGGCCGGAGCTTTGTTTAACAGGGCATTCAGCCCCAGACGGCCGGCCGCACCAATAAGGTCGATAGACAACTCATGGGAGGTTTCCGGGGCGAGGTTAAACAACAGCTTGCGGGCCAGGGTATACATGGGCAGACGTGGCTCATTAATGATGACTGAAATTTAGCCGGATATTATAGCTGCGCCAGCCAGACCATGCGCGGCTATTGACTGATCTTGCGCAAACTAAGTAACTCGCCAGCACTGTTAAACTCCAAGGCGAAGGAACCATAGACACCATCGTGAGTCAGAAAAGGGCGTAAATGATGCGCCGGTAGATTCACCCGCTGGCCATCGCGGCTGTGGAGCAATACCCGATTCGCACGCCCTTGATAGACCGCGAGCAAAGATTGCGCAGATAGTGCAATATCCAACAACAGAACTGGCATGGAAGCACCCGGTACTATGAAGTGTGTAATGTTGCCACAAGCAGCGCCAAGCAGAGCGACCTGCAGCACCTCCCCGCGCCTTACTTGCGCCGAGGTCGTAGATCGCAAACAAGGAGGCCGACAGCCTTTATGAGTTTTCCTGAGCAATCGATAACTTCGCTCTTGGGCAGCCTTGCCCAACGCCTAGGCATGGGCGGACGTAGCTCGCGACAAATTTTCGAACGAGCCAGTAGCTTACAGTTGCCATTTCAAGCCTTGCCGCTGCCCGAACACAGTATTTGGTGGCAGTCTGGGCCACCCTTACAGCGCTTGATTGATCTGCCACGCGGCGCTTTATCCGGTCCGGTGCAAGAAGACAAGGCACTCGCCCATGCGGTACTTATCCGTTTGGTCAAACAACGCCAAGAGCAACTCAACAACTTTGATTTACGCTTAATTACCGGTGTATCCAGCACTGACACTAATCGCCTGCCCTGCGCCAGCTTTGAAGACTACGCCGCCTCAGAGACTTGCCATCAGATTCGCATCATCAGCTACAAAGACTTCGTCAAAGTCATCAGCCAAGCGCTGCCACGCTTTCTCGCGGGCGAGCCGATTAACTTGCGGCAAGCCAACTGGCATGGTGAACAACTGTATTGGAGTGGCGAGCAGAATTTAGAAGCCTTCGCCTGCGCCATTGCCTACGCCCGCCGCCGCGGCCTAGAGATCAGCCTGCCGGCAGTGATTAGCCACTATCAAATCGACCCGACCGGTTTGAACGAATTGCAAAACGCCTACCATATGCTGGCGATGCCAGTGCAGGCGTGGAGCGACCCCGCTTTTATGGCCCTGCTGCTTGACCACGGCCTGCCTTATGCGCGCCTGTCACTGCTACGCAGCCCCGGTGCTCCAGAGTTCTTGCTACTGCCTAAAGCCCACGAGAAAGCCTCAGCACTTGGCGATGGCCTGCGTTTAGCCGGCGCTCCCGATGTAGTCAGCTACCTGCAACAACTTAAGCACTAAGTTGCCGCGATCTGCGCTGACGAGCGCAGCCCCCAAGAAAAGAACCAACCCATAAAAAGCCCCGCACTTGGCGGGGCTTAATGGTTTTAACGGCGTTTAATCAGGGCGATACCCCATGCTGGCCGCTTTGCGCTAGATCATGCAGCTCGCGACCGGCCACCGCGTACATGGCGTAGTCGACGCTGGTGGCGGCGCGCAGTTCTGCCAGCATGGCCCGCCAGCGGGCGACCAGCAGCCGGTTGAGCTCTAACCACAGCGCGGTGCGTGCATCAACATCCTCCGGGGCGGCGTCCATTTGCAGTACCGAGACGGTAATGGCTCGCTGTTGCCAGTCGAGATCGTCACGGAACGCCTCACGGGCCAAGCCCTGCCAGTTGTTTTCCACCGGCAAGCTGCTGATCTGTTGCAAGTACCAGGTCAGATCCAACGCCCCGCCCACTGCAAAATACGCACTGGCAACCCGTGCTGGGTCTTGCCCGGTCACATCTGAGGCTTCGATAATCGGCAGCAAGGTGTACAGATGGCTAGTGCCCGCCACCATCCGGGCCAGCGGCTCAGGCGCGCCGGCTTCGACATAGCTTTGGAAGCGCGCCAGCCATTGCTCACGCACCGGCCCATCGAGCAGCTCATCTAAACGACCGGTCAGGGCTGCTACCCGTGGCGCGAAATGCGCCACATCGCGGGCAGCATCCAGCTCGTTACGCCGACTACGCAAGAACCAGCGGGTCGCACGCCGACCTAAGCGCATCAGTTCATCCATCAACATCAATTGCAGCTCGGCCGGCACTTGGTAATCCAACGCCTCGATCTGCTGCCACCAGTGCGGCAACTGGAACACGTCGCGCACTATCACGTAAGCACCGGCGACATTAGCCGCACTCATGCCGGTGGATTCTTTCAAGCGCTGCACGAAGGTGATGCCCATGTGGTTAACCAGATCGTTGGCGATCTGGGTGCTGACGATTTCACGCTTGAGTCGATGCCGGCTCATGGCCTCGGGGAACTTGGCCGTCAGCAGCGGCGGGAAAGCCGTTTGCATGTCGCGCGCCAGGTATTCATCGTCCGGCACTAGGGATTTGAGCAGCGATTCTTGCAAGCTAATTTTGCTATAGGAAATCAGCACCGAGAGCTCTGCGCGAGTCAGCGCCTGACCATTGGCTAGGCGCTCGGCCAGCTGTTCATCGGTAGGCAAGAACTCCAGCGCCCGATCCAACTTGCCGTCGGCCTCCAGCGCATTCATCAAGCGCCGATACTCGGCGATCCGCTCACGCGCGCGGCGCTGGGCCAGTGACAAAGCCTGGGTCTGCTTGTAGTTATTGCCCAGCACTAAGCTGCCGACGGCATCGGTCATTTCCGCGAGCAATACATTGCGCTGCTTGCCGGTCATGTCGCCGCTGCCGACGATCTCGTTGAGGAGAATTTTGATATTCACCTCATGATCAGAGCAATCGACGCCACCGGCGTTATCGATAAAGTCGGTGTTGCTGGCGCCGCCATTTAAGCAGTACTCAACTCGGCCGAGCTGGGTCATGCCCAGATTACCGCCCTCTCCGACCACCTTGGCGCGCAGTTCGCGGCCATCAACACGCAGCGCATCGTTGGCTTTGTCGCCAACATCGGCGTGGCTTTCGCTGCTGGCTTTAACGTAGGTGCCAATACCGCCGTTCCAGAGTAAATCGACCGGCGCTTTCAGTAAGGCATTGAGCAACTCAGTGGGCGGCAGTTTATCCGCTTGGATGTCGAAGCGTTGCTGCATTTGCGCACTGATCGGGATGCTCTTAGCGCTGCGCAAAAACAAGCCACCCCCTGCGGAAATCAGGCTGGCGTCGTAATCGGCCCAAGAAGAGCGCGGCAGATCAAACAAGCGCTGACGTTCGACGAAGCTCAATGCAGCATCTGGATTCGGGTCAATAAAGATGTGCATATGGTTAAAGGCGGCGACCATCTGCAGGGTTTTCGACAACAGCAAGCCATTGCCAAATACATCGCCGGCCATGTCGCCAATACCGATCACCGTGCACGGGTCTTTCTGTACATCAATGCCCATCTCGCGAAAATGTCGCTGCACCGAAACCCAGCCGCCTTTGGCCGTGATGCCCATGCCTTTGTGGTCGTAGCCGGCCGAGCCACCGGAGGCGAAGGCGTCACCCAGCCAAAAGTCGTATTCGCCAGCTATGCCATTGGCAATATCGGAGAAGGTCGCGGTGCCTTTATCGGCCGCCACCACCAAGTACGGGTCATCCTGATCGTGGCGCACCACGTTGACCGGCGGCAGCAGCGCGCCGTCTTTGAGATTGTCGGTGATGTCGAGCAAACCGCTAATAAACAAGCGGTAGCAGGCAATTCCCTCAGCCTGAATTTCATCGCGAGTGCCGCCCAACGGCAAGCGCCGGGGGATAAAGCCACCCTTGGCACCGACTGGTACAATCACCGCATTTTTGACCTGCTGGGCCTTGACTAAACCGAGCACTTCGGTGCGGTAATCTTCCTCGCGATCGGACCAGCGCAAACCGCCGCGGGCCACATCGCCAAAGCGCAAATGCACGCCCTCAACCCGTGGACAGTAGACGAACACCTCGAACTTGGGCACCGGCCGTGGAATATCTGGAATCGCCCGCGGATTAAACTTGAAGCTGAAATACGCCTTGGCCTGACCGTTGGCATCCAGCTGATAGAAGTTGGTGCGCAAGGTGGCCTTCACCAAATCCAGATAACGGCGCAGGATGCGGTCTTCGTTAAGCACCGCAACGTTATCCAGCGCGGCCAGAATTGCCTGTTCTAAGCGCTGTTGTTTATCGGCCAGATCTTGCTTGGTTAGTTTACGCGCCAGATAGAAACGGGTCTTAAACAGGCGCACCAACTCTTTGGCAATATCCGCATGGTTAACCAAGGTGCTGGCGATATAGCTCAGGTCAAAGCCCAAGCGAATCTGCTTGAGGTAACGCGCATAGGCGCGCAGCAAGGCCACGTCACGCCACGGCATGGCGGCTGTGAGCACCAAGCGGTTAAAGGCGTCATTCTCGGCGGCGCCCTCGACGATATGCACAAAGGCATCTTGCAGGGTGTCGTTGAGCTGCTGGATATCCACATCCAGCCCTTGCGCATAGGTGAAGGCGAAGTCGTGAATCCAAAATTCACGACCATTCTGCTGGCGCAAGCGATACGGAAACTCACCCAGTACACGCAGCCCGAGGTTCTCCAAAATCGGCAAGACATCCGACAAGGCCAGCGGCGTATCGGCGTGATACAGCTTGCAATGCAACTGCTGCTCGGTGGATGCCAGCGGCTGATAAAAGCTCATGACCAACTTGCGCTCAGGCGACAGACTGAGCAAATGCTGCATATCGACCACCGCCGAGTGGGCGGCAAAGCGTTCGCGGTAACCGGCCGGAAAACCTTCGCAAAATTCACTGAGCACGTTAGTGCCATGGGCCTCGCCCAAGCTTTCCACCATCAAGCTGGCGTAGTCGTCTTTCCAGGAGCGACAGGCTTGAATCACCTCCTGCTCGATTTTAGCAATATCGATTTGCTGATGATTCTTCGGATCGACCCGCAAAATCAGCTGCACCCGCGCCAGCACCGACTCGGAGAAGTAGGTCCAGAACTCGCAATCGCTAGCCTGCAAACGCTCCATCAAAATCTGCTGAATTTTTACCCGAATTTCGGTGGAGTACAGATCACGCGGCACATACACCAAGCAGTAGCAAAACCGCCCATAAGGGTCTTTGCGCAAAAACAAACGCAATTTGTTGCGCTCTTGAATTTGCACAATCGAAATGACGGTATTGAACAGCTCATCGACCGGGGTTTGGAACAGGTCGTCACGCGGCAACACCTCGAGAATCTGCGCCAGCTCCTTACCAAGGTGCGCACTGCTGGCAAACCCCGAGCGCAACTCGACCTCGGCCACCTTGCGGCGAATATAGGGAATTTGCCGCACGCTCTCGGCATACACCGAGGAGGTGTACAGCCCCAAGAAACGGCATTCTTTAATCACCTGGCCCTTACTGTCGAGCTGGCGGATCGAAACGAAGTCCGGATAAGCCGGGCGATGGATGCGGCTGGGCAACGAGGCTTTGGCAAACGATAAAACCCGCGACTCGCGCAGGTATTCCACCGCCTGTGGCTCGATGTGCAACTCGTCTTGCTGCAGACCATGGCGCAGCGATTTGGATAAACCGAGCAAGGACTGCGGGTCATAGACCATCTGACCGCCGTCCTGATCAGCCGAGACGGTAAACTCCTCATAACCGAGGAAGGTGAAGTGGTTGTCCAGCAACCAACTCATAAAGACTTTTATTTCCGCGAGTTCTGCGCTATCGACCTTGGCCTTGCTCTTATCCAAGCCCACCAAGAGGGCTTGGGCGCGCGCCTGCATGGCGGGGAAATCCAATACTGCTTGGCGAACTTCAGCCAGCACTTCCAGCAGCGCTTTCTCCAGCGTACGCAGCTCGCCAATATTCGCGCAGCGATCGATCTCTAGATAAATCAGCGCTTCCTGCTGGATGCCGGCGCCTTGGCTGGCCTTGCTCAACACCTCCAACAAGTCGCCATTGGCGGCGCGACGTACGCTGAACACATTATTTTGCAGGATATGAATGCTGTGCCCGCGCCGGTTTAACTCCATGCGGATCGAGTCGACCAAAAATGGTAAGTCCGGGTGCAGTACCTCTACCGCGGTGTGGGTCGACTGCCAGCCGTGCTTTTCGTAATCGGGGTTAAACAGGCGCACATGCGGCTGATCTTGTTCAAAGCGCTCCAGTACGCGCCAGGCCGACAAGGTGCAACCGACCAAGTCCGAGAGTCGTCGCTCAGTCAGTTCCTCCAGCGCGACAATGCCAAAAAATTGTTCAGCAAACAGATCTACTTGTGGCAGCTCCTGTTCGCTAACGTGCGGAGCCAGTGCTGCTTGCAGTTGATGCTGGAAGTCGGCTTTGCTGGCCGCGGTGAAGAACGCCATGCTAATACTCCGTTGGCTTAGTGTTGTTATGCCGTTATAAAAAGCCCAGCGAGCAAACTGCTCAATGAGCTGTACGCCGTAAACGATGCTGCACAACCGGCTGTGTGAGGTTAGTTCAAGAACTAAATCACAGCGCTGACGGTCAGAGATTCTTAGCCAATAGGTGCCATCGCCAGATTGCTTTAAAGTGGCCGGCGGAAAACCTAAAATAACTTTCGACCAACCAGTCACACTTGCCAGAAGAGCTTACCGATGGAACACCGTGAAGCGCTTGTCGCGCTGCGACATTTTCTTTCAACCCAGATCCTTGGCCAGGAAAAACTCATCGAAAGGCTGCTGATTGCCTTGCTCGCCGACGGCCATGTGCTGGTTGAAGGGGCTCCTGGCTTGGCCAAGACCAAGGCGATCAAAGAACTCGCCGAAGGTATCGAGGCTGAGTTCCACCGCATTCAGTTCACCCCAGATTTGTTACCGGCCGACATCACCGGCACCGAAATTTACCGCCCCGAAACCGGCAGCTTCGTGTTTCAGCAAGGGCCGATTTTTCACAATTTGGTGCTAGCCGATGAAATTAACCGTGCGCCAGCTAAGGTGCAGTCGGCGCTACTGGAAGCCATGGCCGAACGCCAAGTCAGCGTTGGCCGCAGCACCTACGCGCTGTCGCCACTGTTTTTAGTCATGGCCACGCAAAACCCGATCGAACAGGAAGGCACCTATCCGCTGCCTGAGGCGCAACTCGATCGCTTTTTGATGCACGTTAAAATCGGCTTCCCGGACGCGGCGGTGGAGCGCAAAATTCTCCAGCAGGCCCGCGGTGAAGCACTGAACGGTGAAAACAAACCCGAGCAGAAACTCACCCAAGAGGCGATCTTTGCCGCCCGCAATGAAATTCTCGGTTTGTATATGGCCGATGCGGTGGAGGAATACCTGGTGCAGTTGGTCATGGCCACCCGCACCCCGGCCAAGTTCGACCCAGAACTGGCCCAGTGGCTGACCTACGGTGCCAGCCCGCGCGGCTCAATCGCACTGGATCGTTGCGCGCGCGCCCACGCGTGGTTAGCCGGGCGCGACTTCGTCAGCCCGGAAGATATTCAGGCGGTGCTATTTGATGTATTGCGCCATCGGATCATCTTGTCGTTTGAGGCCGAAGCCGCCGGCATCGATCAAGACCGCGTGCTGCAACGCATTCTCGATGTGGTCGCCGTTGCCTAAATGTCGCTCTTAACCCCGCAGGCTTTAAGCCCTCAGCCCGGTGTGCAGGTCAGCCTTAATCAGCTGATCGACCTGCGCCATCACGCCCGTGAGTTGCAGTTGTTCTCCACCCGTGCCAAGCACAGCCCGCTGTCCGGCTTGCACCATTCCAAGCTGCGTGGCCGCGGGGTCGACTTTGATCAGGTGCGGGTCTATCAGCCCGGCGACGATGTGCGCAGCATCGACTGGCGCGTCACGGCGCGCAGCCAAGTGCCCCACACCAAGGTGTTTCACGAGGAGCGCGAACGGCCAATTTACCTGATCGTGGAGCAAAGCCGGCGTTTGTTTTTCGGCAGCAGCCTGATGTTTAAATCGGTGCTCGCCGCCCACGCCGCCAGCCTGATCGGCTGGGCCACGCTGGGGCATAACGATCGGATCGGCGGTTTGGTGTTTGGCGGTGCGCAACAGCATGAGGTCAAACCACGGCGCAGCAAGCAAAGTTTGCTGCAACTACTCAACCGTTTAACTCAAGCCAACCAAGCGTTACACGTCGATGCCCAGGTCGACCCAGATGACTTTAGCCTCGCCCTGCGCCGCGCCCGCGAAGTATTGCGGCCCGGCAGTTTGGCGATTGTGTTGTGCGATGAGCGGGCCTTATCCGACAGCGCCGAGCAGCAACTGAGCCTACTCGCCCGGCATACGGACCTGCTGCTATTGCCGCTGTCCGACCCGCTCGACCACGACCTACCCGCCTCCGGCTTGCTGCGTTTTAATCAGCGCGAGACCGAACTGGAACTCGACACCCACAACAGCGAGCTACGCCTGGCCTATCGGCAAATCGCCCAAACGCGCAGCGCCCGCTGGAAACTCCTGGCACAAAAACTCGGCATCCCGCTGATGCCACTGAACACCCAAAGCCCAGCACTGCAGCAGTTACGCGAGCATCTGCAGGCACTGCGGCCGAGAAAATCCCGATGAGTCCACTCGAACAAGTGCAATCGCAGGTCGCTACACCCGCGACTCAGCCCATTCTTGAGCAATTGCAGCCGCTGATCGCCCCGGCGGCCATTCAATGGTGGCCGCCCGCACCGGGCTGGTGGCTGCTGGCAGCACTGCTGCCGGTGCTGCTGTGGGGTATTTGGCGGTTGCTGCGCAAACTGCCTAAAAAACGGCAAAAAAGCCGCGACCAGCAACTGCTCGACCCACTGCGCACGGCCGCTCTGGCCGAGTTGGCACTATTCGCCAAGCCTTATGACCAGCCCGCCGGCGTCTGGCTACAGCAACTCAACGGTTTGCTAAAACGCTTGTGCCGCAGCCACTACCCGGACAACCACAGCCACACCCTAAACGGTCGCGCCTGGCTGGCGTTTCTCGACAGTCGCTGCCCGGCGGCGGGTCTGACCCGCTGGATGGTGCTGGTGGATGGCGCCTACCGACCGCTATGCAAAATGGACGACAAGGCCATCGAAGGCCTGAATCAGTCGATTGAAATTTGGATTCGTAAACATGTTTGAGTTCACCTGGGCATGGGTTTTCCTGCTGGCGCCACTGCCATGGATTTTCCGCCAACTGCTGCCCGTCGCCGACAGCGGTCAAGCCTCGCTCAACGTCAGTTTCCTACCCGAGCTTGAGGCCTTGGCCGGGCGCCGCGCGCGCGCCAATTTATCGGCTTGGCAACAGCAACTGCCCTTTGCCTTGATCTGGCTGTTGTTGCTGCTAGCAGCGGCGCGCCCGGAATGGCTCGGCGAACCTTTGCCGCTGCCCGCCAGTGGCCGCGACCTGATGATTGCGGTGGACGTGTCCGGCTCAATGGAGCAACAAGACATGCAGTGGCGCGGCCAAGACATCGACCGCCTGCAGTTGGTGCAGCACCTGTTTAGCGACTTTATCGAACAACGCCGTGGTGACCGCGTGGGCTTGATTCTGTTTGGCAGCCAAGCGTACCTACAAGCCCCGCTGACCTTCGATCGTCGCACCGTGCGCACTTGGCTAGATGAAGCAGTGATTGGCATCGCCGGGAAAAACACTGCGATCGGCGACGCCATCGGCTTGGCCGTTAAACGCCTGCGCCAACGCCCTGCCAAGAGTCGGGTGCTGGTATTGATTACCGATGGGGCGAATACCGCCGGCGCTATTGAGCCATTAACAGCGGCGCGTTTGGCCGCCGAACAAGGGGTGAAGATTTACCCGATAGGCATAGGTTCGGACCCAGATGCCGGGATTACCGGGATGTTCGGGCTTAATCCGGGCTCGGACCTCGACGAGACAAGCCTGCGCGCCATTGCCAACCAAACCGGCGGGCAGTATTTCCGCGCCCGCGATGCCGATGAACTGGAGACGATTAAAGCCAGCCTCGACCAACTCGAGCCGGTCGCCCAGCAAGCCACCCAAGCCCGCCCGACTCACGCCCTGTACTGCTGGCCACTGGCCGGCGCCTTGCTATTGAGCCTGTTGCTGGTGGCTCGCGAGCTGTGGCCGACGTTGGCACAACTCAAGCCCAAGTGGCCACGGAGGCAAGCATGAGCATCTTCGCTGAGCTGTGGCCGCAGTGGTTAAGGCCGTGGTGGTTACTGGCACTACCGTTACTGGGCTGGTTAGTCTGGCAATTGTGGCATCGCCAACAGCGCGCCGGCCGCTGGCAAAGCCTGCTGCCGGCGGCGTTTCATCAGGTGTTGCTAAGCGGTAGCGCCAAACGTAATAGTCGCCTGCCGTGGCTGGCACTGGCCTTAGCCTGGCTGCTGGCTGTGTTGGCGCTACTGGGGCCAAGCTGGCAGCGGGTCGAGCAAATCAGTCAGAAGCGCGCCGACGCGCTGGTGGTAGTGCTCGCACTCACCCCCGCGATGCTCGCCAGCGACGTGCCGCCCACCCGCTTAGCTCAAGCCAAGCGCAAGCTGCAAGACTTACTGCAGAGCCGGCGCGACGCACAAACCGCGATCGTCGTGTTTGCCGGCAGCGCCCACACCGTAGTGCCGCTCTCGGATGACTTGGCCACCAGTCGCAACCTGCTCGATTCACTCAGCCCCGCCATCATGCCGGCTGCAGGACAGCGCGCCGACTTAGCGGTAAGCCTGGCCACTGAGTTACTCAAACAGGGCGCGCAAGGTGTGGGTAAAGTCCTGTTAATCACCAGCGACCTTAACGCTGAGGAGCAAGACGGCATTCGTCGGGCCTTGAAAAAAACCAATATTGAACTGCTAATTCTCGGTATCGGCACCCGCGACGGCGCACCCATTGCGCTGGAGGATGGCGGCTTTGTCAAAGATGCCCAAGGCGCCATTCTCTTGCCCCGCTTAGACAGCAGCGGCCTCAAGGTCTTCGCCAAACAACAGGGCGGGCGCTACGCCGGCGCCAGCCTAGATGAAGACGACTTACGCCAACTGAATTTACTCGACGGTGTGCAGAGCCTGCGTGACGGCGATGAACCTATCCAGCTGAGCACCTGGGCCGACCAAGGTCACTGGCTGCTACTGCCGCTCTTACTGCTCGGCGCGTGCGCCGGCCGACGCGGCTGGCTGTTTTGCTTGCCGCTGATTTTTATCCTCACGCCGCAGCCCAGCTATGCCTTCGAGTTTAACGATCTGTGGCTACGGCCAGACCAGCAGGGCCAGCGCCTGCTAGACGCACAAAAGCCACTGGAGGCGGCGAAACGCTTCGACGACCCGCAATGGCAGGGCCAAGCGCTGTATCAGGCGGGCGACTTTAGCGGCGCCGCCGAGCGCTTCGCCCAAGGTTACGAACCCACCGACCACTACAACCGCGCCAATGCCTTGGCCAAAGCCGGCGAATTAGAGGCGGCCATCGACGCCTACGAACAAGCCCTTGAGCGCCAACCTGAACTGGCTGTGGCCAAACAAAACAAGGCACTGGTTGAGCAAGCCCTGCGGCAACGTCAACAGCAACAAAAGCAGGATCAACAAAACCAAGGTCAGGATCAGGACACCAAACAACAGCAAGATGGCCAACAAAACCAACAGCAACAGGCAAGTAATCAGCAGCAGTCCCAGCAACAACAGCAAGGGCAGCAAGGGCAAAAATCAAACGACCCCGCGCAAGCGGCCAAGGACCCTCAGCAGTCTGCCGAACAAGCCGCTCAACCGTCGGCGGCAAAGGATAAACCCGCGCAAAACTCGCCCAACAATCAACCTAACAAGCCAAGTCAAGATCCCAGCAAAGAGAGCAACATGCCGGCCAAAACGCCCGACGGCAAGCCTGGCGAGCAATCAAACCAGCCGCAAAAACCGCAGCAAGACTCAGCCGCGACTAAGGCCGACAGCAAAATGGCAGGCAAACCCGGCGACAATCTCGAGGGTTCGCCACAGCCGGCGCTGGATACCGAGCAACGGCAAGCATTAGAGCAATGGCTGCGACAAATCCCGGATGAGCCGGGTGAGTTACTGCGGCGTAAATTTTGGTACCAACAGCAACAGCGTCAGGAACAATCGCGATGATCCGCCACCGAATTGCACTGCCTTTTATTCTGTTACTGAGCATGATGTGCGCCCTCTTGAGTTTATCCGCACAAGCCGATGGCTTTACCGCACGGGTTGACCGCGCACAACTGAGCGAGGGCGAAACCGTCGAGCTGACCCTGCAATCGGACGACATCACCCTGTTCGGCAAACCCGATTTCAGCCCACTGAATGATTTATTTGCGGTACTGGGCACTCGCCAACTCAATCAAATCAACAGCAACAACGGTAAGTCGCACTCCAGCACCAGTTGGGTGATCACCTTGCAACCCAAGCAAACCGGCTACGTGGTGATTCCACCGCTGCAACTGGGCGACGCCTCCAGCCAGCCAATTACTCTGCATGTACTCAGCGCCGACAGCCAAACGCAAAACGCTCAGGGCAAATTGGCCCCGGTGTTTATCGACGCGAGCCTCGATCAAGACAGCGTGTATGTGCAGGCCCAAGCTATTTTGACCCTGCGTATTTACCACTCGGTGTCTTTGTATAACGACAGCAGCCTGACCCCACTGCAGATGCAGGATGCGCGCATCGAACAACTCGGCGAGCCGCGCACTTACGAAAAGCTGATCAATGGTGTGCGTCACGGAGTAATCGAACTGCGCTACGCCATTTTCCCCCAGCAAAGCGGACAACTGAGCATTCCGGCGCTGCAATTTAGCGCCACCATGGCCAACGCACGGCAGAGCAACAGTTACGACCCTTTCGGCCAACAAGGCCGGCTAAGCCGGGTAAAGTCAGCCGCCATCGCCCTGCAGGTAAAACCTAAACCCGCCGACTATCCGGCCGATGCCGCGTGGTTACCCGCGCGGGCACTGACCCTCAGTGAAAATTGGAACCCGTCACTGAGCACCGTCAAGGTTGGCGACTCGCTAACTCGCAGCCTTAAACTTAGCGCCGAAGGCCTCTCCAGCGCCCAATTGCCGCCCTTGCCTGCCAGTCAAATCGCCGGTCTGCGCAGCTACCCGGACCAGCCACAACTGAGCAATCAAATCACTGAGCAGGGCTTGCTCGGTGCACGCGAAGAGCGCCAAGCATTGGTGCCTAATCGCGCCGGAACGCTCGAACTAGCCGCGCTGGATATACCTTGGTGGAACACCCAAACCGATAAACTCGAACACCTCAGCTTAGCCGCACAGCCTTTAGAGGTGCTCGCCAACCCGGAGCAGCCAGCCACACCAAACACTGAGACGCCAGTACTAGCGCCCGCCGTTGAGAGCCCGCCGCTATGGCCTTGGCAGTTGGCCTGCGGGGTACTCAGTAGTACCAGCCTGCTGGGTTTTGGTCTGTGGTGGCGCGCCCGCCGCCAGCCAGCAATTGCCGCCGCCAGCCAAACCGGACCGAGCCCGCGCACCCTGCTGGATGATCTAAAACGCGCCTGTCAAAGCAATGAGCCACAAGCCACCCGCCAAGCACTGGATGCGTGGGCGCGCCAGCAACCGGAAACCTTGGCCGAGTTGGCCGCCCGCTTTGTACCGCTATCGGCCGCCCTCGACGGCCTTAACGGCGCGCTCTACAGCGAAACCGGCCAGCAGTGGCAAGGCGAAGATTTGTGGCGTGCGATCCGCACCTTACCCGCCGCCGAGACCCTCAGCGCCAGCACCCAAGAACCTAGCCCGCTACCGCCGCTGTATCCGCGCTGAGGCCGGCGAACCTGTAGGCGCATGGCTTAAGTCATGTTGCGCTGGATGAAGTTCTTTAAGGATGGCGCGCAGCGGCATAAACCGCTGATGCGCGCAGTGCGCCATCTCGTCAGTAAGCCAGGGGCAGGTTGTATAGGCTGAGTTAAGTAGCATCAGACAGGCTGCGCTCATGCGCCTAATCCGCCCGACAAAATAGACCTTCTGCGCATCACGCAGAATCTATCGGAAACGCATGACAGCAATCTCGCAAGCAGTGCTTTTCCGCGAGTAACTTACCTCAGACCGTCAGCTATCTGCATCGCCAGCAAGCTGGCTCTTAAAGCTCAACACGAGCTATACGTTTACAGCCAACAAGCTCCCAGCCATAAAAAAACCGCAGCCAAGGCTGCGGTTTTTTGGTTACGCGAGGGGCTTAGTGCGCGAGTAGCGAACCACCCACTTTACCGGCGAGTTTCTCCGGTTTAATCAAGAAGCGCGCCAGGGCTGGCAACAGCCAGATGGCACCGAACATGTTCACTAGGAACATAAAGGTCAGCATCAAGCCCATGTCAGCTTGGAATTTGATTGCCGAGAACATCCAAGTTGCCACACCGGCAGCCAAGCACAGACCGGTAAACAACACCGCCTTACCCGTTGATTTAAGCGTTTGGTAGTAAGCCTCTTGCAACGGTAAACCGGCACGCAGGAAGCTTTCTAGGCGGCTGTAAATGTAAATCCCGTAGTCGACACCGATACCTACACCCAAGGCAATTACCGGCAAGGTTGCCACCTTGACGCCAATCCCAAGGAAGGTCATCAGCGCATTACCCAGCACCGAGGTCAGCACCAACGGCAGCACGATACACACGGTAGCGGCAAGCGAGCGGAAGGTAATCATGCACATGATCGCCACGCACAGATACACCAACAACAAGACCGTCAGTTCCGACTCTTTGATCACTTCGTTGGTGGCCGCTTCAATCCCGGCATTACCAGCTGCCAAGACAAACTTACGGTTCTCGGTGTCATGCTCTTTAGCGAACAATTTAACCGCGTTCACCACCCGATCAAGGGTTTCCGCTTTGTGGTCGTTGAGGAACACCAGCACCGGCGCCAATGAGCAGTCGGTGTTGTACAAGCCATCAGCGCGTGAGATCGAGTTATTCAGCACATCTTGGTTACGCGACAGGGTTTCCCATTTCAGGTTGCCCTCGTTCATGCCTTTGATGACTTGCTTGGAAACAGTTACCAAAGAAATCGCCGACTGCACCCCAGGCGTATTTTCTAACGTCCACATCATTTCATCGATAGGTGTCAGCGTTTCGTGGGTCGAACAACCCTCAGGCGAGGTCTCCACCATCACCACCAACACATCGGAACTGGTTGAGTAGTTACTAATGATGAACTGATTGTCGAGGTTGTAACGCGAGTCTGGACGCAACTCCGGCGCGCCTTGATCAAGGTCGCCAATTTTCAGACCCTGACTGTACCAAAGGCCACCACCGAAAGCGGCTAAGGCAATCACCACCGAAATCGGCGCCACTACTGGATGGGCAAAATTCGACAGAAGGCGCCAGAAGGGATGCTCGCTATCGGCATCGCGCTTACTGCGCTCAATGGCTTTTTTACTAATGCCCAAATACGAGATTGCGACTGGCAGCAGAATTAGGTTGGTGAACACGATCACGATCACACCGATCGAAGCGCCAATGGCCAGCTCGTGAATTACCCCGATGTCCATCACTGTCAGGGTAATAAAGCCCACCGCGTCGGCCAGAATCGCGATCATGCCCGGCAAAAACAGCTGGCGAAAGGTCCGCCGCGCCGCCGTTAAGGCGTTTTCTGCACCACTTGAATTCTGCGCAATACCGTTAATCTTTTGTACGCCATGGGAAATACCAATGGCGAAAATCAAGAACGGCACCAACATCGAATACGGATCGAGGCCAAAGCCAACCAAGTGCATCAGACCCAGCTGCCAAATCACTGCTACTAAGGTGGTGACCAGCACGCCAACGGTACTGCGCATACACCAGGTAAACCAGTACAACAGCACCCAGGTAATAGCGAAGGCCGCGGCGAAAAACATCGCCACCATCAGTAAACCATCGATCAGATCGCCAACTTTCTTGGCAAAACCAATGATGTGAATTTGTACGTTAGGATTTTGCTTTTCAAACTTATCGCGGATCCGTTCTTCCAACTGGTGGGAGAACTGCCGATAGTCCAGCGGCAACAAGATGCCTTGGTCATTTGGATCCGGATAGGAGGCCTGCAGCGGCACATCGAGAATGCTCGACTTGAAGTTGTTGGCGACCAAACGCCCAACCTGCCCCGACTTCAGGATGTTATTGCGCAGCTCATTTAAGCTGTCAGAAGAACCGTTGTAGGTTTGCGGAATGATCGTACCGCCGGTAAAACCCTCTTCAGTTACCTCGGTCCAACGCACATTCGGCGTCCACAACGACTTCAACCCGGAGCGATCCACACCCTGGATATACAGCACCTCGTCGTTGATCTGACGCAGCGTCTCGATGTATTCCTTGGAGAAGATGTCACCATCAACTGCCGCCACAGAGATCCGCACGGTATTGCCTAAACCGGCAAGATCGTCACGGTGCTGCATCATTTTTTGAATAAACGGGTGGTGCAGCGGGATCATCTTCTCGAAACTGGTCGAGGGACGGACTTGCAGCGCCTGCGAGCCCAAAAATAACGTCACCAGCACACAGATGAAGATCACTGCCGGGCGGTTATTAAAAATTAGGCGTTCGAGGAACGTCGCCTTGTCCTGGTGATGCTTACTCATTGTATTAATACCTTATCGAGCCCGGCTTATTATTGTGGCGCAGCGCCTGTTGACGTTGCGACATGCACACCGCCCTGACCTACTAAAATCAAATTACCCTTGTCGTCGGCACTCACACCCGACAAAGACAAACGATCGGCACGATTCAGCACACTGAAGCTATGCCCCTTGTCAGTGCTTTTAAGCACGCTGCCACCGTGGCCAACCACCACCACCGAGCCGTCCTTGAGCACAACGCCATCGGCCAAACCAAACTCCAAGGCGCCATTAGTGCCTTTTAAACTAATTTCTTGCCAGCTTTTGCCAAAGTCTGGCGAGCGAAATAGATGGCCGCGCAAGCCGTACGCCAACACCGAAGCGCTTTCAGTGGTGCCTGAAACACCAAACAGCGAGCCTTCATACGGTCCCTTAACGGTTTCCCAGGTTTGTCCCCAATCGGCGGAGCGGAACATGCTGCCCATTTCACCGACGGCAAACAAACCGGAGTCTTTAATCTCGGTGATGCTATTCAGGTGACGCTGGTCTTCGTTATCCAGCCGATCACTGATGTCTTCCCAGTGTGCGCCACCATCGGTGGTTTCCAGAATCGCGCCATAACCACCCACGGCAAAACCGTGTTGAGCATTTTTAAACCATATATCTAACAGCGGCGCTTCGCGCTCAAGGTCGATAAATTGCTCGGTCCAAGTCTCACCGCCATCTACGGTGGCCAAGATCAGTGAGTCATGCCCGGTTACCCAGCCTTTCTTGTCGTTAACAAAAAACACCGAGGTGAGCATTTGCCGAGTCGGTACCTTGGCTTGCGTCCAAGAGACCCCTTGGTCGTCGGAGTACAGTACGTGCCCGCGATCACCCACCGCCACTAAACGATTACCGGCTTGGGCTATCGCCAGCAGCAAACTGTGGGCAGCCTTAGGCATAACCAGCGCAGTCGTCGGGGCGCTTGCTGCGCTCTCAGCCAACACTGGCGTGGCAAACAAACCTAGCAGCGAAAATGCGCCAAGCAGTGATATGGCCTTAGCCAGTGGCGAACGAGCGCGCAGTGCAGGCTTGGGCAGCAATGCTGCACTCACGCCACGCTGGGTGCGCCGTGAAATGGGCTCACGCATACACCTATCTCCTTGATTATTATCGGAAGCTCTACGAAGTAGGCCGCCTATGCTAGCGAGCTAGGCAAACACCTGACAATCCTTGCCACGTTATGTTTTGTTACCTAGCGCCATTAATTATTAATTGCTCTGCCTTACAACGTGAAAAGGCCGCTTCAGATGAGCGGCCTTTGCACTTAACAGTAACGCTTAACGAGTGCCGCGACGACGCAGAGCAGCTGGCTTGAAATAGCCATCGTCTGGAGTCGGCTGGCTGAAGTCGATGGTGCTCGACTCTTCGCTATCCAAACCTTGTACGTGGTAGCGACGCGCTTGCAGATCGTGGAACACGTCTAGAGCAGTCCAAGTAGTTGGCAGCTCGTAGTAGTTCTTCAGATAAGCAACCGACACACGCCACAACTCGCCACGACCGTCGTATTGGTCAACTTCAGCAGCTTGCCAGCTATCTTCATCAAGGTACATCACACGCTTGGAGTAGATATGGCGTGCGCCCTCTTTCAGCTTACCTTCAACAACCCATACGCGGTGCAGCTCCCAACGGGTCAGGTCAGGGTTCAAGTGACCCACTTGCAGAGCATCTTTGTATTGCACACCAGCAGCGCCAAGGCGGTAGTTGTTGTACGGGATGTAAATTTCTTTCTTGCCGATCAGCTTCCAGTCGTAACGATCTGGCGAACCGTTATACATATCGGTGTCATCGGCGGTGCGCAGACCATCAGCCGCCGAGATTGGTGTGTCATAAGCCAAGTTTGGCGCACGACGTACACGACGTTGGCCAGCGTTATAAGCCCACGCCTGACGTGGCTCTTTTACCTGATCGAGGGTTTCGTGAACCAGAATCGCACCACCGGCCAAGCGCGCAGGGCTCTTGGTGAACGACAGGTAGTCGAACATGGTGTTATTCAAGGTCGCAGCCGAACCTTTGGGATTGTAGAAACGAAACAACACTTCCTGCTGCGAGGTTACTGGCTGGTAATCGCCATTGCGTTGCACGGCCACTTCAGTGGCACGGCGCACCACATACTCACCACGGTAGCGAGCAATGTGGTTCCAAACAGCCTCAATACCATTTTGCGGGATTGGGAATGGGTTGCCGCCGTAGGCGTCAACAAAACCGTTACCGCCCTCTACCAGCTTGGCAGTGGTGGCGTTCTTAGCGATGTTGGCGTACACCGACTGCGGTGCGGAACCCGAACGGCGGGTTTGGTAAACCGGCAAACGATAGGTATTTGGGTAAGCATTGAACAATGCGATCTGACCTGGAGTCAGGTTAGCCTTGTATTGCTCCATGTTGGCTTTGGTAATGGTGTACAGCGGCTTGTCCGCGGCAAACGGGTCAGGGTGATGCTGACCTGGTTTTTTCCAGTCGGCTGGTGGCTTAGTGATACCACCAGTCCAAGCCGGGATAGTCCCTGCTGCGTTACCAGCCATCTCGCCACCAAATGGCGTCAAAGTGGTACCCAGCTTAGCCGCTTCTTGTGGCGAAACGGCCGCCAGCGCGTTACCAGCAGATAGCGCCAGAACAATTGCGGCGCCAATCAACGTATGCTTTTTCAGCATTATATCTCTCCGTGATGATTCAACTGCCGGGAGGCTCATAGGCCCCCGGTATTTTTAATGATTAGAACGAGTACTTAACGTTCATACCGATATTATCGCGATCGCGAACAACGTTATCCTGGCCAGCACCATAAAACTCGGTATAAGCCAGCTCGGCTTCGAGACTGCTCAAGTAGCTAGCACGCAGACCCAAGGTATAGGCCTGACGACCATCAACAAAGTTACCAGTCTGGCTAGAGTTACCTTCAAAATCGCTTTTGTAAACAGCATACGGAGATACGTTCACACCAGCAAAAACGTCGTTCCAGGTACCGTTAAGCAGCAAGGTATAACCGTAGGCGTTTCTGTTGATTTGACTGGAGCGATCATAGCCGCTCAGGTAGGCACCATTAGCGCGACCCGAATAATAACGATTACCGCCCGTAGAGTCAGTGTACTGCAAGCTATCGCCGCGATAATGTTCAGACGCCAATTCGGCAACACCAAACAGCGAATCAAAGCTTAACAAAGGACCAAAGTTCTGAATTGCGCCTAACGAGGTATTAAAAGTCTCAACACGCTCATAGTTACTGACCACACCAGAGCGATTTAGACGACTACCAGCAACTAATGCAGTACCACTGTTAACACCCTTGCTACCAGAAGTATCTGCAAGCTGAGCCCCTTGAATAATCAAATCACCAACCATATCGTTGGTCGTTGCAATTCCGATCGGATTATTTGGGCGATAGGCCAACTCACCGAACACCGAAGTTTCATCAAGGGTCGTATTGAAACTCAAACCCATCATACGTATATCTTCAACATACTCTCGCTGACCGCGCACAGCACCCAAGATATCAAGAGTCGCCGCACCTCCGGCAGCTGCGGCGTTACCACCAAGCACACTGGTCAACGCAGTTAGATTGACACCTGTATAACCGTTCAAGTTAGCAGAAATCACCGGCTCTTTAGAATGGTAATTTACAAAGTAAGCACCAAACTCTGTTGAATTAAGTTCCTCAACAATGTACTTGAAGGAAAAACCAAACTGACCATCATTCTTAGCATTGATGTCACTATCAATATCTGCTACACGAATAATATTACCTGTCGCGAAGTTTGCACCCTGCTGATACAAACCTGTAGCTCGAGCGGCCGGTGCAAGACCCGCAAGAGGACCAGTCCCCGCGCCAATGGCCTCATAGGTAGGAATTAAAGGAACAAGCGGAGTACCGGTCATATCGCGATAAGCTGTATTCCCACCATCAGCAAAAAGATCAGTCTCTGAGAAATAAGTACCAACCGGGTCAACTGCAGTCTCTTTAAAGTTAAACTGATAGAATGCGTCCATAGACAAATTATCAGTTAAACCAACGCTGATATTAAATGCCTCAACCGGAATTAAAACTTCCTTCAGTTCAGCGCCAGGCAAGCGAAATTTCGCCGCATCTACTGGATTCGTCGTATTTACGCCGCCACGATAGAAAAGACCTTCGCCCCAGTTAAAAACCTGCTTACCTAAACGAGCGGTAACCGGCTTCTCGGCGATATCCCAACTGCCATATACATAGGCATCGAGAATTTCGGCATTATTGCCGGCCTTATCGCGAGTCTCACTGGTAAAATGATCGTTCTTTGGATAGCTCTGGCTTGGCTGCGATGGATTATTGTTATCGTAGTAATCGTTACGCTTATCCATGATCTGAGTGTCATAGAAAGCGGTGCCACGTACGAAGGCGCCGTAGTTTTGATACTTAACCTCGGCATCGGTGGTGATTTTGAACACTTCAGAAACTAAACCAGTATCGTAGTTACGATTACCGTCGTTGGCGTTGATGTCGTCGTTGGTTTTATCTTGACCCTGCACGCGCCACAACTGGCCGTAGGACACGGTACTGTCAACCGAACCGGTCACTTCATCATCAGCAAAGCTGAACTCAACCGCTTGAGCTTGCACAGCAACCAGCAGCGGCAGCAAACCTGCAAAGGCAAAACCTGCTTTCGCCGGAGCGAAACGTAACAGGGGCTTACGGGTCTTAAATTTCATCGTCGCTTTACTCCGCTGACAGTTAATTCTGTTGTATTGAGTGCCCGAATTTGGCCACCCGATTTGATCGCACTTGCTGACGACCTTTTCCTTGCGGGGCAATCCAAGCCGCCCACTTATCCACCAAATCAAAGCACATACAATGCCAACACGACAAAAACCTTTGAAATCAGCCTCATCACCCCACAAATAGACACTGACGTTTTTGTGACTGTACAGCCACCAACCAGCCACTCGTACTTTCTCGTTAAGAATCGACATATCGTCGGACAATTCACCTGACGAAGTCATACCCCTCACCGCTAACAACCAAGCAAACCTCAGGAAAATATTTATTCGTCAAGGCTAATTAAGCAGCTATAAGAAAGACTTTGCATGAGAACAAAGCTGCTTACTCCCTTAAGTAACAAAAAGTGTTACCCACCTATCCTCGGTAACACTTTTTGTTTGCCAGCTTTAACGCTTAGCGGCTAGAGCAGGCTCTTGCTGACCACTTCATAAACGTCGCTCGACAGCTCACCCGATGCCAAAATCCGCTCTAGCTCGGCCTTCATCATGGCTTGCCGCGTGGCATCGTATTTGCGCCAGCGAGTCAGCGGGGCTAACTGGCGGGAGGCGATTTGCGGGTTACTGGCATTTAGGCTAATCACTTGCTGCGCCAAGAAGCGGTAACCCGAACCATCGGCGGCATGGAAGTTGATCAAGTTTTGCCCGGCGAAAGCGCCGATCAAGGCCCGCACTTTGTTTGGATTACCCAAGGTAAAAGCCGGATGCTGCATAAGTTGCTGCACACGCTGCAAACCAGCGGGCAAACCGCTGGCAGCCTGCACGCTAAACCACTGGTCCATCACCAAGGGATTGGCCTTGAACTGCTCGGCAAAATCGCTCAAAGCCTGGGCTCGTTCGGTTTCGAACGGCGAATTGACCAAGCAGGCCAAAGCGGCCAAGCGCTCGGTCATGTTGTCGGCCCGCTCAAATTGCTCCATGCAGGACGCAAGTACTTGCGGGCGCTCACTGAGCAGCAAATACGACAGGGCAATGTTTTGCAGGCTGCGACGGGCGAAATGACCGGCTTCGGCCAAATAAGCGGCTTGCCGCGAAGCCACACGATTATCTTGGTAGCGCTGCCACAGGGGCTCAAACAAGGCTTCGCTCAATTGCTTACGGGCAAATTCGCGGGCCGTATGAATCGCCTCAACATCGGCCACCGTGCTGATTTCAGTCAAATAGGCTTCGCTTGGTAGCGACAGCATTTCAGCCACCATCGCTGGGTCCAGCGTCTCATTGGTCACGACCACGCGCAGCGCTTCGATCAAGCGATCATCGAGCAGCAACGACTCACCTCGCTGCACTTGGCCGATTAACTCTTGCAGCACCTGCACGGCTAACTGCTGGCCCGCCTCCCAACGATTAAAACCATCGCTGTCGTGCTGCATTAAAAACTGCAACTGCGCACGGCTATAGGGAAAGCTAAGTTTTACCGGCGCGGAGAAAGCGCGCAGCAACGAAGGCAACGGCTGCTCAGCTACATTGATGAAGGTAAAGCTTTGCTCGGCCTCAGTGACCGACAACACCCGAGTTGCGCCAACTGCAGCCGATTCACCGACCAGCCGCAAGGCTAGTTCTCCGCCATTGGCGTCGAGCAGAGCCATTTCTACCGGGATTACAAACGGCAGCTTGGCGATTTGGCCGGGGCTGGCCGGGCAGTCTTGCTGAAAGGTTAGGGTGTAGGTCTGCGCCTGCGCATCGTAAGCCTCGCTCACATTTAAACGCGGCGTGCCGGCTTGGCTGTACCAGCGCTTGAACTGCTGCAAATCCACCGCATTGGCATCGGTCATGGCCTGGATAAAGTCATCGCAGGTCACTGCCTGGCCGTCGTGGCGCTCAAAATACAAATCACTGCCCTTACGAAAACCTTCGGCGCCGAGCAGGGTTTGCAGCATGCGCACCACCTCCGAGCCCTTCTCGTAAACGGTCAGGGTGTAGAAGTTGGAGATTTCCATAAAACTGTCGGGCCGCACGGCGTGGGCCATGGGGCCGGCATCTTCGGCAAACTGATGGGTGCGCAGGTAGGCCACATCTTCAATGCGTTTGACGGTGCGCGAGTTCATGTCGGCGCTGAATTCGGCGTCGCGAAACACCGTAAAGCCTTCTTTCAGCGACAACTGAAACCAGTCGCGGCAAGTCACCCGATTACCCGACCAGTTGTGGAAATACTCATGGGCGACCACCGCTTCGACGCGCTGGTGCGCGGCATCGGTAGCCGTTTCGGCGCGCGCCAGCACGCAACTGGAGTTGAAAATATTCAGGCCCTTGTTTTCCATGGCGCCCATGTTGAAGTCATTCACGGCGACGATCATAAAGATATCCAAATCGTACTCGCGGCCGTACACCTGCTCATCCCAACGCATGGATTTTTTCAGGCTGTCCATGGCGTGTTGGCACTTGTCGATATTCTCCGGCTCGACATAAATGCGCAGAGTCACCTCGCGCTCGCTCATGGTGGTGAAGCGGTCTTCAATGCACCAGAGATCACCGGCCACCAAGGCGAACAAATACGCCGGTTTCATAAAGGGATCTTGCCAGGTGGCCCAATGCCGAACACTCTCTCCAGGGGCAGTGTCTTCTACACCGCTGGCAATCGGATTGCCGTTCGATAGCAGTACCGGATAGTCCTGCTTAGAGGCGCTCAAACTGGTGGTGAAGCGGCTCATCACATCGGGACGATCGAGGTAGTAGGTGATCTTGCGAAAACCTTCGGCCTCGCACTGAGTGCAAAACATCCCGCTGGATTTGTACAAACCCTCCAGCGCGGTGTTGGTTTCGGGGTGAATACGCACGCTACTGTTAAGGGTAAAGCTCGCAGCGATCGGCTGCAGGGTCAGGTGGTTTTCTGTGAGTTGATAGTCACCCACCTGCAACTGCTGGTCATCCATACTCAGCGCCAGCAACTCCAACTGCTGACCATCCAGCACCAGCGCCGGCAGCCCCGCACCGCGCGCCGGGTTGCGGCGCATCAGTAACTGCGCATGCACCAAGGTATGGTCATCGAACAGCTCGAAGGTCAGATTAGTCTCGTCGATCAGGTACTCAGGTGCCTGATAGTCCTTTAGGTAAATCATTTTCGGCTGTTCGGTACGCATAACAGGTAGCCCCTAGAGTTGCTGCACGGCAAGTTGATAAGCAGTGTATTTACGCAAGTTAATCACCCCCGCATCGAAGATCAGGTACTGGCCCTTAATGCCCAGCAGCGTGCCCTCGATGAGCGGAGTTTTTTCTAAATCTAAGCTGGTTACTTTGGCCGGATAGGCCGTGACCGGGTAACGAATTTCCAGCACCTGCGCATCGCTCAGCGGCTGAATCGCCTGCAGGCCAAAGCGCTGCTGTAACTCGCTAAAACCCTCAGCGCACACCTCAAGAATTTGCTCGGCGACTTGGCGCAGGTCAACCGCTTCGGCCTGACCTTTAAGCATCGCCCGCCAATTAGTACGATCAGCCACCTGAGTGCGCAACAAGTCCTCGACGAAGCCAGATTGCTGACGCGTTGCCACCCGCACTATGGGTAACGCTTGAGTGGCACCTTGATCGATCCAGCGGGTCGGCACTTGGCTGGCGCGGGTAATACCGACCTTAACCCCGGAGGAGTTAGCCAAATACACCACATGATCGGTCATGCAGAACTGCTCACCCCAACTCGGCTCGCGGCAAGTTCCGGCGGCGTAATGGCAACGCTCCGGGCTCATCATGCAGGTGTCGCACTGCGCCAACTTGGTGAAACACGGATAGCAATAACCCTGACTGAAGCTCTTCTTGGTTTTGCGCGCGCAATGGCTGCAAAAGATCTCGCCCAAGTACTCCAGGCGCAATTTTTGCCCAATCAGTGGATTAAGCGGCACGTCCAGCTCACCCAAGCGCAAACCGTATTGCACCGGCTGTGCATCCACACCCAGCTGGGCACTCATTTTGCTGAGGGCACCGCGTCCAAGCTCAAGCATCAGTGCTGGGTATCCGAGGATTTAAACAAGATATTTAGCTTCGGCACCGGATGCGACTCGCACTCTTGCTCCATATAGCCGGTGCGCTGTTCTTCCGGCAGATTGTGCAGCTCCCAAGCGATCATCGCCTGTAGGGTCAGCTCTTTTTGCTCCAGCGTCAGCTTGCGCCCGTCCGCCCATTTGCCCAGCTCTACCGCCAACTTCAGGCTTTGGTAAATTTCTGGGGTGATGTTCTCGATCATTGCAGCAAAGGACGACATAACAATCTCCAAAAAAGGGCAGTTTAACGGCGTAGGCGCGCCAACGCACCGGCCACCAAACCAGTAACACAACCAATCAGCAGACCACCCACGTGGGCGGCATTGGCGATAGAGCCAAAGCCCATGGCGCTGACCACGCCCGAAATACATAGCAGCAACCAAACCAGCATCATCACCAGCACACCCGGCGGCAATTGATACGCCGGCGTCGGTGCGAGGCGTTGATAAATCCAGCAGTAACCGAGCAAGCCGTACAACACCCCAGACAAACCACCAAACAACGACGAGCCACCAAAGGTAAATTGCGCGACGTTGGACACCAAGCCAAACAGCAGGGTCAGCCACAGCAAAGTCCAGGGTCCTTGCCTGTGCTCAATCCGCCGGCCTAACTCCCAGTACCACATGGCGTTCATGGCCAGATGCAAAATGCCAAAATGCACCAGCATCGGGGTCAGTAAACGCCACCATTGGCCGGCGGCCAAACTGTCGCCCAGCGGGATAAAAAACAGCCGATCACCGTCGATGCGAAAGCCCTGAAAACTCAGCCACTGAATGCTTTGAATGTTATCGCCGAGGAGGGTTAACAGTGCCACCAACAAGGTTAATGCCAATACCGCAGCACTCATCCAACTGTCGCGCAAACGCCGGCCAATTTCATCCATGGCGCTTGGCGTGCTGGACGACAACGGTTCAACGTCCAGCGTTTGGCCCTGCGCAAAGCCCCTATATAACTCGCGCGCCGTAGCGGCAAAATGCTCATCGGGGACCCAGAGCACTTGCTCGCCCGACTCCTCGGTAACTCGATGCGGCACTTGCGAGCGCTGCAGCAAGACCACGAAGGCGGCTAAATCGACATCAAGGGGTAAGCGTATAGCTTCTACTGCTGTCATAGCGGTGCCTCAGGCCGATCAACCTCGACCCAACAAAATTTATCCGGGTCGAGTTGCCGCTCTTGATCTAACCGATAGGCCACTAGTTTGCCGCTGAGCACCGCGCTGTAATCCAAGCAGGCCAAGTTCGCCTGAATCGGTGCGGGTTGGCCGCGCCGCCAATAATGGCCGATAAACAACAAGGGCTGATCCAACGGGTATTGTAGCAAACGCTGTTTTTGCTCAACCGAAAGTGGCCGCTGCGCCACATGCTCAGGCAGGGCATCCGGCTGAAACACGATATCGCCGTAGGTTTGCGGCGCGTCAGCCCAAAACTTGGTGCGAAAGTGCGCGCGGGTATAGCCATCGTCGCCGGTTAGCGTCAGGCCATCCGGCAGGCGCATGTCGGTGCCGCGCAGCAGTCGATTAAACACTCGACTGGCAAAACTGCTCGGGTCGGCGGCCGCTTGCACAAAGGCCTGATCGATACAGCCGTGCGGATAAGCCAATTTTAACTGAGCGATCATCGGTGCATCCCAGCACGCATGCACCACACGAAAGCGATCGGCGTCGACAAATAATGGCAACTGCTGAAACCACTGGGTAAATTCACGCCAGTCGGCGGGGTGTGCGGCAAACTGCTCGTGGGTTTGTTGCAGTTGGCGGGCATGCAGCGGCGTGTGTTCGCGCACATAACGCGGCGCGCCGGCGCCCAGCACCGAAGTTTCCCAACCGAGGGCATTGAACTCGTGATTGCCCATCAAGCACAGCGCTTGCCCGGCATCGACCATGCCATGCACCAGATGCAGCGCCTCACGAATGCGCGGGCCGCGGTCGATAATATCGCCCAAAAACACCGCCATCCGCCGCGAATGCCGCCAGACACCCGCGTGCAGGCGATAACCGAGCCGCTCAAGCAAGTGCTGCAAACTATGGGCGCAGCCATGCACGTCGCCGATCAGGTCGTAACCGCGCTGCGGATCGAGCAACATCAATCGTTGCTACCCAAACGACTGCCCCAGCCGAGCTTGGTCCGGCAGGCCTCATAAAAGTTGTGATCAAGGGGGTGAATCAAAGTGAGTTTTTGCGGCTTTTTACTGATGGTGATGGTGTCACCGGGCGCGCAGGTGAAGTGGTTTTGCCCGTCGCAGGAGACCAGCGGATAGATCTGTAAATCTTTGGACACCACCACCTTCAACTCGCTATTACCATCGACCACGATCGGTCGGCTCGACAAGGTATGCGGGTACATCGGCACTATGACGATCGCATCCAGCTTGGGATGCATAATCGGCCCGCCCGCCGACAAGGCGTACGCGGTGGAGCCGGTTGGCGTGGCTACAATCAGGCCATCGGCCTTTTGGCTGCAGACGAACTGGCCGTCGATATACAGTTCGAACTCGATCATTCGGGTAGATTTACCCGGATGCAGCACCACGTCATTCAGCGCATCGCCCTGCCCTATGGTCTCGTTATGGCGACGCACTTCGGCAGCCAATAAGAAACGCGTTTCGGTCAGGTACTTACCATCCAGCACCTCGCCTACTTTGATCTCTAGCTCATCGGGACGAATGTCGGTCAAAAAACCCAAGCTGCCACGGTTGATGCCCAACACCGGCACCTTGTGCTGAGCCAGCACCCGAGCGGCGCCAAGCAAGCTACCGTCACCGCCGACGACGATCACCAGGTCGCAAATCTCCCCGAGCAATTTGCGCGACGAAGTTTGTAAACCATGGCCGGGCAATACTTCGGCAATGCTGTCTTCGAGAATCACGTGCAACTGACGTGCGATTAAGAAATTCTTTAGCCGCCGAATGGTGTCCAGCACCTGCGCACTACCGAGCCGGCCAATGATGCCGACATTGCGAAATTGCTCCATGGGGCTCTCTGCATAAATGGATTGCCGCGATTATGGCGGCAAGCCGGCAACGGCAGCAAACCCGCATGGCAGTTTTATCCGCAGCAAGCAGCGCTCAGCCGTTATGCTGGGGTTATGAACCCATTTAAATCATTGAGCCAATTGCCGGCGCAACTCCAGCAGCCGGCGGTGCGTGATCTCGCCTGGACGCTGATCGCCCCGCCACTGCTGCTGGATGCGCAGTGGCTACAACGCCATCCGCTAGCCGGCAGCCACTGGGCGCAAGAACCGGCAACCCTGGCTGACTGGCTGCGCCAGTTGGATGCAGATGCCAGCACGCTGGAGGCTTGGCTAGCGCGCAGTTCCAATCGGCGCCTGGGGCTGTACTCCGAGAAACTCTGGCAATTCGCTATAAACAACGCCAGTGGCGTGCAACTGTTGGCCGCCAACCTGGCAATCCGGCAAGCGGCCAACACCCTCGGTGAGATGGATTTACTCAGCCGCGACAGCGACGGCGATCATCATACCGAGCTGGCCTGTAAGTTTTTTCTCGGCCCAGAGCACGCCTGCGCCAGCGAGCCACTGAACTGGCTTGGCCCCAGTGGGCAAGATCGCTTGGGTTTAAAGCTGGCGCATCTGCGCCAACGTCAGCTAACTCTGTCGAGCCGGCCAGAGGCGCAAGCAGCGCTGAGCAACCTGCACATTCAGGCTGTGCAAGCCGAACTGTGGCTAGGCGGTTATCTGTTTTATCCCTGGCCGAGCGGCTGCGCTATGCCCAGTGGCGCGCATCCGCAGCACTTACGCGGACACTGGTTATACCGCAGGCAATGGCCGGAATTTGCCGGGCAACACCATTCGGGGCGCTGGCAAATATTGCCCCGCAGTCGCTGGCTGGCCCCAGCTCGCGCCGAGCCAGCCAGCAGCTTGAGCTTGGCGCAATTAACCGAGCAATTGCAGGCCAGCAGCCAAACGCCGAGTCCGCAGTTGGTCGTGCAATTAACCTTGCGCGCCGACGGCGACTGGCATGAAGTACAGCGCTTATTTGTGGTCAGTGATGAGTGGCCGAATGCCGACACATCAGCCGCCGGCGCTTAATACCTGCGTCATCAGCACCCGCATTGCCGAGCAGACAATTACAAACTGCGTTCGGTGCGCCCACCGGAGCGAGCCAAATAACCCGAGCCACGCTCGCACAATAATGCGCCGCGCTGCACGGCCGGCAAGGCATCCAAACCCTCGCGCAAGGCGTAAGCCTTGTACCCCAACTGCGACAGCAAAAACACCGCACTGGCGCTGCGCTTGCCGCTGTCGCAGTAGCACAGGTAGGTATGGGTTTTGTCCAGCAAGCGCGCTTTTAAACGCAATAGGTGCAAGGGCATATTGAGCGCCTGCTGCGCATGCATATGCTCGTACTCCTGCTGTAAACGCACATCTAACCACTGCGCGCCACTGGTCAAGAGCCGGGTAGCTTCGCCGAAAGACACCTCATCGACTACCGGGGCTTTTAAGAGGGCGAAAAAATCTTGTCGATCGAGGCGCAGCACAACGCCATCTTCAAGCATGGTGACGCTGGCGTTGCGTGGCAAATCAGCCAGCAAGGCCTCCTCCCCAAAGCACGCACCCACTTCAAGTTCGGCCAGAACCTGATGGGCACCACCGGCACCGCGAATCACCTCGGCGCGGCCGCTTTTCAGAAAATAACAGCAATCACCGACCTCGCCTTCACTTAGCACCGGGCTGCCAGCAGTCAACTCAAGCCGCTGCAAACGTGCGAGCATAGCCCGTACGTTTGAGGGCGGCACCTTGGCGAAAATCGGATTTTCCAGCAAGCGCTCAATCCAATCGACATCCTCGCCGCTCTGCGCCAACTCCAGCAGCAGGTCGTGATAGGCCAGTCGCCAAGTCAGCAAACGCGACAAGGTGGCGCTGTCGAGCACCAGCAAGCTGACATCGGTTAAGGCCCGCGCCTCATGCAAGCGCGGCAAACTGGGCGACAACGGATGACAGCTCTGCTCGCTACCAGCCTGCAACTGTTGTTCAACGCCTGCTTCATCACGCAGCAAGAGCACGCCCGAAAGCAGATAGTAGGTCTGCCGGGCTTTATCGCCTTGGCGAAACAGCAACTGTCCGGCCAGCAAATGCTGCGGCACCAATTGGCTACGCAGTTCTCGCCATTGCTGCTCAGACAACGCATTGAGCGGTGTCAAGCTGCGCAGTTGCTCGGGATTTAACGGCTCGCTCATGGCTATATCCAAGCTCCGTGGATCGACACTCAAATTTTCCGCCGACGTTAACCAGCCCGGTGAGCGCATTAACTTAACTGGCCAGCAACGCCCGACGGCCCTGCAGACCACCGGTGTGCACAAACACCAACCGCGTCGCGGGCGCAAAGTAACCGGCCTCGACCCGCTGGCGCAATGCCAGTAACGCTTTTGCCGTATATAAAGGCTCTAAACGCATGCCGCTGCAAGCCTCAGCTTCGGCCATAAAGGCCAGCAAGTGCGGATCGACTTGGGCAAAACCGCCCCGACAAGCCTCGATTAGATGGTAGCCCTGATTAGCCATTCCAGCCTCAGTTAATAACGCCGCCACCTGCGTCTCGACACCGTGTCCGGCGGGCACCGCCAAAGCGCCATAAACCGGGCGCTCAGCGGCCTCCGCCATAACCAAACCCGCCAGCGTGGTGCCCGTACCCGCCGCCAACCACCAGCCGTCATAATCCTGCCAGCCAAGCGCGGCCAATTGCTTCTGCACCTGCACTCGCAACCCGTCGCAACTGCGCGCCGCCGGCAAGCCCAGACCACCCTCAGCCACCGCCAATAAATGCGGATAACGCAGCTGCCAAGACAGCCAAAAGTCACTCGCATGCCGCGCCCGATAACCGCCATAGCCAAGCCAATGCAACTGCATGCCCATGGCGTGTAAGTCACGCACTGTAGGCGTGTCTTGCGATTCACCGCGCAGCAAGCCGACCGTCGTAAAAGCAAAGCGCTGGCCGGCCGCCGCTAACGCATGCAGATGATTGGAATGCGCTCCGCCCAGGCTCATCAAACCACTGAAACCGGCCTCGGCGGCGACCGTCAAATACGGCGCCAACTTGAACCACTTATTACCGGATATCAGTGGATCGATCAGATCCAGGCGCAGCACCGCCAGCTCAATCCCAGCCGCGCGCGACCAGTCGAAGGTTAGCGGCTCAAGCGGGGCCTGCGGCTGCCAGTGTGGGATTAATAGAGCCAAGATTTAAGCCATGCTGTTCAATGGACTGGCACTCTTGTGCCGTGCGCAGCAATTGGAATGACCTAGGACAAAACGACTCGGCGCATCAACTCTATCCAGCGGCATGCCGCAACGCTCACCACTGGGCAACAAACCCGAACAACTAGGGTTTTGATAGTGCGCGAACCACTCACGGTATTGCACCTCGCTGACAAAACACTTGGCCGCTACATAGGCCATAGGATTGTCTTGATAGCGCGCCACATCAGCCAAGGAAATGGTCAAATGACCGGCACCTGGGTGATACACCACAAACACTACGCCCAGCTTGGACAGCCGCTCTAACACCTGTTCACGGCCCTGCCCGGCAAACTCATCGCGTTCACGCTTAAGCCGTGCGACCTCCTGCTCAAGTTGCTGGTCCAACTCGGCGCGATACGCCAACTCGACATCTCGAATGGCAATTTGCTCCTTGTACTCAACCACTGCGACGGCCACCTTAGCCTGCAATTCGCTGGCAAATTGGCGGCGAAGAATATCGACTTCGGTCTGCGCGTGCTGCTCAAGCGCCCGTAGTTGCCCAGTCATTTGCTCGCGGGCAGCCTGAAAGCTCTCTGCTTGGCTGCCCAACTGGGTATTTAGCGCAAGATTTAATGCTTCCTGCTGAGTCAAACTTTGCTGCAAGACGCGCAACTGAGTTTGCAGCGCTTGATGCTGCTCATCGCTGGCCACGCGAGCTTGGTCGACGTTGCGCGCCTGGTCCTGGACTAGCTGCTCTTTGCCAAGCGACACGGCAGCGGCAACTTTAGCCGCCAGCTCAACTTCAAATTGCCGGCGCAGAATCTCGACCTCTTTCTGCGCATGCTGCTCAAGGGCGCGTAACTGTCCGGTCATTAACTCCCGGCTAGTGGTGAACTCATCGGCCTGACTATTAAGCTGTGTTTTCAGGCTGCCGTTGAGCGCCGTTTGCTGTCGCAGCGCTTGCTGCAAGGTCAACAACTGGGCCTGCAAGGTTTGTGCTTGCGCCTCGCTAGCCAAGCGAAACTGACCCAATTCTTGCTCGTGCTGCTGGGTCAAGCTGCTCAGCTGCAAACGTTGCTGATTAACCAACTGAGCGGCCACGAGGCGTTGTTCTTGATCAGCCTTAGCCGCCTGCGCCTGCGCCTGTTCCTCAACCGCTTGCTGTTGGGGATCGACGGGATGCCAATGATCTTCCGCCGCCAGTTGCAAACGCTCAGCGGCTAGCAGTTGCGGCGCGTCATCATCAACCAGCAGGCCCATGTGATTGCGCTTAGCCGCGTCACGCACCAAGGCCAAATCATTATTTTCCGGATTCAGGCTCGGGTCCCAGAGGTGCATCTGATGCCAAGATACCGGGCACTGGCTGCGGCACGCCAAACGAATCGGGCCGGCGCCTAAATCAGGCCCACGCCCAGCGTTGTCCGCCAGATGGCGCAAGGGAATGTTCCAGCCGCTATCGGCCGCCCCCTTCTGGTCAAAATCCAAATAGAAAAACACCGCCGAGCGCACCAACAAACGTGGATTGATCAGTAAATACGCCATGCGCATTTGCTGATCGGCAAACTCCGGCATATTCACCACGCCGTCGAGCAACGCCTCAAATTCGGCATAGAGCATTTCTTTGCAGATGCCGCCACGTTCACTGAAGAACATCACGGCTTCGACCATCTGGGGTTTTTTCTGCATGCTCATGATCATTCCTCTAAACCAACCCAGCACCTGAGGTTGCAATCGACACGCACCCAGACAGGTTAAAACCTGATAGGCAGATGTCAGCCAGTGCTTTAGTAAGTTTAGGGGATAATCAGTTCCGAGCAATGTGACTGGGTTGGCAGTCACCCTAGCGCTGAACTAAAGGCCGTCAGCGACAAGTGCAAACTGTGATCTGGTCGGGCAGATGCGAGGTCACACTGAGCAGTTTACTGGCGACCGAAACGGCGCAGCAAAAAACCAAAGAACGCTGGCGCATCAAGCATCGCTGGATACGCCATCGACAAGCTAACGCCGAATTTAGAGCGCAGCCGCCAAACGCGAACCTTGATTGATCGCCCGCTTAGCATCCAGCTCAGCTGCCACATCGGCACCGCCAATCAAGTGCACCGACTGCCCCGCTGCTTCAAGGGCAGCCTGCAACTCACGCTGCGGGTCTTGACCGGCGCAGATGATCACCGTATCCACGGCCAACACCTGCGGCTCACCGTCGGCAATCCGAATATGCAGGCCCGCATCATCAACCTTTAGGTATTCGACACTATTGAGCATCTGCACCTGCTTGTTCTTTAGCCCTGCGCGGTGAATCCAGCCGGTGGTTTTACCCAAGCCGTCGCCTACTTTGGTTTTCTTACGTTGCAGCAAGAACACCTCGCGCGCAGGGGCATGCACTTGAGCCTTAACCCCAGCCACACCGCCACGAGCAACTAGGTCTTTATCGATGCCCCACTCCTGCCAAAAAGCGTCGCGATCGAGACTGGTAGCCTGACCTTGATGGGTAATAAATTCCGACACGTCGAAACCAATACCACCCGCACCAATCACCGCAACCCGTTGACCGACTGGCTTGCGACCGAGAATTGCATCGAGATAGTTGATCACCATAGGGTTGTCTACGCCGGCAATGTCCGGGGTGCGCGGCGCGATACCAGTGGCCAAGATAATCTCATCAAAGCCACCCGCAACTAGATCTGCCGCACTGACACGGGTGTTCAAGCGCAACTCCACACCGGTAGTTGCCACTTTGCGCGCGAAGTAACGCAGCGTTTCGAAGAACTCCTCTTTACCCGGCACCCGCTTGGCGACATTAAATTGACCGCCCACTTCGCTGGCCGAATCAAACAAGGTCACTTGATGGCCACGCTCCGCCGCCACCGTGGCCGCTGACAAACCAGCGGGGCCAGCACCGACCACGGCGATTTTTTTCACCGCCACGGTTTTAATGTAGTTCAACTCAGTTTCGTGACAGGCCCGCGGATTGACCAGACAGCTGGTCAGCTTGCCGCCAAAGGTGTGGTCTAGGCAGGCCTGATTACAACCAATACAGGTGTTGATTTCGTCGCTGCGCCCGGCGGCGGCCTTGTTAACAAAGTCTGGATCAGCCAGAAACGGCCGCGCCATGGAAACCATGTCAGCGTCGCCCTCAGCCAGCACTTGCTCGGCTATTTCCGGAGTATTGATGCGGTTAGTGGTGATCAGCGGAATGCTGACTTCGCCACGCAACTTAGCAGTAACCTTGGTAAAGGCTGCGCGCGGCACTTTGGTCGCGATAGTCGGAATACGCGCCTCGTGCCAGCCGATTCCGGTATTGATGAGGGTCGCGCCAGCCTGCTCAACAGCTTTGGCCAGCAGCACGATTTCATCCCAACTGCTACCGCCCTCCACCAAATCGAGCATCGACAGGCGATAGATAATGATGAAGTTCGGGCCAACCGCTTCACGCACCCGGCGAATAATGTCGACGGGGAGGCGCATACGATTTTCATAGCTGCCACCCCAGCGGTCAGTGCGCTGGTTGGTGTGTAAGGCCAAGAACTGGTTAATGAAATAACCTTCTGAGCCCATGATCTCAACACCGTCATAGCCCGCCACTTGAGCCAGCGCCGAGCAATTTACGAAATCTTGAATCTGTTGCTCAATACCCTCTTCATCCAACTCGCGTGGCTTAAACGGATTGATCGGCGCCTGAATGGCGCTCGGCGCGACCGACTTAGGACTGTAGGCATAACGCCCTGCGTGGAGAATTTGCATGCAGATCTTGCCGCCAGCCTCGTGCACGGCCTGGGTAACAATTTTGTGCTTTTCGGCCTCTTCAACCGTTGTTAGTTTGGCCGCACCGGCATACACGCCGCCCTCAACGTTTGGACCAATACCCCCGGTCACCATTAAACCGACACCGCCGCGCGCGCGCTCGGCAAAATAAGCTGCCATCCGCTCAAAGCCACCTGGCTTTTCTTCCAAACCGGTGTGCATCGAACCCATCAGGGTACGGTTACGCAAGGTCGTGAAGCCCAAATCAAGCGGCGCTAACAGGTGCGGAAAATAAGCGGCAGGCATAAAAACTCCAAACAGGCGGTGTGTTCACGGAATGTCGAGGGTTTGAGCAACCACATCGATCAGTTATGTGCAGACAATAAAGAGCATCAAGGCGGCCAGCAATGACCATAAGTAACAAGTTATTGATCTAATCGTGCAGCGTAACTTGGCAAGCTCAACTGCAGGCCTTAACCTACGGCATACGTTAATTGAGCAAGCAGACGATGCGCAGCGCCTTAACCCGGCTTTATTGCCTACCCCAGCCTAGACCAACGTCAACCAACCGGGGAAAACCCGCACGCGTTACCCAGCAATGAAAACCTCGCGCGTACGCCTTGGCGATTTATCGATTGGCTTCGTCCAACGTTTAACTGACAGCGTGCACGCAAGCGGGCAAGACCCACAGGCACTGCTCGAACAGTTCGACCTGGACCCAGCACGGTTAGCCGAGCCACGCGCACGGCTGTCGATCCCGCGCTACATGCGGCTGGGGCATGCAGCCATGCAATTGACCGACAGTCCCCACTTAGGCCTGCTAATGGGCCAACTCAGTCGCTTCAATCAAGCTGGGTTAGCCGGCATCACCGCTGCTCAAGCGCCCACGGTGCGTGAGGCGGCGCGCACGTTAATCCGCTTCGAGCCGCTGTATGCCTATAACTACCGAGGTCAATCGAGCTTTCATGAGGACGCCCAAGGTGCCTGGCTGCGGTTCTATTCGATCAGCCCGTACAACGCTTACAACCGTTTCGTGGTCGACTCGCTGCTCGCTGGCTGGCTGCAACAACTGAGTCACTTGGCCGGAAAGCCGCTAAGCGCGGAAAAAACCTGCATCGAATTCGCCGCGCCAAGCTATGCCGAGCACTACACGCATGCCTTTAACGGCCCCATTGAATTCTCTGCCGAGCACAACCAGTTGCACCTGAGCCAGGCCAGTTTGGCCCAGCGCAACCCGCAGCACTGCCCAAGTACATGGCGCTTTTTAGTTGAAATGTGCGAACGCGAACTTGAGCAACTCACCCGCACGCGCAGTCTAACAGAGCGCATTAGCCAGCTATTAGGGCCGCTGCTGCATGGCCGTGAACCCGAGCTCGCCGAGATTTCCGCACGCTTACAACTGCCAAGCTGGACGCTACGGCGCAAATTGGCCGAGGAAGGTACGCAGTTTCGCGCCGTACTGAATAACACTCGACGCGACTTGGCGATGAGCTATATCCGCGATACCGAACTGGCGTTTGGCGAAATCGCTTTTTTACTGGGCTTTGCCTCGGCAGAAGCCTTTCAACGCGCGTTTAAACGCTGGAGCAGCCAGACCCCCGGCGAATTTCGCCGCAGCCAGCGCTTGCTCGGTTAAGCACTTACAACTCAGTGGCATCATCCACCGGCTCTGCCGGCTCCCAGTCAGCTGCATGCACGTCGAGCAGGTCTTCTTGGTAATCGTTCATGGCAATATTCCTTAGACGAGAAAGTAAGTCTTCAGCAGACCACTTTGCCCAGCCTAAAGTTCGCACATGAAGAAACGATGACAGTTAAATCCGAGACAAAAGAAAAACCCCCAAGCATTTCTGCTTGAGGGCTTTCAAATATGGCGCAGCGGACGGGACTCGAAC
>JAIETJ010000039.1 GCA_019745275.1 Pseudomonadaceae bacterium | reverse complement strand
ACTGCGCTCGGTTATGCAGCGTTAAAAACAGGCTCGGACTGCTCATTTACAACTCGTAAACTCCGCGTCCTCGCCTGTTTTTGCCTTGCCTAACCTTCGCTCGCTACGTTTTCACACGGCCTGTTTCCCCGAACAACAACCACTAGCGCGAGAGCCATGACCCAAGCCGACCTGATTTCCCCCGCCCGTTTCCTGGCCCGCTTGCCGGCCAACATCAGCCGCGTGCCGCGCATGTTGCGCGGTCTGTATTACACCGGCATCCGTAACCGTGAAAAGGCCTTGTCGTTGGCGTGGGCGCTGGAGCGCACCAGTCAACTGCACCCAGAACGCCCGGCGCTGCTGGATGAAACCCGCACCCTCAGCTACCGGCAGTTCAATGCTTGGGCTAACCGCTTAGCATGGGGACTGAAAGCCGATGGGGTTAAGCACGGCGCGGTGGTCGCGGTGATGCTGGAAAACCGTCTCGAACAACTGGCCTTGCTGGCGGCGCTGGCCAAGCTCGGCGCGGTTGGCGCGCTGATTAACAACAGCCAACGCGGCAAGGTCCTGACCCATAGCTTGAACCTCGCCAAGCCAGCGTTCTTTGTGGTCGGCGAGGAGCTGCTGCAAGCCTTTGCCGAGGTTCGCTCCGAGGTACAAGGCGCCGAACAGCCCTGCTATTGGCTGGCCGACCGCGACACCTTGCAAGACGCCGGTAGCGCGCCGAGCGGCTGGGTTAATCTGGCCCTGCGCACGGTCGGCCAAAGCGATGCCAACCTGCCCGACAGCCTGCAGGTGAAGCTCAAAGACCCGCTTTTTTACATCTACACCTCCGGCACCACCGGCCTGCCCAAGGCCTCGATCACCAGCCACGGCAAATGGATCAAGGCCTACGGCGGCTTCGGCCACGCCGGCCTGGCGCTGCAGAACACCGACGTGCTGTACCTGACCCTGCCGCTCTATCACAGCAACGCCGTGACCGTGAGCTGGGGCTCGGCGCTGGCTGGCGGTGCAGCCATAGCGGTGCGGCGTAAGTTTTCCGCCAGCGCGTTTTGGAAGGACGTGGCCTTTTACCAAGCCACCTGCTTTGGCTATATCGGCGAACTGTGCCGCTACCTGCTCAACCAGCCGGTGTGCCCAGAAGAAAAAAATAACAGCCTGACCTGCATGATCGGCAACGGCTTGCGCCCCGCGATCTGGGACGAGTTTAAAACCCGCTTCGAGATACAGCGCATCACCGAGTTTTACGCCTCCAGCGAGGGCAACATCGGCTTCACCAACGTGTTCAATTTTAACAACACCGTTGGCTATTCCCCGGCCACTTTTGCCATCGTCAGTTACGACCTCGATAACGACCGGCCGCTGCGCAATGCTAAGGGCTTCTTAGAAAAAACTGCCCAAGGTCAGCCCGGCTTATTGATCAGCGAGATCAGTAAAAAATGGCCCTTCGATGGCTACACCGACCCCGCCAAGAGCGAAGCGGCGATTCTGCGTGACGTGTTCAAAAAGGGCGACGCCTGGTACAACACCGGCGATCTGATGCGCAATATCGGCTGCAAGCACGCGCAGTTTGTCGACCGTTTAGGCGACACCTTCCGCTGGAAAGGTGAAAACGTCTCGACCACCGAGGTCGAAAGCCTGCTCGGTGCCTTTGCCGGCGTTGAGGATGCCGTGGTGTATGGCGTGGAAATCCCGCAAACCAACGGCCGTTGCGGCATGGCCGCGCTGCGCCTAAGCAGTGGCGCCAGCCTCGACCCGTACGCCTTGGCCCAGTACCTCGATAAAGAGCTGCCGGCCTATGCCGCGCCGCTATTTATCCGCCTGCTGACCGAGGTGGAAACCACCGGCACCTTCAAATACAAAAAAACCGACCTCAAACAAGTGGCCTACGACCCGGCACAAACCCGCGACCCGTTGTTCGTCCGGCTACCCGGCAGCGAGCACTTCGAGCCGGTGTGTGCGAAGGTCTATGGGCAAATCCAAGAGGCCAGTTTTCGCTTTTAAGCGCCGCCATCCGGGCGCCGCAATGGCGCCCGAGGATGTTTGATCAGATCTTAACGGCGAACGCTAGGATGGCTGGAGCGCTGCGCTAGCCGTCACTCTGACCATCGGAGCTGCGTCCGGTTTAGTTGCGAAACTCAATCGACAACTGGGCGCCGTCAATCGAGTCGAGGTAATTATCCGAGTCCTGTTTCTGCCGCTCACTGTTGATCAACTTGCCTCGGAGTTGATAGGCCGACGGTTCAGGTTTGGCTTCGCCAAACATCGGCGGTAATACCGGCACTTCCTCGACTGTCGCCAGCGGCTTACCAAACTCGATATCTCTGACCAGTTCAGGCGGCAAGCTAAGATTGAGGTTGATCGGCGCCAGCTTGGTCCGCGCTGCACTGGAGCGGGTCGGTTTGGCTTTAGTCGCTGGGGTTTTAGCCGTATGGGCAACTTGCTTGGATGGACCTGAGTGGCCCGTCTGACTGGATTTTGCCGCCGGTTTTGCCGGTGCCTTGCTGGTTTTAACCGGCTGTTTAGCCACGCTTTTAGGCGCGGGTTTGGCCACAGGTTTAGCCGGAGCTTTAAGCGCTGGAATGATTAGTGGTTTAACCGCCCGGGCGTGGCTCGCCGGCGGTGTGGCAAGGGTCTGTTGCGCACCGACGTTGTCCGCCGCAGCGCAATAGGCTGGCAGCAGCCAGCAGCAGAAAAACCAATAAAGACGACTCATAACAACCCGTAATATTTTCCTACGCTCATGCTCGCCTGCCCTGCCGTCACAGGCAAGTGGGTTTACTCGGGGACTGTTTGCGGATGTAACAACGCAAGGCGCAACGCCCAGAGCAACATGGCCCAACACACCGCGTTTAAGCACTGAGCGACAACGCCGAGCAACATAAATAGCTGCATACTGTCGCCGCCCAGCCCAAGCCGATTAAACACCTCCGGCAAGGTAGTGGTCAGCAGCCAGCGCAAGCCGGTCCAACTGAGCTGTATCAGCAGCGCCAGCAACGCACACAAACACGCCCTGTTATGCCGCGGCCAAAGTTGCACGCAAAGTGCCACACCCAACAACCAAACCACCCACAACGGCAGGCTGGCCAACATATTCAACCAATGCCACAGGTTAACGGCTTCGCTGCTACTCATGTAAAGCTCCAATTGGCTAACGTTTGTCGATCGAAAGTATCCCACAAGGCTGCCGGCACGCACTCCGTTGGTAAATGCCAGCGGCCAGCGCGCGGTTCTAAAGCCTGCTCAGGCAACGCCAACAAATCACTGAGCCTAACCCGCACTGAACGCCCCACATTCTCTGGACGCGCCCAGGCTTGCTGATACACCCGCAGCGTCCAGACACCTGCTTTACAGCCGGTAAAGCGCGGCATATTGCCGATCGAACCGGGCTGACGGCGCAAGGTGCGCCTATGCGTATCGAGTAAGCACAGCTGCCATTGAGGCTGCTGTTCGGAGCCATCGTTAGCCGGGTCTTGGCGTTGCAACAGTCGCGTCAGAGCCAGATAGCGACCATCCGGCGACCAGCAAAAAGACGGCGCTAGGCCACTCAGGGCCATGCCTGAGGCCGTCAACAGAAAGCCGTCCTGGCGACCTTCGTGCACCCGCAGCCAACTGTCGGCGTACTGCGTTTCACTGCCGCACAGCCAAGCAGCATCACGGCCATCGGGCGCCGGCAAGATAAAATCGCCATCGGCATTGGCCGCCTGCGGCACTTCGACCATTCGATAACTGGGCACCGGTAACAGCTGCGTCGCGCCCAAGGTAAAACCTTGCAGCCGATGGCACGCGCCATAGGCCGGCGCCTGCTCTAGGCAGTGCGCTGCGCTGGCCGCCGGTGGGGCAGGCAGATCAAAGCGACGCAGTGGATGACTGCTGAACTCGGCGCTGCACAGCCCCACCAGCGCTATCACTTCGAGCCGCCCATGCTGAAAGTCATACAAACGCTGCACCAGCAGCGGCTCGCTACTGAGCAAACACCGCTCACGGCTGTCGGCCACCACCACCCGCTCGGCCAAGGCCGCACCAGCGCAGGCCGGCAGCAGGGCCAGATAACGCCCGCAGTCGGAGCGGCGGTGTTCCAATTGCCACTGACCCGGCAGTTGCCAGTCGCCAATCTGGCAGTGGTAGGCGCCCTGCCCGGCGTCGTTATCGCTGGCGAACACGAAACTCAGCGCAGCACCGCCGACCGCTGCCGCGCCTGCCAACAGTGGCTGCGAGCTTCCATCCAGCGCGATGCCGATGCGCAAACGCGTGCGGGCAATGGCGCCGACTTGGGTCTGCCCGTAGCGGTCGTGGCCCAGACTGGTTTCGGTGTCGCTGTGAATGCTGTGCAGCATCTGCCCGTATTCACCGCCGCTCGGCAGGGGTAAATCCAGTTCGGCCAGCAGCCAGGCGTGTTGCTCATCCAGCGCGACAAATTGGCCGTAGTCGATCGACAGTCGCGCTTCCTCCAACAGTCCCGGTGGCGGCAACTGTCGCCAACCCACGGTGGCCTGCCAGTACCAATAGCCGCTCTTCTCGCCCTGCGCCTGACAGACCAAGGCCAAACCGTCGGCGCGCCATAACGGCGGATTATCCGGATTGAGCAACACGCCGCTGGGCTCACCATCCAACAGCAGTTGGTAGCGCGGATAACGTATGGGCGCCAGCGGATCGTCCAGTTCACGCAAGCTTGTCGGCAAGACCAACTGGCCCTGTAAGCGATGCCCAGCCAGTGAAGTTGGCCAGTCGAGCAGCGACGCTGGCAGGTTGGTGCGCCAATCGGGCACCAGCCAAAGGTCTTGCACGGGCTGCAGATCGAGCGCCTCGGCCTGCTCCAGCAACTGCGCCAAACTCAAACTGACCGGCGCATTCGGCCCCAGCGGGCTATACCGGCCGCTGATCGCTTGCGCGCTAAAATCATCCAACTCCCACAAACTGCTCTCGTCGGCGCAGCGATACAGACGCCGGTTGTGCCGGTCAAAGATCACTAACCCCCACTGATTACGCGAGGGTACCGGGGCAGCAAAATAACGCCCATCGTGGGAGAAACGACAGGAGCTGCCCAGCCCTTGCAGCAACACGCCATCGGCAAACAAATAATCGCAATAGGCCGGCCCGCCCATGCAAATCTCACCCCAATTGAAACGCCGCAGCGGCTGCCCTTCTGGGGTTGCGCTGAGTTCAGCGCCGCCCCACGCGCTAGCGCCCGGCTCGGACTGCGCCCCCTGCGCCGCCGGCTTGAGCTTTACCAAGCCCAGCCGCCGCTCATAGGTGGCCACTAACGCCAAGCCAAACACTATCAATAGTCCGCAAAGCAGAATGCTCCAATCACTGGCCATCCCGCGCACCAACGCAAATGGCCAGCCGATCGCTGCGGCCGTCAGCACAAGGCTCAAGCCTTGGCCGGTACGGGTAAAACCGGCCCACGCACTCAGGCCCATCAGTAGCACCAACAGCGCAATCAACAGCAAACCGAGCAGCGGCGGCAAAATCGCCAGCAACAAAATCGGCAGCAGCAGGCGCACCAGCGACCATAACAAGCCCAGCAACAGCCCCAACCAGCTTTCGCTGAATGCTCGGGGGCTTAGCGGCTTGGGCGATGAACTGGGCGGTTGTTCTGGCATGGCGCGGTTCCTTGCGACTCAGGGGTAATGCAGCGGCCGCAGTGTAAAGCCAACAGCTGTTACAGAGCGTGACCGACGCGCGCTTTAGTGCGCGCCAGCCTGCAACTTGGCCAGCTCGGCCGCCACATCGTGCTCAGGATACAACTGCTGCAAACGCTGCAACTCCATGGTTGCGGCGGCACTAGCACCGCTGCGCTGCAGTTCCAGCAGCGCTTGTAACTGCTGCGCAAACGTCGCTGACTCAATCCTTTTAGCCTTAGCCAAAGGCGCTGCTGGGTGCAGATCCTGCTCAGCTGGCGCAGAACCATCGGCCAAAGGCGCATCAGCGGCAAGGTTGCTGGGTTGCGCGGCGCCAGCCGTGGTTTTTTTGCCTAACTCGCGACTGGCTTCTAGCTTGCCCAACGCCTGCGCGGGGGCGGCCAGCGTTTGCTCCTGCATAAGACTGTCAGCTTTATCCTCAAGCGCCGGACTCACTGGCGCGGATGAAGGCGCGCTAAACGCCTCGGCTTGCGGCTTGTAGAGCGCCGGGGCCAAACTGCTTGGGGCGGCCTTCAGCTCGGTCATCCGCTCGGCCGGCGGCGCCGACTTAGGCGCGTTCGACTCGGCCATTTTAGCCGTAGCAAGCGGCGCTACAATCGGCGCAGCGACCGGTTGTGTCGCGGTGTTTAGGCTGGGCGGCTCGCCTAAATCATAGGCCGGCGGCAGCTGATCCACTGTACGCAGGCTTAACGTCAGGCCTAAACCGATACTGGCCAGGCTCCCCAAGGCCAGCGACCAGCGCAGCTGATGGCCCGGGCCAAATACCCAAGCGTGAAGACGTTGCCCCCAGTTTAAGGTGCTAGGTTTTACCCGGGTTAATTCAGCCGCCGCGGCGGCCAGAATCAGCGCATCCATGGCCGCTGTCGGTTGCGCGTGGCTGTGTTGGCGATAGTGTTCGAGCAACGCTTGTTCATCGGCCAACGGCTGCTCTGGAGAGACAGGATTGAAGGGCTTTTTCATGTAGATAACTCCTCGGCCGTGGCAGGGTCAGCCAACAGCCGACGTAACTTTTGCAGCGCATAACGCAGGCGACTCTTAACCGTTTCCATAGGGGTGGCGGTCAGTTCAGCGATTTCCTGCAACTCCAGATCAGCATGCGTGCGCAGCAAAAACACCTCGCGTTGCTCGACCGGCAAATCCTCCAGCGCCGCCTGTAAGCGTTGCTGATCGCGGCTCAAACTATATTGCTGCGCAGGGCCCGGCGCGGGGTCAGCCGCGCCGTGTTGCTGTTCCTCGTAGGGTTCCTGCTGAGCCTGCCGACGGCCGATCTTACGCCAATGATCGATCAGCCGATTACGGCCAATCTGGTACAGCCAAGTTTTAAACAACACCGCCTCGTGCTGTTCGGTCTGGCTGCGAATCAGGCTCAGCCAAGTCTCTTGAAACACCTCGTCGGCCAGCGCCGGATCGCTGCACAAGCCCAGCAAAAACCGCAACAAACCGAGGCGATGGCGCTCATACAAGAGCGCAAATGCCTGAGCATCGCCGTTGCGGTAACGCCGCAGCAAGGCGGCGTCGGTGTCCAGTAAGGGCTTATTCAATTACTCAGCCTTGGCGTGCAGGTGTTGCCCTGCTTGGGCGTGTTGCCCAGCTTGCAGGCTTTGCGCCAATTCCACCAGCTGTACGAACTCGGCGCGCAGCCCAAAGCGGTCTTCACCCTTGGCGCCACGGGCCAGCGCGGCGCTGTCGGCCAAACTGAAACTGCCGGTGTACTGCCCGCCGCTGAGTTGCTGGGCAAAGGCCGCCACAGACGCGGCAAAGCGTAAATCTTCACTGGCCGTGGCGATCGTCTCCACGCGAGCGCTGGCTTTGATCGGAATTTCCAGCAATCGGCTGCGCTCTTGCTCGGGCGTTTTGTAGCGCAGTCGCAACCACGCCAGTTCGCCAGCCTTGGCGGCGGGCTGCGCACCTTGGGCAAAATGCAACGGCTCCAGCCAACCCTTAGCCCCGACCGGGACTATCTCGTACAACGCCGTGACCGTATGGCCGGCACCGATCTCGCCGGCGTCGATTTTGTCGTTGCTAAAGTCTTCACGCTTGAGCGCGCGGTTCTCATAGCCCAGCAGACGGTACTCGCTAACCTGCGCCGGGTTAAATTCAATTTGAATTTTCACATCGCGGGCCACGGTGGCCAAGGTCGAGCCGAGTTGATCAACCAGCACCTTGCGCGCCTCGCGCAGATTGTCGATATAGGCGTAGTTGCCGTCACCGGCATCAGCCAATTGCTCCATCAACTGCTCGTTATAGTTGTCGGTGCCAAAACCCAGGGTGGTCAGCGACACGCCGGTTTTGCGCTTTTCCGCCGCCAACTGTTTAAGGCTGTCGAAATCACTAATACCGACATTAAAGTCGCCATCGGTGGCCAGCAAAATACGGTTAATGCCCTTACTAACAAAGCCCAACTGCGCCTGCTGATAAGCCAGCTGAATACCCGACTCACCGGCCGTCGAACCGCCGGCGGCGAGCTGATCGATGGCTGCACGAATTTTAGCTTTCTCACTACCGGCGGTTGAAGCCAGCACCACCTGCGCATCGCCGGCATAGGTGACCAGCGCCACGTGATCTTGCGGACGCAACTGCTCGACCAACAGTTTCAGGGTACTTTGCACCAGCGGTAAGCCGTCGCGTCTGTCCATCGAACCGGACACATCAACCAAAAACACCAAGTTAGCCGGCGGCAACTCAGCCACTTGCAGGTCGGAGGCTTTAATTGCCACCCGCAGCAATTGACTGCCGGCGTGCCACGGCGATGGGGCTAATTCAGTGCTCACCCCAAAAGGCGTGTCGCCCTGCGGCGGCGCGTAGGCATAGGGGAAGTAATTAACCAACTCCTCTAGGCGCACCGCGTCCTTGGGCGGCAAGCTGCCACCGTTGAGGAAACGCCGCACATTGGCGTAGCTGCCGGTGTCCACATCGATGCTAAAGGTCGACACCGGCTGCTCCGCCACCGCCAGCACCGGATTACTAGCGAGCTTCTGATACTGCTCGCGATAGACGTCTTGATAACCTTGCGCGCTGTCGGCCGGCGCAATAGCGCTGAAGGACGCCGACATGGGTTGCAGTGGCTTTTTCATCTTGCCACTGGCAGCAACCTTACCCAGTTGCATGGCATCGGCTTTATCTTCGCCGATAACGGCACGGTTTTTAGCCGCGCTTTCGGCCACTTGCTGCACCGCCGGCGCCATCAGCGGCTCGTTCAGTTGCTCGAGCAAGGCGCTATCGTTTAGCGCCGCCGGCAACGCTGGCCGCCCCAGTTTGGCCGGTGCTTCAGAAGTAGCAGCGCTACACGCCGCCAAACTAATCGCCAAACCGGCACTAAAACCAGCCAGCAGCGGTTGGCGTATCAACAGAATAAATCCAGACATGGCAGCGAACTCCGTAGGTGAATAAGCACTTCACCTAGGTAGACGTGACTGCGGATTGAATCGGGTTAAGCGTGGGTAAAAAATCACTCGCTGCTATTAGCCGCCGCACAGAGTTGCGTCGCTAGCACGCCTAAGGTCATTACCGCCTGTTCGATTTCTCGACCCCACGGCATGCCGCAACTCAGGCGTAGGCAGTGATTAAACTGCTCGGTATTACTGAAAATTTGCCCCGGCACTATGCTGATGCCTTGTTGCAGGGCGCGCACGTGCAGCTCTTTGCAGTTAACCGGCGCGGGCAAACGCAACCATAAGGTGTAACCACCCGTGGGCCGGGTCATCTGGGTGCCGGCCGGGAAATATTGCTGCACCGCCAACTGTAATGCGCTGAGGTTTTTCCGATATTCCTGGCGTAGATAGCGCAGGTGACGGTCGTAACCGCCGTTCTCCAGATAGGCCGCGACGCTCATTTGCGTGACGCTGCAGGCCGAATAGGAGCTAAAGGTTTGCAAGCGCTGAATGGCCGCTTGGTATTTGCCGGCCAAAATCCAGCCGATCCGCACCCCCGGCGAAATGGTTTTCGAGAAACTGGAGCAATACACCACCCGGCCATGTTTATCGGCGGCTTTCAGAGCGCGACTGGCACCTGCTTCAGGCATCAGTTCGCCGTAGATGTCATCTTCAATAATCTGCAGGTCATGGCGCGCCGCCAGTTGCAGTAATTCGTGCTGACGCGCCTCTGGCATGCTGCCGCCCATGGGGTTGCTGCCACGCGCAGTAAACAGCAAGGCCTTGATCGGCCATTGATTAACCGCCAGTTGTAAGGCCTCAAGGCACAGGCCGCTATTGGCGTCGGTGGGGATTTCTATGACTTTCAAGCCAAGCAAATCGGCCACTTGCAAGAAGCCATAATAGGTCGGCGACTCGACGGCGATCAGGTCACCCGGCTGGGTCATGACCCGTAAGGCCATGTGCACGGCGTCGGTACAACTGTGGGTGATCACCACGTCATCGGGGGCCACCAGCACGCCGGCATCGCGCATGCGAATCGCCACTTGGCGGCGCAGCGGCTCATAACCAGGGCTGAAGATATAGCCAAACGCCTCGGCCGCATGAAAACGCACGACCTTAGCGACTTGCTGCTGCAGCGCACGGATCGGCAAGTAACTGGCATGTGGCACGGCCGCACCTAAAGGCAATACGCCCGCGCGGCGCGACTCCTGCAGCACCTGATTAATGATGCTGCTGCGCGTCACCAGCGCCGGCCCTTCGACTTGCGCGATGGTCGGTGTTGCGGCAGTTAGCGCAGCGCTCTGATGCACATAGAAACCCGATTGCGGGCGGGCGCGAATCAGCCCTTGGTCTTCTAGGTTGGCATAAGCCTGCAGCACGGTGGCATGGCTGACACTCAGTTGCGCACTGAGTTTGCGCACCGAAGGCACCCGTTCACCGGGCCGATAAACGCCAAGACGAATGTCTTCAGCCAGTTGCTGGGCAACGCGTTGGTAGAGCAATACAGAGGTCATGCGAGCGAGTCCTTGGCGGCCAACCATTACAGTAACAAAGCATTAATACATTGCACCGGCACAGTCCTTAACGATCTGGCCAATACAGTACAAATAGCCGCTAAAGGTTAAATAGGCAGCCAATAAAAAACCCCGGCGCTATTCAGCAACCGGGGCTTGGGATGGACAATTAGCGCGGAGCGCTTAGGTTGCCCAGTTCATCAGAGAACACGATTTCGACCCGACGATTTTGCTCACGACCGCGCCGCGAGGCGTTTTCAGCCACCGGATAGGTTTCGCCGAAGCCTTGCACGTGGATACGTTTTTTATCTACGCCCAAGTCTTCCATGACATTAGCCACCTCTTGGGCGCGGGCCATACTCAACTGCACATTTTGCTCTTGGGTGCCTTGGTTATCGGCGTACCCCTCGACCCGCACAATGCGGCGTGGGTTGAGTTGTAAAAACTGCACCAACTTCAACAGCGCGCGATTAGCCGAGGCGTTTAAGCTGGCTTGCCCCGGCTCAAACAACACATCGCTGAGAGTCATGACCAAGCCGCGCTCCGCTTGATCACGGGTCAGGCTGGCCATTTGGGTGTCTTGCGCCTGACCTTGCTGGGCGATACTCAGCAGCTTGGCGTCACGCAGCGCTTGCTGCAGACGCAGACGCTCTTGTTCAAGGCTAGCCAAACGCTCTTGATTGACGATCAGCACGCTGTGTTCGCTGGCGATCTGACTAAAACGCAGGCTGAGCAACGCGTAATGGCGGACATCGGCACCACTGCCCCAGTAGCCCGAAAAACCCTCTGCGCGGGCCAGTGACTCACCGGCACGCACCACGTCCAGCGGCGCGCTGCGTAGCACTTGCGGGTCATTTTTAACCTTTTGCAAACTCGCCCGCGCCGCGTCTAATTGCTGGGATTGCTCACTATGCCCTGTGCCAGAACCCGCGCAGCCCGTCAATAAAGCACCCGCTAGCAGGCTGACGGCGGTAACACTAAGACGCTTCATTGCAGGTCTCCCAGCTGTTTACGCAACCGCGTGAGTTGCGCCTGCAAGGCGCTCAATTGCACTTCGCTTTTGCCGGTTAACACCTGCGCCTCAGCCAAGCGCGCAGCAAGCTCGGCTTGCTCGGCGAGCATTCGAGCGCGCTTGTAATCGTGCTCGGGCATATTTTTCTGTGCGCGGGCAAAGTCTTGTTCGGCCGAGAGCATCTCGGGCAACTGCTCGCTGGCACCAACCGCTCGCGCTTGCAACACGGCTTTTTCGGTCAAGCGCATTTGCTCAATGGGAGCGGGATCACTGGCGCAGCCGGCGAGCACCAGTACGGCGAAAAAAATACACAGATAACGAATATTCACACAAGGCTTCCTACGGATTTGGAACATCGAGCACGGGCAACATTTTCTGTTGCTGGGCCTGCCAGCGCTGCAGATTAGCCTGCAACAGGCGATCGAGCTGGCCTGAAGCGCGCAATTCTGCCAGCTTTTTACTGAGCTGTCCGCGCAGCAAGGGCGTATTACAAGCCGAATTGCGCCCCAAGGCCAAGTATTGCTCGGGGTTTTGCACGCTACGCGGCGAACTGTCGGATTGTCCTGCTGGAACCAATACGGCCAACGGCTCGAGGTGCGCCGAAGTAAGTTGCAGCGGCCAAGTGGCAGGCTGCAGGTAGTCCAACTGCTGATTGCCGGGCAAGTCGAAAAAAGCCCCCAATAGCAGGTCTACCCGCCCGCTTTGCACGTCTTGCTGGGCGGCCAGCCATGAACCGCTATCAAGTAACTTAATCGGCACTTGCAACTCGCTGCTGAGCTGTTTGACTAACTCCGCATGGGCACCCAAAAACTTGCCTGAATGCTGCGGATCCGGCCAAAGATACGGCGGCGACTGCGCATCAGCGGTCGCTATTAACCGCTCACAGGGAGCAGCGGCAACAGCCACAGCAGGCAGACAGAGCAAATACCAGCAAACTACGGTGCAAAAACCAGCGCGCATACTTCCTCTCAACTGAACGTTTGACTGGGCAGGCGGCGCACCCGAGCTTTTACGCAAAGGTTCATGCTAGCGTAATCGCCGGAGCAAACACCAATCACATAAGGCCCGCCATGAAAAAGCTGCTGATCGCCCTCGCACTACTTCTCACCACTGCCGGCGCAACCTTGTATTTATCGCCCAGCGCCCTACTGGCCAGCGTGCAATTTACCGAGCGACAGTTGGCCGGCCTAAGCCTTAAACACGCGCAAGTGGGCGACCTTAATCTAACGTATTACGAGGGCGGCCCAGCCGATGCGCCGAGCATTGTGATGATCCACGGTTTTGGCGCCGACAAGGACAACTGGCTGCGTTTCGCCAAGCCACTCACCGCGACCTATCACGTAATCGCCCTGGACTTACCGGGCTTTGGCGATAGCAGCAAGCCCGATATCAGTTATGACGTCGGCAGCCAAACCGAGCGACTCGCCGCGTTTACTAAGCACCTTGGGCTGCACAAACTGCACCTAATCGGCAATTCAATGGGCGGCCATATCGCCGCCCTATATGCCGCACGTTACCCTGAGCAGGTGCTCAGCGTGGCGCTACTAGATAACGCCGGGATTAGCTCACCGAACAAAAGCGAAATGTTCCAGCGCATTGAGCGCGGTGAGCCCAACCCGCTACTGGTCAATAACAGCGCCGATTTCAGCAAGATGCTCAGTTTTGTTTTTGTTGAACAGCCAGTGATACCCGACGCACTAAAACAGCACTTTGCCGAGCAATCGATTGCCAATCGCCCACTCAACGAGAAGATTTTCAGCCATCTGCGCGATCGTTACATCCCCCTAGAACCTGAGTTAGCCAAGATTCAAGCACCAACCTTAGTGCTATGGGGTGATAAGGATCGAGTACTGGATATGTCGAGCATTGCGGTAATGCAACCGCTGCTCAAGCAGCCAACCGTGGTGGTCATGAAAGACTGCGGCCACGTGCCGATGATTGAGCGCCCCAGCGAAACCGCCGCCCATTACCAAGCGTTTCTCGACAGCAGCAAAAGCTGATTTTTACCTATAAAAAAGCGTAAAAAAAACCCGCTCACTGAGCGGGTTTTTTTGGACTGCAAGTAACTGGCTTAAACCAGCGACTCCAGTTCCGGGATAGCTTCAAACAGGTCTGCCACTAGGCCGTAATCGGCCACTTGGAAGATCGGCGCGTCAGCATCCTTGTTGATCGCAACGATCACCTTGGAGTCTTTCATGCCGGCCAAGTGCTGGATCGCGCCGGAAATACCAACGGCGATGTACAGCTGTGGAGCAACGATTTTACCGGTTTGACCAACCTGCATATCGTTCGGTACGAAGCCTGCGTCCACTGCAGCGCGCGAAGCGCCTACGGCGGCGCCAAGCTTGTCGGCCAACGAGTACAGGTGCTTGAAGTTGTCGCCGTTCTGCATACCACGACCGCCAGAAACGACGATTTTCGCGGCAGTCAGCTCAGGACGATCAGACTTAGCCAGCTCTTCAGCAACGAATGCCGACTTGCCAGCATCCGCCGGGCCGCTAACAGCTTCAACAGCAGCAGAGCCGCCCTCGGCCGCAACCGGGTCAAAACCGGTGCTACGCACGGTGATAACTTTTACCGAAGCAGTTGACTGCACGGTAGCAATCGCGTTACCGGCGTAGATCGGACGCTTGAAGGTATCAGCGCTGACCACAGCGATGATTTCCGAGATCTGATCAACGTCCAACTGCGCAGCAACGCGCGGCAGGATGTTTTTGCCGTTGGCAGTGGCGCACGCCAGGATGTGGCTGTAGCCCTTACCCAGTTCGGCAACCAGCGGAGCAACGTTTTCCGGCAACTGATGGGCGTAAGCCGCATTGTCAGCTACCAGTACTTTGGTCACACCGGCAATTTTTGCCGCTGCTTCAGCAGCAGCGCCGCAAGCGCTACCGGCAACCAGTACATGAATATCGCCACCGATGGCTTTAGCCGCGGCAACAGTGTTCAGAGTAGCGCCAGCGATGGCCGCGTTTGAGTGTTCAGCAATAACCAAGATAGTCATTTAGATTACCTTCGCCTCGTTCTTAAGTTTCTCAACCAGCTCAGCCACGGACTTAACCATGACGCCAGCGCTGCGGGTAGCCGGCGCTTCAACTTGCAGAGTTTTGACGGTGGAAGCAGTCGAAACGCCCAATGCATCCGGGGTCAGAACTTCCAGCGGCTTCTTCTTGGCCTTCATGATGTTCGGCAGCGACGCGTAGCGCGGCTCGTTCAGACGCAAGTCGGTCGTCACGATGGCCGGCAAGCTCAGGGCAACGGTCTGCAGACCGCCGTCCACTTCACGGGTCACGTTAACTTTGTCGCCAGCCACTTCAACCTTAGAGGCGAAAGTACCTTGAGCGAAGCCAGTCAGAGCGCCAAGCATTTGGCCAGTCTGGTTGTTGTCGCTATCGATGGACTGTTTGCCCATGATCACCAACTGCGGCTGCTCTTTGTCGATCACTGCTTTAAGCAGTTTGGCCACGGCCAAAGAGTTCAGCTCGTCAGCACAGTCAACCAAGATGGCGCGGTCTGCGCCCAACGCCAAAGCAGTACGCAACTGCTCTTGAGCGTTAGTTGGGCCGATGGAAACGACGACGATTTCGCTCGCAACGCCTTTTTCTTTCAGACGGACGGCCTCTTCTACGGCGATTTCGCAGAAGGGATTCATCGACATTTTAACGTTCGCAAGATCAACGCCAGAGTTGTCCGCTTTAACACGGATTTTGACGTTGTAGTCGACTACACGTTTGACAGCTACAAGAACCTTCATGGCTTACTCGTTACTCCCGGAAATTAGAATGTCACCAAACCAAAGCTGGCTAGTTCTGCAGGGTCGGTCGCAACCGACATAAGTGCCCAAGCAGAGGGCGCAAAACGCTCGCATTTTGACCGCATCACCCGGCCCGGTCAATACACAGGAACGCCCGTTAATCAGCGGACAGCCAAGGCGGCGCAAGGCTCGCAGCTAATTCAAACAAACGTTTGTATTGGACCCGCCGGCCGGTGCAGATATACTGCCTCTGCTATAACTATGCAAAGCCCAATAAGCTTCATAGCATAATTAAAATATCGAAGAGCCCTGAGTAGGAGATAGTCTGTGGAACGCGAGTTTATGGAATTCGACGTCGTCATCGTCGGCGCCGGCCCTGCTGGTTTGTCCGCGGCCTGCCGTCTGAAACAAAAGGCCGCTGAGGCTGGCAAAGAAATCAGCGTCTGCGTGGTAGAGAAAGGCTCCGAAGTTGGCGCGCACATTCTCTCCGGCGCAGTCTTCGAGCCGCGCGCTCTGAACGAGTTGTTCCCCGATTGGAAAGAGCTCGGCGCACCGCTAAACACCCCAGTGAAGCGCGACGACATCTACATGCTCCGCGATGCCACCGCGGCGCTCAAAGTGCCAGGCCTGTTTGTGCCGAAAACCATGCACAACGAAGGCAACTTCATCATCTCGTTGGGCAACCTGTGCCGCTGGTTGGCGCAACAAGCGGAAAACCTCGGGGTTGAAATCTACCCAGGCTTCGCCGCCCAAGAAGTGCTGATCGACGAAAACAACGTGGTGCGCGGCATTCTCACCGGTGATTTGGGTGTTGACCGCGAAGGCCATCCGAAAGACGGCCTGTACACCCCAGGCATGGAACTGCGCGGTAAGTACACCCTGTTCGCCGAAGGTTGCCGTGGCCATCTGGGCAAGCAACTGATCAAAAAATTCAATCTCGACAGCGAAGCCGATGCCCAGCATTACGGTATCGGCCTGAAAGAAATCTGGGACATCGACCCAGCCAAGCACGAGCAAGGCCTAGTGGTACACACCGCCGGCTGGCCGCTCGATGTAGTTGGCAATCAGAACACCGGCGGCTCGTTCCTCTATCACTTGGAAAATAACCAAGTGGTGGTCGGCCTGATCGTTGATCTGTCCTACAGCAACGCCAACCTCTCACCTTTTGATGAGTTCCAGCGCTATAAGCACCACCCAGTGGTTGCTCAGTACCTAGAAGGCGGCAAGCGCGTTAGCTACGGCGCCCGCGCCATCGCGAAAGGCGGCTTGAACTCGCTGCCGAAGATGGTTTTTGCCGGCGGCGCATTGATCGGTTGCGACCTTGGCACGCTCAACTTCGCCAAAATCAAAGGCAGCCACACCGCTATGAAGTCGGGCATGTTGGCCGCTGAAGCGGTAGCCGACGCATTGTTTGCCGGCAGCGAAGGCGGCGACCAACTGAACGCCTACGTCGAAGGCTTCAAGGCCAGCTGGTTGCATGAAGAGCTGTTCTGCAGCCGTAACTTCGGCCCGGCCATGCACAAGTTCGGCGTATTGGCTGGCGCGGCGTTCAACTACATCGATCAAAACATCTTCGGCGGCAAACTGCCGTTCACCCTGCACGACACCAAGCCAGATTATGCCTGCATGAAGCTGGCGGCGGACTCGGCGAAGATCGACTATCCAAAACCAGACGGCAAGCTGAGCTTCGACAAGCTGAGCTCGGTGTTCCTCTCCAACACCAACCATGAAGAAGAGCAGCCTTGCCACTTGAAGTTGGCGGACGCGAGCATTCCACTGGGCCGCAACCTGCCACTCTACGACGAACCTGCTCAGCGTTACTGCCCGGCCGGCGTGTACGAAATTGTGGTTCTGGAAGATGGCGAGAAGAAGTTCCAGATCAACGCGCAGAACTGCGTGCACTGTAAAACCTGCGACATCAAAGACCCATCGCAGAACATCACCTGGGTAACTCCAGAAGGTGCTGGCGGCCCAACTTACCCGAATATGTAAGCGGCTAGCGGGAACACAAAAGGGCTCCTCGGAGCCCTTTTTGTTGCCTACGATTTGCTGGCCTAGGCGTCCTGCAGGGCAATCGGGAAGAACACCCCGCCACTCCACACACCCAGCCAAATTTTCCCGTCCAGCTCATGGGGCTGCGCCAATTCAACCAGCTGATAAAACACACTGCGTAAAATCAACGCCTCGAGATTGCTGCGCATCAGCACATAGGGCGATGGTTGCTGCGTGCGCGGATCGATCACAAAACGTAATGGATGCTGAGAGCCCGCCAGCACTTCCTCCTCAACATTACTGGTAAAGCGTAACAACTGCGCCTCGCCCGCGCCTTCGACCTGCAGGCTCACCGCCACGAAAGGCGCGTCATCGACCTGAATGCCGACCTTTTCAACCGGCGTGACTAAAAAATACTCATCGCCATCGCGGCGGATAATGCTGGAAAACATTTTAACCATCGGCTTGCGGCCAATCGGTGTACCCAGGTAAAACCAGCTGCCATCGCGCGCAATGCGCATGTCGATAGCACCGCAGTAAGGCGGATTCCACAGATGCACCGGCGGCAAGCCCTTCTTACCCAACATTGGAATCTGCGCCAGTAAATCGGCGGTTTTGCTCGTTTCAATCATAGGTTGCACCCTCCTCACTCACGCCCAATAGGCGCCGGGCATAGTCACGCAGCGGGGCGGCGAGCAAGTCTTGCGGCTTAGCATCGTAGATATTAAACACGCCGCCACGGCTGCGAATTTTCGCTGAATCGACCAAATAACGCGTGGAAGTTTCAATCAACATTAACTGCACCACGCCATGATCGACGCCGAGGCGATCGAGCGCCTCCTGATCTTGCCACTCATCGGTGGTGCCGATGCGATCATCCGCGGCGGCGAAACGCCCATACAGCAAGTAATCCGCCCCCGCCGCCCGTGCCTGCCCCATAGCCGCATCCAGAGCAAGCGGTTGCGGCGCACGCTGGACCAAGGGGAAGTATTCAATAAAGCCGTTAAAAGCCTCTTCCGCCACCACATTCGGCCGCGGGTAAGCGCTACCCGGCGGGGCAAATGGCCCTTGAGCGATAAAAATAAAAGAGTCCGCCTGCAAGCGCCGCGAGCTAAGTCGATACGTGCGGCTATGGTCAAGTAGGCCAGCATCGCTGAGCTGCTCACCCACACCATCAGCCATATCACTGACGCGCATGCAACCGCCCAGACCGAACAGCACGCAAACCATCAAAGAGAGCATCAAACTGCGCATAGCAACTCCTGCAAACAGCGCGACAAAAAAACGTCAGACCTATTAATAATCACCTAGCCCTGCAGTTTACGCGCCAGCCAGCGTAGGCTTACAAACCGCGCTGCCACTCTTGGCGCAAGCGAGCGTTTTGCGGCTGTTCAATGGCTTGTCGAACCTGCGCCAGCATGCTCGCCTTATCGGTGCCCAACACGCCTCTAAGAACCAGATAATTAGACGCATGATCGCTGCGAAATACCGTATCGCGCAGCTCTAACGCCTGCACAAAGCGCTCAACCTCAACAAATAACTGCTGCTGCGATAGCGGCTGATAGTCCGCAAAGCCTGCGCGAAAACGCGCCTCGCCGGTTGGAAAACTGACCACCAAGGTGGAGAGAAACTCCGGTTGCGCGGCATTCATCAAACGCGCCGAATTCAACGCATGCTGCTCACTTAGCTGAGTACCGCCCAAGCCATTGAGGACCATCACCGAACGGGTAATTCCGGCCTCACCCAGCTTATCCAAGGCACTGAGCGTCGACTCATAAGTTTCGCCTTTATTGACCCGCGCCAACACTTCGTCATCACCCGACTCCGCGCCAACGTAAGCCATTTTCAGACCTGCATCAGCCAGCTCTGTAAGTTCGGCGACGGATTTTTTGCGCAAATTACGCGGCAGACAGTAACTGGAGACTCGCGTAACCGTCGGCATATGCTCGGCAATGGCGCGAAGAATCGTCAACAAACGGCGCGTCGGCAGCACCAACGCATCGCCATCGGCGAGAAAAATCCGCTGCACGATCATCTGCTCGCCACAGCGCTTAATTTCTTCCAGCACCTGAGCCTCATCGCGGGCGCGAAACTTCTTTTGCTCTTGGGTGTACATCTCGCAAAAGCTACAGCCATTCCACGAGCAACCGTTGGTCACCGGCAAAATCAGCGAATGCGCCTCACTGGGTGGGCGAAATACGGGCTCGATGTAATCAATCGGGAATTGTGCAGGCATAGCCACTCTCTTCAATACAGGCAATTTGGCGGTTGCGTGAAACCACTGGATATTCACTCAACGGGCTAGCCGCCGATGATTTTCATCACCGTGACGCCACCGGAGAACGCTAACTCTTGTTTGTCGCCCAGCGCTCGCACCAGCAACCGCTGCAACGCCGGTAAAGCTTGATGGCGAGGTTTGTCGAGCAAGTCACCGACAAAGTGCCGATTACTGGACGACAAGCAGCCGTGCAACCAACCGGTGGACGACAGCCGCAGACGTGAACAGGTTCGGCAAAAGGGCACGCTCTCGTTAGCAATGATGCCAAAAAAACCCTGTCCAGGAATTTCATAACGCAGCGCTGTGGCATCCACCGGCGCATCGGCCTGCAGGTACTCATAGTGCTGAGCGATCATCGCCAGCAACTCCGGCATGCCGACAAATTGCTGCACAAAGCTATTGGCCTCACGGGCTAAATGGCCCATGCGCATCAACTCGATAAAGCGCAGTTCAAAGCCATGCTGCAAGCAGTAATCGAGCAGCGGCATGACCTGATCGAGGTTCTGGCCGCGCAGTGGTACCATGTTCAGCTTTATTTTTAGCCCGGCCGCGCTGGCAGCCGTAAGCCCGTTGAGCACGCTGGCCAGATCACCGCCGCGGGCGATGCGTCGAAACGCGTCTGGGTCGAGGGTATCGAGCGAAACATTGAGCCGGCGAATGCCGCTTTCGATCAGCAGCGGCAACTTGCGTTCGAGCAATTGGCCATTGGTGGTCAGGCTAATATCCTGCAAGCCAAGCGTGCTGACCTCAGCCAGAAACGCGGCTAACTTAGGGCTTACTAGCGGCTCACCCCCGGTAATGCGCAGGCGCTCAATGCCCGCGGCCTCAATCAGGTAAGCCACACCTCGCGCCATAGCCTGCGCCGACAACTCATCTTGGGCGGCCACCAAACGCTTGCCGTCGGGCACGCAGTAAGTGCAGGCATAGTTGCAGGCAGCCGTCAGACTGATACGCAAATTGCGAAAGCGCCGACCCTGACGATCAACAATCATAGAAAACTCCGCAGACTAATAAGCAGAGTGTAACGCCGCCAGCCGGCGCCTCGCCTGCACAGTGCAGCGTCATCGACCGGCTGAATAGCATCAGCTAAGGGGCACGTCGCCATCGCGTTTGCGCTTGTTGCCCATGCGCACGCCGATATCCATCAAAAACTGAAAAAAGCCTTCTTGATCTTCCAAAACATCGCGCCAAAACGGTGAGTGATAGAGCGATACCGCGCCATCAACCAAGGCCCAAGCGGCGCAAAAATGGAAATACGGCGGCACGTTCTCCAGCTTACCTTCGTCAATGCGGCCTTTAATCAGCAAGGTTAAGCGCTCGAAGTTAGAGGCGCGAATTTTGTGCAATTCTTCGACTAACTCAGGCACATGATTACCGCGCACGGCTTTTTCTTCGAGGCGATCAAACAACCGATAGCGCTGCGGATCGCGCATACGGAACTCGAAAAAAGCCCGTGATATGGCCTCTTTGTCGTGCTCCGCATCGGTAGATTGCAAGATACCGTTCAACTCACGCTCATAGTCGAGCATCAAACGCAGGTAAATTTCGGCCTTGGACTTGAAGTGTTTATAGATGGTGCCCTTACCAATACCAACCGCATCGGCAATCATCTCAACGGTCACGCCTTCCTCGCCTTGGGCGAGAAACAACTTCAACGAGGTATCGAGAATCTCTTGCTCACGGCGCAGAAACTCACGGACCTTACGGGGTTCTTTGTGCATAGAAAAACGCTGCGGGAGACAAAAAATGAAGGCGTGCATTATGCCTACTTAACGCCAAAATGCACGGATCATCGCCATCAAGCTGGTTGTACGCCGACGTCTAGCAACCGACACACGCTGACTACACACGGCCACACGACGCTGCGCGCACCCAAGCCAAGCCAACCAGCAACAAACATCTTATCGCGCCCGCGGCGACAATCTTAGTCGCCGCAATTGCGGCGCAATGAAGACAGTGGTGAGTATTCCAAATCAGTTTAAAAAAACCAGAATCTTGAGTGGAAGTTCGGCCATCTTGGCCAATACTTGAGGTTACTGGCGTGCGGCACACCCCCCAAGTGCCCCACCAGCAAGGTGCGTTAGACCACGCACCTTAGTTGCTCCAAATGGTCTTAACCCGGATTCCTCCCCCAGAATCCGGGTTTTTTTTAGTTTCGTTTCAGCTGCGCCAAACTAAACAGTCGCTGGAAATTATCGCTGGTCTGCTCGGCAAAAGTGTCGAAACTGACCCCGCGCAGATCAGCCAAAAACTCCGCCACCTCGCGCACATACTGCGGCAGATTAGGCTTGCCGCGATGCGGCATGGGCGCCAAATAAGGCGCGTCGGTTTCCACCAGCAGGCGATCAGCTGGAACCTGCAACGCTACCTCGCGCAGCGCTTGGGCATTGCGAAACGTCACTATGCCCGACAGCGAGATATAAAAACCCAGATCCAGTGCAGCCTTGGCCATGGGCCAGTCTTCGGTAAAACAGTGCAGCACCCCAGCTTGTGGCAAGGCGGCTTCGCGCAGCAGTTGCAAGGTGTCGCTGCGCGCCTCGCGGGTGTGCACGACCACTGGTTTGCCGGTGATCTGGGCAGCCTCAAGGTGCAAACGAAACGCCTCACGTTGCAGTTCGGCAGCCTCAGGCTGGTAGTGATAGTCCAGCCCGGTTTCGCCAATCGCCACCACCCGCGGATGATTTAACTCCGCTAACAGCCAGTCCAGCGCCGGAGCGGCTCCAGGCTCTAGATCGAGCGGATGCACGCCCACCGAGCAATGCACATCTGCGTAGCGCTCAGCCAAGGCCTTAACCGCCGGAGCGTTCTCGGCGCTTACACCGATACACAGAAAATGCCCGACGCCACGCGCACGCGCAGCATCCAGCGCCGCATCCAAGGAGCCACCGTGGGCGGCTAGATCGAGGCGGTCAAGATGACAATGGGAATCTACCAACATGGGCGGCAACGACAATCACATGGTGTGGGTTGGACGATCCGACTTGAGCGCACCAGCCAGATAGGTTTCGATCTTATTGCGGGCGGCGTTATCACCATCATTAAACTGTACGCCGACACCGGCGGCACGGTTGCCCTGCGCGCCTTTAGGGGTAATCCATACCACCTTGCCGGCAACTGGCAGTTTCTCCGGTTCATCCATCAAGCTCAGCAACATAAATACTTCATCGCCGAGTTTGTAGCTCTTGTTGGTCGGGATAAATAACCCGCCATTTTTAACGAAACCCATATAGGCCGCATACAACACGGATTTATCCTTGATGGTCAAAGACAAAATGCCGTTACGTGGGCCCAAATTCGGTGGCATGCTCATGTGGCATTCCTAGCTGATTGATTCATAGCCCGATTCTAGCCGGGTTCAGGCAAGCTTGCCCACTGCACAAGTAGGGCTTCGAGAAGCAATACTCGATTCAAATTAGCTTTACCCAATACTTTTTGTCGCTGCGCCAGCAACCAATCTTGCAGCGCCATGACCTTGGCTGGCGATGCCTTTGCGGCCAGATAAGGCAAAACCTTGTGCATATCCGCCAGACCCAAACCGTTTTCATCTTCGGTTAGCTGATAACGCAGGAGCAGTTGCGCCCAAGCGCAAAACCAATCGAAGACTAAAATCAACGGCAGCGCATTCCAGCTTTCAGCCAACTGACTGGCGCCGACATGGCCTTTGAGCAACTTTTTGACCCCGTCCACCACCAGCTCACGCTGCGCCAACACGCCCTGGCCGTGCAAACGCTGCGCCTCCAAAGGCGAACCAGCAGCGAGCACCAGCAACTCTTGCACCTGCGCGACAGCCAGCTCAGGCAACGCCGTTTGCAACCAAAGCAAACTGGCCTCCGCACTCGGTAACGGACAAGCCTGTTGTACGCAGCGACTCCTTACCGTCGGCAAGAGGCGGCTGGGCTGATGGCTAACCAGCAGCAAAATTGTATTGCCGGCTGGCTCCTCTAAGCTTTTCAGCAACGCATTGGCAGCATTCAGATTCATCGCCTCCGTCGGCTCAACCAACACCACCTTGCGCCCGCCCAGCTGAGCGGTTTGCACCACAAAGCCAACCAGCTCACGCACTTGATCGACTTTAATAGCTTTGTCGACTTCCTCTGGCTCCAGCACAAAGGTGTCTGGATGACTGCCTGCCGCCAATAAATGGCAACCCTTGCAAGCACCACAGGCGGCCATATCAACGGGCTTTTGGCACAGCAGCAGCGCACGCAAACGTTCAGCCAGCGCGCGCTTACCGATACCGGCCGGGCCATGCAATAAATAAGCATGGGCATGCTGCTGACGCCCTGCCAACTGCTGCCACAGTGTCGTCTGCCACGGATAAATCTCAGCCACGGCAACGCACCAGCAACTCAGGCAGCAGGGCATCCAAGGCCAGTTGCACCTGCGCTAAGCTCTGCCCGGCATCAACAATCCGATAACGCTCAGGTGCTTGCGCCGCACGTTCAAGGTAGGTGTTACGCACCGACTGGAAAAAATCACGGCCTTCTTGTTCAAAACGGTCGAGCCGCCCACGCGCCTCGGCCCGAGCCAAGCCGATCTCGATCGGCAGATCAAACAACAGGGTGAAATCTGGGCGCAGTGCTCCCTGTACAAACTGTTCAAGCTGAGCAATACGCTCGACTGACAGACCACGACCGCCGCCTTGGTAGGCATAGGTCGCGTCGGTAAAGCGATCACACAACACCACCGTACCACGCACCAATGCCGGACGAATAACCTCGGCCAGATGCTGGGCGCGGGCGGCAAACACCAACAGCAACTCGGTATCGGCAGCCATAGTTTCTGGGCTGGGCGCCAATAACAGTTCGCGAATTTGCTCGGCCAAGGGCGTACCGCCGGGCTCACGGGTCAGTAACACCGGCACGCCCTGCTCACGTAAACGCTCGGCCAGATACTCGCGATTGGTGCTCTTACCGGCGCCTTCTGGGCCTTCTAAGGTGATAAACAGGCCGCTCACTGGCTGTCCTTTTGACTGTCGGGTTTGGCCGGGCTAGAGCGATAGTCGGCGCGGCGCTTGAGCTGATACTCAAACACCGCACGATTGTGCGCCTCTAAATCGGCAGAAAAGACATGGCTACCATCGCCACGGGCAACAAAATATAAACTCTTGCCCGCCTTGGGATGCAAGGCGGCATAAATAGCTGCTCGCCCAACTAGAGCAATCGGACTGGGCGGCAAGCCGGGGTTCAAATAGGTGTTGTACGCACTCGGCTCACGCAAGTTAGCCCGGGTTAGGTTGCCGGTGTAGCGCTCGCCCATGCCATAGATAACAGTCGGATCAGTTTGCAGCAACATGCCAATTTTCAGACGACGCAGAAACACTCCTGCGATTTCGTCACGCTCCGCTGGCACGCCGGTCTCCTTCTCAATCAGCGAGGCCATAATCAGCGCTTGATATGGCTCACTGTAGGGCACGCTAGGATCACGCTCGGCCCACTGCTGCGCTAATACCTGATCCATTCGCGTCAAGGCTTGCTTAAGCAGGTCGATATCACCCATGCCGCGCACATAACGATAGGTATCAGCAAAGAAACGCCCTTCTGGGTTTTCACCGGGGCGGCCCAATTTCGCCATCAACTGCTCATTACTCAGCCCAGCCACGCTTTGGCTGAGCTTGTCTTGAGCGGCTAAGGCGGCGCGAACCTGCTTAAAGCTCCAGCCCTCGATCAACGCCAAGTTATACTGCACCACCTCGCCACGCTGCCACAACGCCAGCAAGTCGGCAGCAGTCATGCCCGCGGTCAGCCGGTATTCACCACTGTGCAGTGCCTGCCCCTGCAGATTAAACCGCCAGTACAGACGCAGCCAAAAGGCATCTTGCAAGACCTGTTCGCGCTGCAATCGATTAAGCACGCCACCCGGTGTTGCACCGACGGGCACCTCGATCAGCTGTTCAGCGCTAACCTGCAAGGGACGCTCAAGCGCGCCACGTTGCAACCAGCCAGCCAACGCCAAGAGCAAACCGACCAGCAACAGCAACGACTGTAGGAATAATAAGATTTTTTGTTTCACGAATCAGCAGCCCAGCAAATCATCAGCAATGGCCTGCAGTTTACGGGTGAGCGGGCCAACGGGCCAGTCATGCCCGGCCAATCCACAGACCGGCCATACCCCGTACAGGCTATTGCAGACAAATACTTCATCGGCCGCCAACAACTGGGCATAACTTAGGTCCTGTTCAAGCACCGTTATGCCCAACTGCATCGCTTGCGCCAGCAACTCGGCGCGCATCACCCCAGCCACGCCACAGCGGGTTAACGCTGGGGTCAGCAACTGCCCAGCCTGAACCACAAACAGGTTGCTGTAGACGGCCTCAACCACCCGACCAGTCGCATCGCACATTAAGCCCTCGGCATACATATCCGATTGCCACTCGGCACGAGCCAGTACTTGTTCGAGGCGATTAAGGTGTTTTATCCCAGCAAGCAACGGCTGCTCGGCAAGCCGGGTGAGACAAGGAAACAGTTGCACACCATGAGCCGCGTTAACGGCTGGATAGCTCGGCCGCGGTGCTGCCTGCAAGATCCGCCGCACTTGGCACGGCTGCGGCGCAGCATAACCACGCTGGCCGTCACCCCGGGTAATAATGAGTTTGAGCACGCCCCCGCCCATTTGCGCGGCGAAGGCCAGCAACTCATTGCGCAGCAAGCTTTGCTCGCAGGGCAACGCCAAACGCCGGCAGCCTAATGCTAAGCGCGCTAGCTGGCGTTCCAACAGCTGCGGCACACCGTGGCGCACCCCAAGGGTGGCAAACAAGCCATCGCCATACGCTAGACCGCGATCTTTAACCGAGAGTAATTCGGCCGACTGACCGTCGATCCAGCTCAGCATCAGCCAGCAAACCGACGAAACACCAGCGAACCGTTGGTGCCGCCAAAACCAAAGGAGTTCGACAGCACCACATCGATCGGCCGCGCCTTGGCGTGATGGGCGACAAAGTCCAGGTCACAGCCCTCATCCGGTTCATTCAAGTTAATGGTCGGCGGCGCCACCTGATCGCGCAACGCCAAGACGCTAAAAATCGCCTCAACAGCGCCCGCAGCGCCCAACAAGTGGCCGGTCATCGACTTAGTCGAACTGACCGAGAGCTTGTATGCGTGCTCGGCAAATACCGACTTGATCGCCGCCACTTCGGCCTTATCGCCCGCCGAAGTTGAGGTGCCATGGGCATTGATGTAATCGACCTGAGCGGGATTCACACCGGCATCGCGCAAGGCATTTTTGATACAGCGCGCCGCACCTTCGCCATCCTCTGGCGGCGATGTCATGTGATACGCATCGCCGCTCATGCCGAAACCAATCAGCTCAGCATGGATAGTCGCACCACGCGCCCTAGCATGCTCCAACTCCTCAAGCACCAGAGCACCGGCACCGTCCGACAAGACAAAACCATCACGGTCTTTGTCCCACGGCCGACTGGCGCCAGCCGGATCATCGTTACGGGTCGAGAGCGCCCGCGCCGCAGCAAAGCCGCCCATACCCAGACCGCAGGCAGCCATTTCTGAGCCGCCGGCAACCATCACATCGGCATCGCCATAGGCAATATTGCGCGCCGCCATACCAATGCAATGAGTGCCGGTGGTACAGGCCGTAGCCACGGCATAGTTAGGCCCCTGCAGCCCCAAATGGATCGACAGAAAACCAGAAATCATATTGATGATTGAGCCCGGGACAAAGAACGGCGAAATCCGTCGCGGCCCCTGCTCATGCAAAATTTTGCAGCTGCTCTCGATATTGCCCAGCCCGCCAATCCCGGAACCCATGGCCACGCCGATGCGTTCACGATTTGCATCAGTAACCTCTAAGCCACTATGGCGCATCGCCTGAAAGCTGGCGGCCAGGCCGTACTGAATAAACAAGTCGAGCTTGCGTGCCTCCTTGGCAGACAAATACTCCTCAACATTAAAGCCCTTGATTGAGCCGCCAAAACGGGTGCTGTAAGCGGATAAGTCGGTATGCTCAATCAGTGCAATACCACTACGTCCGGCCAGAATGCCCTGCCAACTGCTAGCAACATCGTTACCCAGCGGCGACAACATGCCCATTCCAGTGACCACCACACGTCTACGCGACACAGCAAGCTCCTTAATTGTTGTTCAACTCAACTGACCGTTCGGCAGTTAAAGAAAAACCGCACGCCAGTGAAGGCAGTGCGGTTTTTCTAAGTCAGAAATCGACGATTACAGGTGTTACGCGTTAGCGGTAACGTAATCGATGGCTTCTTGAACGGTGGTGATTTTTTCAGCTTTGTCGTCCGGGATTTCGGTCTCGAATTCCTCTTCCAGAGCCATTACCAGCTCAACGGTATCAAGGGAGTCGGCACCTAGGTCTTCAACAAAAGAAGCACTGTTGGTAACTTCATCTTCTTTGACGCCAAGTTGCTCGGCAACGATTTTCTTGACGCGCTCTTCGATGGTGCTCATACCTTGCTTTAACTCCTATGGAAAAAACTGGACTGCTGGTGTGCGGCCAAGTGTAGCGAAAGGGTTTTCTGCTTTTCAAGTGATATGCAGTAAGCCTATCAACAACACCCTAACAATCTGCTCGTAAACCAGCGCTTGCGTATTACCGATGTTACCTGAACCTTATGACAACTCCTCACCGCAAGCCGTCACATTTAGCTCATGTACATGCCGCCATTCACTGGAATAGTAGCGCCTGTGACATAAGCTGCGCCATCAGAAACCAGAAAAGCCACCACTTTGGCGATCTCTTCGGCCTGCCCCAAACGACCCAAAGGAATCTGCCCGAGCAAAGCATCACGCTGTGCATCAGGCAATTCGCGGGTCATGTCGGTATCAATAAAGCCCGGCGCCACCGAGTTAACAGTAATAGCCCGCGAGCCAATTTCCCGCGCCAGTGCACGGCTAAAGCCTTCCAACCCCGCCTTAGACGCAGCGTAGTTAGCCTGCCCAGCGTTACCCATGGCGCCGACCACCGAACTGATATTAACAATCCGCCCCCAGCGCGCCTTAGTCATGCCACGCAGCAGTGCCTTGGATAACCGATAAGCACTGTTCAGATTGGTATTGATGACGTCAAACCACTCATCATCCTTCATCCGCATCATCAGATTGTCACGGGTGATGCCGGCGTTATTGACCAGGATCAACGGCTGGCCAAGATGCTGCTGAATATGTTCCAGAGTACTCGCTACCGAGTCGCTATTGCTTACATCAAGCACTAAGCCAGCGCCTTCTACACCGGCAGCTTTAAGTGTTTCAGCGATACGCTCAGCGCCACTTGGCGTAGTCGCAGTACCGATAACCACTGCGCCTTGACGCCCCAACTCGAGCGCAATGGCCTGACCAATACCGCGGCTCGCGCCGGTTACCAGAGCAACTTTACCTTCTAGGCTCATCGCTATTCTCCTTATGTTCAGGCTAGGGTATTCAGACCAGCGCCGCGCGGGCAGCCGTAAAAGCTTCTGGACTGCACAAGTGGTGATTATTCAATTCTTTAACACAGCGCTTATTCAAGCCGCCCAAGACCTTACCCGGACCACATTCAATTAAATCGGTAACGCCCTGCGCCGCCAGACACTGGATTGACTCAACCCAGCGTACCGGATTGTAAAGCTGCGCCAGTAAATCGCGCTTGAGCGTGTCGAGATCAGCCACCACAGCAGCACTAACGTTTTGTACCAAAGGGATCTGCGGGGCCTGCCAAGATACTTCGGCAATCGATTGAGCAAAGCGCTCAGCCGCTGGGCGCATCAACGCACAATGCGACGGCACACTGACCGGCAACGGCATGGCGCGCGTGGCCCCATGCGCCTTACAAGCAGCGATCGCCCGCTCAACGGCAGCGGCGCTGCCTGCGATTACCACCTGACCCGGCGTATTAAAGTTCACCGCGCTGACCACTTCGCCCAATTCGGCCTCGGCGCAAGCAGCTACAACCTGCGCATCATCCAGACCCAAAATCGCCGCCATGGCGCCCTGCCCAGCCGGCACGGCCTCTTGCATCAGTTGGCCGCGGCGTTCAACCAGTTTTAAGGCCTCGGCAAAGCCTAAGCTTTGCGCCGCCACCAGCGCCGAATATTCACCCAAACTATGCCCAGCAACAAAAGCCGGGCGGGCACCACCCTCGGCCAACCACAGGCGCCATAGCGCAATCGAGGCGGCGAGAATTGCGGGCTGAGTTTTATCGGTTTGATTCAACAGTTCTTGCGGACCCTGTTGACACAGCGCCCAAAGGTCATAACCGAGGGCCTGCGATGCTTCGGCAAAGGTGTCGAGAATCAACGGCTGTTGCGCGCCATGCTCGGCAAGCATACCGAGCGACTGCGAACCTTGACCCGGAAAAACAAATGCGCGGTTTGCAGACATGTAAGCGACTCTCTAATGAACTGAATGCCAATAAAAATTAGCGCCAATAACCGGCCAATACCATCAACCAGCAATTTAATCGGCGCTAGAGACTGCAAGGTTAGATGCCCATGAAAGGCCAGCCGTCACATCCCTGCGCATCCGATATAGCACCTTAGCATTGCCAGCAATCGACTACAGCAGGTGCTCTAGACGCCCATGCAAGCGCTGCGGCAAATTCGCCTGCACTTCCAGCAAGGCATGCCGGATCGCGGTCTGAAACGCCTCAGACGAAGCAGATCCGTGACTTTTAACCACAATCCCCTGCAAGCCCAAAAAACTCGCGCCATTATGCTGCACCGGCCCCAGCTCATTTTTCAGTCGTAGCAACAGAGGTAAGGCCAGCACGCCGACGAGCCGCGAGCGCCACGACTGGCGAAAAATCCCTTCAATGCGCGCACCAATCATGGCAGCCAAACCCTCGCTGGATTTCAGCAAGATATTGCCGACAAAACCGTCGCAGACCACCACATCCGCCTCGCCACGATAAAGACCATCACCTTCAATAAAGCCGATGTAGTTGAGGCCTACCGCCTGCTGCAACAAAGTCGCCGCCAGCTTGACCTGCTGATTGCCTTTGATCTCTTCAGTGCCGACATTCAACAGTGCCACACGCGGATTAACCACCCCCGCCGCCTCCGCCGCCACCACGCCCATCAAGGCAAACTGATACAACTGATCAGCACTACAGTCGACGTTGGCACCCAGATCGAGCAAATGACAAGAGCCGCAAGCCGTGGGTATCGCCGTGACCATGGCCGGCCGATCAATACCCGGCAAAGTCTTCAACACATAGCGCGACAACGCCATTAACGCCCCGGTATTGCCTGCACTGACACAGGCTTGCGCTCGCCCCGCCCGCACCAACTCCAGCGCCACGCGCATGGATGAATCAGGTTTACCGCGTAACGCTTGCGCGGGGCGCTCAGCCATCGTGACGATCTCGCTGGCATGCTCAATTTGCAGGCGCGAGCGATCGACATCGGGATGACGGGCGATTAATTCTTCAATGATTGCGGATTGGCCGACAAGGACCAGATGTAGCGAGGGAATAGCGGACAAGCAGGCAAGGCAGGCCTGAACAATACAGTGGGGACCGAAGTCCCCACCCATTGCATCAACAGCGATGATCGGAGCGGACAAGACTTACTCGTCAGCGCCCTTGTCGATCACTTGACGACCACGGTAAACGCCTTCTGGCGATACGTGGTGACGCAGGTGTACTTCACCAGTGGTCTTCTCAACCGACAAGGTGCTGGCCGTGAGAGCATCGTGCGAACGACGCATGTCGCGGGCGGAACGGGATTTTTTGTTCTGCTGAACTGCCATAACTTATTAACTCCTAAACGTTTGGGTCACGCTTTAACTGTGCTAGCACGCTGAACGGGTTGGACCGCGTTACCTCGTCCTCGCTCGACTCAGGCTCATCGAGACCGGCCGGCTGCTGGCAAAAATTAGTGTTATGGGTCGGAACAATAGGCAAGGCGAGCAGTAACTCATCCTCAACCAACGCCAACAAATCCAGCGGCTCCTCACCCATTTCCAGGACATCGTAGCCTTTCGGCTGCAACTCAATAGCCGTTCCTTCCTTCACCACAGCGTATTCACATTCGCTATGGATCGGTAGAGCGACCAGCTCCAGACAACGCTGACAAACCATCTTGACTTCAACATCGATCTCGCTGCGAATAACCACAGCTTTTTGCTCATCACGACCGAAAGTAAATTTCGCTCGAACAGAGCCACTGCTATCCGCAAGCGGATCACAGAGTCGCAACAAACTTGCTAGCGACACTTCCCCTTCAAGGGTAGCGCCACGATCAGCCAGCTTGCGCGGATCAACATGAGGTGGAATCGGTGCATTCAACATAGGCGCAGCATTTTAGGGATCTCCCCTCGGACTGTCAAAGGAAATTGCTCTCTGGGCGCCGGTAGGCGCACCAGATAGAATCGTGCTCCCGCACTAAAACAAGCTTAAGAAGAAGCCCATGACACCGCTAGTACTGGCATCCAGCTCTCCTTACCGGCGCGAATTACTCAGCCGCCTGCGCCTTCCATTTACGTGGAGCGCCCCTGCCATCGACGAAACCCATCGCAGCGGCGAGAGCGCCGAAGCACTGGTGCGCCGCCTAGCACGAGAAAAAGCCCAAGCGCTGACCGGCGAGTACCCGCAGCATTTAATCATCGGTTCCGATCAGGTCGCGGTATTAAACGGAGAAATTATCGGTAAACCGCATAATTTCAGCGCCGCTCACGCTCAACTAACCGCCGCCAGTGGCGCATCAGTAAACTTCCTAACCGGCCTAGCACTGCTTAATAGCGCCACTAATACCTGGCAAGTCGACTGCATTACCTTCACCGTGCATTTTCGCCACCTCAGCGCAGCCTGCATCAGCCGCTACCTAGAAGCCGAACAGCCATTCGACTGCGCCGGCAGCTTCAAAGCCGAAGGTCTTGGCGTGAGCCTATTTAGCTGCACAGAAGGCACTGACGCCACCAGCCTGATCGGCTTACCACTGATTCGCCTAGTCGACATGCTGCTGAGCGAGCAAGTGCAAATACCCTAGCGCGCCACACACGAAAAAGCCCGACGCTCAGGCCGGGCTTTTTCACTTAAACAATGCAACTGTTAGCGTAACGCCGGACCTTGGAAACCCGCCCACAGCGCCAACTGCGAGGCCACGCTAGCGCCGAGTTTTTTCGCGAAATGATCGAACGGCGAATCTTGCACGGTAAAATCAACCATGTCTTTGGCACCAATCACTTCACGCGCAACATAGCTGCTATTACCCAGCTTATCGATCAAGCCCAACCCCAAAGCCTGCTCACCCGACCAGATCAAGCCTGAGAACAACTCAGGATGGCCCTCAACCTTTAAGCGGTCGCCACGGCCCTGCTTGACGCTGTCGATAAACTGCCGATGAGTGGTATTCAGCACACTCTGCCAGAACTGCGTCTCCTCAGCTTTTTGCGGCTGGAACGGATCGAGAAAGGCCTTGTGCTCACCCGAAGTGTACACGCGCCGCTCAACGCCCAACTTACCCATCACATCAACGAAACCGAAGGTTGCCGCCGTCACCCCAATTGAGCCCACCAAGCTAGATTTATCGGCGTAGATCTCATCGGCCGCACTGGCAATGTAGTAAGCGCCCGAGGCACCCAGATCGGTAATTACTGCATAAACCTTAATGTCTTTATGCTCAGCGCGCAGACGCCGGATTTCATCATAGATATAGCCCGACTGCACCGGACTACCGCCAGGGCTATTGATACGCAGAATCACCCCCTTGGTTTTCGGGTCTTCGAAGGCTGCACGCAAGCTGCCGACAATATTATCGGCGCTGGCGGCCTCTTGATCGGCAATCATGCCGCGCACTTCGATCAGCGCCGTATGATTTTCACCGCGCGCTGCGGCATTTTTTAAGTTCAGCATCGGCGAAAACATCGCCAGCGCACCAAACAAATACACGAAGGTCAGCAACTTAAAGAAAATCCCCCAGCGCCGCGCACGACGCTGCTCTTGCACACCAGCCAGCAAAGTGGTTTCCAGCAACTTCCAGCTTTTGCCATCTGCAGCCTGAGCAGACTTAGATTCATCCAACATAATCAAGTTTCCCTCTATTGATTAGCCAACTAACAGGACAACCAGTCGCGCAACTGACTAAAACGCTCAATCGCCAGATGCGGACGATGCTCACGCAACACTGCCATCGACTGCGCGCCATAACCCACAGCAACCGAGTGCATTCCGGCATTGTGCGCCATCTGCAGATCGAAGATTGAATCACCGACCATTAGCGCCTGCTGCGGCGGCAATTGAAAATGCGCCAATATTTGCTCCAACATTAAAGGATGCGGCTTGCTCGCAGACTCATCGGCGCAGCGAGTGATATCAAAATAATCACACCAATCGCGCCCAGCCAACACCCGATCGAGCCCGTGACGGCTTTTGCCGGTAGCCACCGCCAAGTGATAACCCTGCTCGCGGAAAATCTCCAGCGACTCAGCCACATCAGCAAACAATGCCGACGGCTCAGACTCAAGCTGCAAATAGCACTCACTGTAAACTCGCGTAAAGCGCTCAATCGCGGCCAAATCTTGCAAACCGGGATACAGCACCTGCACTGCCTGCGGCAAGGCCAAACCAATAATGTCTCGAACCGCCCGATCAGTGCAGCGCGGCAGTTCGCAACTGTCCGCAGCTAGATGCATGGCCTCGACAATGCGACCGATCGAGTCAACCAGCGTGCCATCCCAATCGAAGATCAGCAGCTTATAACTGCCCGGCACACTGAACTCAGGCACTTAAACGCTCGATCGTGCGCTGCCACACTTCATCAACCGGAGCCTCAAACTGCAGCTCACCGCCATCAGGCAGCGGCACGCGCAGCGCATAGGCATGCAAAAACAAACGCTTACCGCCCAAATCACGAATCTCGCGGGAGAAGTCTTCATCACCGTACTTATCATCACCGGCAATCGCATGCCCAGCATGCAACGCGTGCACACGAATTTGATGGGTGCGACCGGTAATCGGCTTAGCTTCAACCAAGGTGGCAAATTCGCCAAAACGGCGCAGCACCTTAAAGATGGTCAGCGCCTCCTTACCTTCTTCATTGATCTCGACCATCCGCTCGCCCGAGCGTAGGGTATTTTTCAGCAGCGGCGCATTAACCTGCTTCTTGGCCGCCGGCCAGTTACCACGCACCAAGGCCATATAGCGCTTATCGATACCGTCGCCACGCAGCGCGGCATGCAAATGGCGCAACATGCTGCGTTTCTTGGCAATCATTAACAAGCCAGAAGTATCGCGATCCAAGCGATGGACCAACTCCAATTCTTTACAATCGGGGCGCAACTGGCGAAAAGCCTCAATCACGCCGTAATTGAGGCCGCTGCCGCCGTGCACCGCGATACCGGCCGGCTTATTCAAGACGATCAACGCCTTGTCTTCGAAGACAATCGCCGCCTCCAGAAGATCCAGCAAACCTTTGGCCAGTGGCGCCGGCTCGTCACGCTCAGCTAAGCGCAATGGCGGCACACGAACAATATCGCCGGCCTGTAATTTGTATTCAGGCTTGATCCGACCTTTATTCACCCGCACTTCGCCTTTACGCAAAATGCGGTAAATCAAAGTCTTCGGCACACCCTTGAGCTGGGTACGCAGAAAGTTATCAATACGCTGACCGGCAAGCTCCGGCGCGACCTCCAGCAGTTGCACTGCGGTGATCGGAGAAGTAGTAGTTATCATCAGCCGATGATAACAATTTTTTATGGATTTGAAGCACTTAATGATTGCTGCTATATTCCCGAACGCCACCAAAAGTGGCCCGCTCAGCGGATGATTGCTATAGCCATCGCTGACCGATAACGAGTTATTCCGGACGTAAGGCCGTCCCACGGGTTGTTCGAAGCAAGAAAGGCCAGCAAGGCCGCGAACAGCCCGGAAACCAAGGCTTTGAGATATCAACCGCGAGAAGCCCATTGGGCTAATCGCAATTAATGCCAACCCGCTGCGAAATCTGCGAGCGGCACCCGATTCTTCGGATACGTGTAGGGTGGAGACGCACAACCGTCGGACTGTGTAGCACTGGGCTTTTCAAGACGCTTCATTTTGTCCGCTGCCGATGGTTGATTCCTCCTCCTGACTGATAGATTCAGTCTTCACCAATACCAGGAGACGTCGTCGCGAACCCGGGCCTATTGGCCGAGCATCGCTAGACACTGGAACGCCTGACAAGCGCTCCTGACGCACCTGCACCGACCGTTAGAGTCGTGTGTGCCGAGCGCCATTTCCGCCAGCCCGGAAACCGACGGTACAACATGAAAAGAATGCTAATTAACGCCACTCAACCCGAAGAGTTGCGTGTTGCTCTGGTAGATGGCCAGCGCCTGTATGACCTAGACATCGAGTCTGGGGCACGCGAGCAAAAGAAATCGAACATCTACAAGGGCCGTATTACCCGCGTCGAGCCTAGCCTCGAAGCGGCTTTCGTGGATTTCGGCTCCGACCGCCACGGCTTCTTGCCGCTTAAAGAAGTGTCCCGTGAGTACTTCAAAAAAGGCGCAGAAGGCCGCGCCAACATCAAAGATGCACTGACCGAAGGTCAGGAAGTCATCGTTCAGGTCGAGAAAGAAGAGCGTGGCAACAAGGGCGCCGCCCTCACCACCTTTATCAGCTTGGCTGGCCGCTATTTGGTACTGATGCCGAACAACCCACGGGCTGGCGGCATTTCCCGGCGTATCGAAGGCGAAGAGCGTAACGAACTGCGTGAAGCCCTCAACGGCCTGAATGCCCCTGCCGACATGGGCCTGATCGTGCGCACGGCCGGCCTTGGCCGCAGCAGCGACGAAATGCAGGGCGACCTCGATTACCTGATGCAGCTTTGGGCCGCGATCAAAGAAGCCTCGCTGGACCGCGCCGCGCCTTTCCTGATCTATCAAGAAAGCAACGTCATCATCCGCGCCATCCGCGATTACCTGCGCCAAGACATCGGCGAAGTACTGATCGATAGCGTCGAAGCGCAAGAAGAAGCCCTGAGCTTCATTCGCCAAGTGATGCCGCAGTACGAAAGCAAAATCAAATTGTACGAAGACAGCGTGCCGCTGTTTAACCGCTTCCAGATCGAAAGCCAAATCGAAACCGCCTTCCAGCGCGTGGTTACCCTGCCATCGGGTGGTTCGATCGTAATCGACCCGACCGAAGCCTTGGTGTCCATCGACATCAACTCGGCCCGCGCCACCAAAGGCGCCGACATCGAAGAAACCGCACTGCAAACCAACCTCGAAGCGGCTGAAGAAATCGCTCGTCAGTTGCGTCTGCGTGACATCGGCGGCTTGGTAGTCATCGACTTTATCGACATGACGCCGGCGAAAAATCAGCGCGCAGTGGAAGACAAGGTTCGCGAAAGCCTCGAAGCCGACCGCGCCCGCGTTCAAGTTGGCCGCATCTCGCGCTTCGGCCTGCTGGAAATGTCCCGCCAGCGCCTACGCCCATCCCTTGGCGAAAGCAGTGGCATTGTTTGCCCCCGCTGCAACGGCCAAGGCCTGATCCGCGACGTTGAATCTCTGTCGCTGGCGATCTTGCGCCTGATCGAAGAAGAAGCCCTGAAAGACCGCACCGCCGAAGTTCGCGCACAGGTGCCAATTCCAGTGGCGGCTTTCTTGCTCAACGAGAAACGCAACTCGATCACCAAGATCGAACTGCGCAGCCGTGCGCGTATCGTTATTCTGCCTAACGACCACTTAGAAACGCCGCATTTCGAAGTGCAACGCCTGCGCAATGACAGCGCCGACTTACAAACCGGTCAGTCAAGCTATGCCATGACCGCCACCGAAGTTGAAGAAGTGCAACCGGCCGCAGCCACCCGCACCTTGGTTCGCCAAGACGCAGCGATCAAAACCGCCCCACAGCGCGCCACTCCGGCGCCGATCAGTCAGGCGCCAGCCGCACCGATCGCACACGCCGAAAGTGCTCAGCCAAGCTTGTTCAAAGGCTTAGTAAAATCGCTGGTGAGCCTGTTTGCCGGTAAAGAAGAGCCGTTACTGGTTATCGAAAAACCCGCCGGTGAACGCCCGGCCCGCCCTGAAGAGCCACGCCGCAGCACCAATAACCGCCCACAAAGCCGTGGCCGTGGTGGCCGTAGTGGCGGTCGTGATGAAGAGCGCAAGCCACGTGAAGAGCGTCCAGCTCGCGAAGAACGCGCCGCCCGCGAACCCCGTGAGCCACGTGAAGATCGTCCAGCCCGCGCCCCACGCGAAGAGCGTCAACCGCGTGAAGCGGTAGAGGTTCGTGAGCCGCAGGAAGTTCGCCAATCGCGTCCGCCTCGTGAAGAACGCCCGGCTCGCGCGCCCCGCGAAGACCGGCAGCCGCGTGAAGAACGCCAAACCCGCGAACTGCGCGAGCCCTTGGACGCCCAAGGTCAACCCGTAGCGCAAGAAACTGCAAGCAACGATGCGCCCCGTGCTGAGCGTCCAGCTCGCGCACCGCGTGAAGAGCGTCAACCGCGCGCGCCGCGTGAAGAACGTCAACCACGTCCGGCTGCAGCAGCAGAAACCGCAGCAACAGAAGAAGCACTGCCGGACGACGAGCAATTGCTGGATGACGAACAAGACGGCGCCGATGGCGAGCGTCCACGTCGCCGTTCACGCGGCCAGCGTCGTCGCAGCAACCGTCGCGAACGTCAAAGCGACGCCAACGGCAACGTGATTGAAGGCAGCGAAGAAAACGGCGAAGAAGAGCACGCCGAAGAAAGCAGCCAAGCCGAGTCAAGCAACACCGTTGCAGTGGTTGCCGCGGCAGCTGCAGTTAGCGAAGTGCTTGGCAGCCAGCACAGCAACGAAAGCACCGAACCAGCAGCAGAGGTTGTCGCAGCAAGCAGCGAGCAGACTGAAACTAGCGCGCCAGCAGCAGAAGTATCTGCAGCAGTTGAAGCGACTGTTACGGTCGCCGCGATTGAAGTGCCGGTAGCCGCCCCTGTAGTAGAGGCAGTCGAAGCTGTAGACGCAGTCAGCGTTGTGCTTGCTGAACCTGCGCCAAGCGCAGCACCAGCAAGCGTTGAAGTAGCGGCTGAAGTAGCGCCCGAAACTGTTGTTGTAGCAGCAGTCGAGCCCGTCAGCAGTGGTGGCCGCGCGCCAAACGATCCGCGGGAAATCCGTCGTCGTCAGCGTGAAGCCGAAGCACTCGCCAGCCAGGCTAGCGAAGTAGCAGCTGAAGCCGCCCCTGTTGTCGCCGAAGTTGCTCCAGCGGTAATTGCCGAAGTGACAGTAGAAGCGGCCGCACCAGAAGTTGCGGCTGTTGAACCGGTTGTCAAAGCCGCCGAAGCTGCCCCAGCAGTAGAAAGCGTCAGCGCTGCAGAGCCTGCCCAAGCCACTATCGAGTTTGCCGCCCCGACTGAAGTCGCGACTGCCAGCCCGCAAGAAGCTGAGCCAGAGCAAGAAGTAGCGCAAGCACAGGCCGAGGAAGTAAAACCTCTCGCCTAACCGCGGCTAGAAAATAAAAAGGGGATGCCAAAAGCATCCCCTTTTTGTGGACTTAAGAAAAGTCCAAGACACTTGCAACACTCAGAGCACGTTTGGCTCTATCTCCAACTCAACGGCAAAACGCTCGGCGATATCGGCTTGGATGCGCCGCGCTAAGTTGAGAACTTGCGCACCCGTAGCCGCGCCATAGTTGACCAGCACCAGTGCTTGCTGTTGGTGCACGCCCGCATCGCCATCGCGAAAGCCCTTCCAACCAGCACGCTCGATCAGCCAACCGGCGGCCAACTTGAACTGTCCACCAGCTTGCGGATAGGCGACTAAATCGGGATGTTCGGCACGCAAACGCGCAGTCAACTCGGCAGAAACCACGGGGTTTTTGAAGAAGCTACCGGCATTGCCGAGCACGGCTGGATCGGGGAGTTTTTCACCGCGAATCGCACAAACCGCACGACTCACATCGCTGGCCGTCGGCGCGCTGATGCCTTGGGCATTTAGGTAATGCTGCAACGGGCCGTACTGTAAGTGCAACGCCGCCTGACGACGCAAGATAAAGCGCACGCGCAAAATCAGCCAACGTTCCGTCTCACGCTTAAACAGGCTGTCGCGATAACCGAACGCGGCCTGCTCCAGAGTAAATTCACGCAGTTCGCCGGTGTGACGGTCTAGCGCGGTTAAGCCAGCAAAAACGTCTTTTAACTCGACGCCGTAAGCGCCAATATTTTGCATCGGCGCGGCGCCGACGGTACC
>JAIETJ010000057.1 GCA_019745275.1 Pseudomonadaceae bacterium | reverse complement strand
GACGCCGGCATAGGTCGGCTCGGAGAAGGTGCCATACAAGCTGTCACGCGTAATGGCGAGGTCGTTACCGTTAAAAGCTTCCATCATCTACTCCTCAATACTGTGTGCGAAAAGTGGTCCAGATACGCGTGCGATCGCGCTGTGCGCGCAGGGGCAACAATTGCTCGCCAAACAGCTTGGCGCGCACCTCAGGCGTCGGGTAGATATCCGGGTCGCCACTGACGGTGGGGCTAACCAAGGCTGTGGCTTTAAGATTGGCATTGGCAAAGAAGGTGCTATTGGTCAGTTCGGCGATCGCTTCAGGGCGCAACATAAAATCGATAAAGGCTCGCGCTTGCTCGGGGTGCGGCGCATCCACGGGGATGGCCATGGTGTCGAACCACAGCAAGCTGCCTTCGCGGGGTATGCGGTAGATAACCTCGAACGACTGCTGAGTTTCCAGCGCACGGGCCGCCGCCATTGCGGCGTCGCCGTTATAGGTCAGGGCTAGGCAAACATCGCCCTTGGCCAAGTCATTAATATGCCGACCCGTAGCGACATAACGGATGTTCGGCTGCAGGGCGGCGAGCAGTTGTTGCACCTGCTTCAACTGCGCCGCATCAGTGCTGTAAGGGTCGTGACCGAGATAGCGCAAGGCGATGCTAATCACCTCCTGCGGCGAGTCGAGCATGGCAATCCCACAGTCTTTGAGCTTGCTGGCGTATTCGGGTTTAAACAGCAGATCGAGGCTGTTTAGCGGCGCATTGGGGATGCGCTTTTCCAACGCCTGCTTGTTGATGCCCAAGCCGACGGTGCCCCAAGTGTAAGGCACGCCGTATTGATTGCCCGGGTCGGCGCTGGCCAGCTTGCCCAACATATCGGGGTCGAGATTGGCGAAATTGGCCAACTGCTCGCGTTTAATCGGCTGCACCGCGCCGGCCTTGATCGCCCGAGCCAAGCCGCTGGCCGCCGGAAACACCACGTCGTAGCCACTGGCGCCGGTCAGTAACTTGCTGTCCAGAGCCTCGGCGCTGTCAAAGATGTCGTATTTGACTGCAATCCCGGTCTCATCCTTGAAGCGTTGCAGCGCCTGCTCGGGCAAGTACGCCGACCAGGTGTAGATATTCACTTGTTGCTCGGCGGCCTGGGCAGTCAAGCCCAGCCCAAAACACAGGACTCCAATCGCGACACGCATGGCGTGACTCCTCAGCAAATGACTCAACGGTTGTAGCCATAGTGCGGGTTGGCATGCTTCGGATAAATATGAAGCATGCTACTTTGGCATTCATCTTCATCAATGTTTGGAGCGCCCATGCTCAGCCAAGTCCGCGACCTCGATCTGCAACTGCTACGCCTGTTCGTCTGTGTGGTGGAGTGCGGCGGTTTCAGTGCCGCGCAAGGCGAGTTGGGCATCGGCCAGTCGACCATCAGCACGCAAATGGCCAAGCTGGAAACCCGCCTGGGTTATCGCCTGTGCGAACGCGGCAAGGCCGGCTTTCGCCTAACGCCCAAAGGCGAGCAGGTGCTCGAGGCCACCCGCAAGCTATTCAGCGCGATTGAACTGTTCAAGGGTGAAGCTCAGGGCATGGCCGACAAGCTGCTCGGAGAATTGCGCATTGGCCTCTCGGAAGCCCTCGATGCACAGGTGCTGGAGCGCGTGGCGGTAGCCATCGGACGTTTTCGCCAACGCAACCAAGCGGTACAGATTGAACTGTTCAGCGCCATGCCGGCGGAACTGGAACGGCGCTTATTACAAGATCAATTGCACCTAGCCATCGGCTACTTTGCCGGGCAACAAAATGCCCTCGACTACCGGCCACTGTTTAGCGAACAACAACGACTGTTCTGCGGTAAAGACCATCCCTTGTTTAACGTCGCATGCCCCACGCCGGCGCAACTCGAAGCCTGCGACGGCGTGCAGCACCCCTATCAATTCAGCCACGCCGCCGAACCCTTCTTACCTAACCACAGCAGCGCACGCGCCGAGCAGGTCGATGGCTGCCTGGGTTTTATTCTCTCCGGCGCCCATATCGGCTATTTGCCCGAACACGTCGCGGCGCCCTGGCAAGCGCGTGGCCAACTGCAACCACTGGGCAGCGCGCAGTTGAGTTTTAGCCTGCAATTTCACCTCGCCCAGCACCGTGGGCGGCTACCGAGCGAGGCGCAACTGGCCTTGCTGGACGACCTGCTAGCCGCTTTCAACGCAACAGCTTGACCTACAACGACACAACCCAAGCACCGTCTTAACGATTATCTGGCCGGAAAAATTTACGCGCACTACTGCGCCAAAAATTAAATCTGCAGCTACGCTCAACTGTGAGGTTTAACGGCCGATACCTGCAACGGCATACAAGCACCTGCCTCACCCTGTAAGCCTCGTGTTAGAAGGCTCGGGACAAGAAGATTTCCACAGCGAAGGAGCTGTTCAATGCGATTACCTCTCATTCTGCTATCTGCATCCGCGACGCTGGGTCTTAGTTACGCCGTGCAAGCGGCTGCCCCCGCCGATCAGGTCGCCAAACTTGGGCAAAGCCTGACCCATTTAGGCGCCGAAGTAGCCGCCAATGCCGACGGCAGCATTCCGGCCTATACCGGTGGCAACAACGCCCTACCAGCAGGCTTTACCGCCGGTAGCAGCATGCGCCCCAATCCCTACGCCGATGAGAAACCTAGGCTGGTGATCGACAGCAAAAATGCCGCGCAACACACCGAGCATTTAACCGCGACCGTCGCCGAACTACTCAAGCGCTTCCCTGATTTTCGTCTCGACGTATACCCAAGCCATCGTTCAGCGGCACTGCCACAGTGGGTGCTGGATAACAGCGTGAAGAACGCCGCCAACGCCAGCTCAACAGGCGGCGGTGTAGGCATTGCCAATGCACTACCGGGCACCCCCTTTCCGATTCCGGCCACCGGCAGCGAAGCCATGTGGAACCATTTACTGCGCTACCAAGGCAGCACTGCCAACAGTAAATACGACAACTGGAATGTCGATAGCTCTGGCACGGCTACGTTAGCTACCACCGGCGATGCCACCATCAGCTATCCGTTCTACCAAGACTCTGCGCGCACCGCGGTCAGCGACCCGAAAGAAATTTTTTATCGGGTTAAAGTCGTCTACACCGCACCGGCACGGCGCGCCGGCGAAGCCTTGTTGCTGCAAGATGCGATCGACCCTTTAGTCCAACCACGCCGCGCCTGGCAATACCTACCAGGGCAACGGCGCGTCAAGCTGGCTCCGGACGTGTCTTACGATACGCCGAATCCGGGCTCGGCCGGCGCCTCGACTTACGATGATTCCTTCGTATTTTCTGGCGCACTGGATCGCTACGACTGGAAGTTGATCGGCAAAAAAGAGATGTATATGCCTTACAACAACTACGCGATTGTCTACGACACCGATGTGCCGAAAATGACCACACCCAACTTTGTTAACCCCGACAAAGTGCGCTGGGAAGCGCATCGAGTATGGGTGGTCGAGGGCACTCTCAAATCTGACATGCGGCACATTTACAAAAAACGCCGCTTTTACCTAGACGAAGACACCTGGGCCGCTCTCGCCTCAGACCAATACGACGCTCACGACGCACTGTTTCGCGGCTCACTGGCATTCACCGCCCCGAGCTACGACGCCAAAGTCCCAGTGGGCCCCGCGCATATGATCTATGACCTAGTGGTGGGCAGTTACAACATCACCGGCATGACTGGCCCGTACGGCGGCGTGAAGTACATCCCCGACCTAACCAACGTGCAGTGGTCGCCAGAATCCTTGGCAGGCGCAGGCATTCGCTAAGTACAGCGGCGTAACGCTTCGATTAAATGGCCTGCTGATGCAGGCCATTTTTTTGTCTGCGCGATGAGCATCGGCTCGCCACTCAGTGCTCACGCACGAGCCTCAATGAAAGCCACCGAGCGCAAGGTTATTTTAAACACTCGAAACTATATTGTTTGACATATTTTACAGTCTAGGCACACTGAGCAACGGTCAAGTCCAGCCGTGTGAGTGCCTATAACGCAAGAAATCCTCCAAGATGCGAGCTTTGCGCTAGAGTAAAACTCGCACACCTAAGCGCTTACCCGCGCAGCAGATAGACCGCCAAAACAGTAAAGCCCACAGCAGTCGTGCGCTTTACTGCACAAAAACGGTAAGCAATCGCTTGCCTCAAGGTGACATATGTCTAACAACAACACTGGCAACACCCAGAGTTTAACCCGCAAACCGGTTGTATTGATGTCCATGGGCACACAAGAACGCAAAGGCCATGACTATCAAGTAATGACCAAAAAATACATGAGCCCACTGGTTGAGTTGGCTGGCTGCGTACCGCTGCTGGCACCGACCTGCTTCGGCACTGACGACCTTGAACAATACCTATCGATGGTCGATGGCGTGTACCTCACAGGCGCGGGCAGCAACATCGACCCCACGCTTTACGGCCAAGAAAACCTGACGCCTAACAAGGCGCAAGACCAAGACCGCGACCACTTTGACCTGCCTCTGATTCGGGCCGCCCTGGCCATGGGCCTGCCGCTGTTCGGCATCTGTCGAGGCATGCAAGAGATGAACGTCGCACTGGGCGGCGACATGCATCAAAAGCTCTACGAAATCGAAGGCATCAATGACCACCGCGAGGACGACACCACCCCGCCGGCTGAGCAATATGCCGACATTCACGCCGTGCGCTTGGTACCCAATACTTGGTTGGCGGAGTTAATGGGCCAGGACGAAATCCCGGTTAACTCACTGCACGGCCAAGGCATCAAAACCCTTGGCAAAGGCCTACAGCCTTTGGCACACGCTGAAGACGGCTTGATTGAGGCGTTTCACCTGCCTGAGGCCGCGCAGTTCACCCTCGGCGTACAATGGCACCCCGAATGGCAAGCCGCGCAAAACCCGCACTCGGTACGCATATTCCAAGCCTTTGGTGAGGCATGTCGGGCGCGGGCTGCGCAAGCTAAAAACTAAGCGCCCGAGCCGCGCTGGCAGCCACCAATAAAGGGGTTGCCCAGCGCACTGGCCTTGCAGCCTTGCGCTGACTGTTGAGCAGCTCAGGCCGCTATCTGGCCAAGAGTAATTTACCCACCGTCAAACGCTGCTGATCGCTCAACGACATCGTCTGCATCGCCTTTGCCAACTGCGCGCCCAATGCCGTTAAGGCACCCTGAAGTGAAGCCATCGTTTGGCGCAGAACATCTAACTGCGCCTTGCGTTGCTCGTCACTAAGCCCCGCTTCACTCAACAACGCCTGCAACTCATCCGCCTTGGCCGCCAACTGCGCACGTAAATCACGCATGGCCTTGAGCAGGTATTTCAGCGTCTCTGGCAAGTCGCTGGCATCGATATCGGCATCCCGCTCTTGAGCAGCGCGTCCCAAGCCTTCTGGCGACAACGCAACGCGCATTCCAGCAAACGTTTGATCTTTAGAGGCCGTCGCAGAATGACCCGCAACCTGCCGATTGATCGCCACCACCAAGCGTTGATTAAAGTCACTGGCCTGAACCTGCATCAGCCTGCACTCCAGCAAGATAAAGCAGTTAGTCGGCCGTACAGCCGCGAACTTTAGCCAGTTCACGCCTGACGCAGCCCAATTGTCCGCACGCACAGCAACAGGGCAGCAGCGAGAGATGAATACGCAGTGCCGAGCATCCGTACATTAACCAGACGCAGAAAAAACAAAACCCCGCCTAGGCGAGGTTTTGTTGTGCGTCCTGACATCCATTATCAATCCACCATCCTGGCGGAGTTCCTCTGCATCCCTGCCTGTTGCATGCGCATCCTGCGCGGCGTCCTTGCTTCCTTGGGTAACAGAATAGCGCTGCAGGACGGCACAGGTAAGCGCCGATCGACAGCACACCATGTAAGCCAAAGCCTACAAACTGCGCAACCAACCCAACGCTCGGCTTTATTGTGTGACGCAGGTCTTGTTAACCTAGGATCGTCCGACAATTTACGGCTCGCGCCCAGCGAGTCAAAGGGGTAATAACATGCGTGCAGTTGTAATCGCCCTGATCTGCTTAACCACGCTCAGCACTGCTAACTGCGCGCTGGCCGGCGGTCAAAGCCAACTCAAAGACCCTAAAGCCAGCACCGGTACCTTATTCTGGAGCGAGCTCTATCCGACCGGAGGCTCCTCGCTGTATTGCGGCAAAGACTTTAGCCAAAATCACAAATCGCTGATGGCCAGCTTGGTATACAGCAGCAAACAGATTAAAAGCGCCCTGCGCTGCACCTCAGACCAGCAGTGTTTAGAGAGCAATCCGCAATACCTGTACATGCTCTCCGACCTGCACAATCTTTACCCGGAACTAACCCGCGTTGAACTAGCCCGGCGTGGCGCTCAATTCGGCAAACTCGACAGCGTGGCTAAAAGCGAGTTTGACGACATCGGCTGCAGCTTCAAGGCCAGCTACCAGATAGTTGAGCCGCGCGATGAAGCCAAAGGTAACGTAGCTCGAGCCATTTTCTACATGCACAGCGAATACGGCCTGCCAATCTATGGACAAATATCGGTCTTAAAGCAGTGGCATCTACTTGACCCGCCCGACGCCGCCGAACAGGCTCGCAACGAGAAAATCTTCAACACCCAAGGCAATCGTAATCGCTTTATCGACGACCCGAGCCAGGTAGAATTGCTGATTCACGAGTAAATAAATACCGCGCAATAAAAAGCCCCGCTCGAAAGCGGGGCTTTTTATTGCGCGTGAAACCTTAGAACTGCGCAGCATCCAGCAGGTACAGCGACTCGCTGCCAGCCTTGACCGAGGCGGTCAGGGAGTGAATGCGCGGCAACAGGCGGGCGAAGTAGAAGCGTGCGGTGCCGAGCTTGCTGACGTAGAACTCGTCTTGCTCTTGCTTGGCCAGCGCGGTGCGGGCCATCAGGGCCCACATGTAGGCGTAGGCGGTGTAGCCGAACACTTGCAGGTACTCAACCGAGGCCGCGCCGATTTCATTCGGGTTGGTTTTGGCGCTGTTAAGCAGCCAAGCACTCAGCTCGTCGAGGTTGTTGATGGCCGCTTTAAGCGGTTCAACGAACTCGGCCAGCGAAGCATCGGCGCTACCGATGAAGGTTTTAATTTCGTCGGCGAACAGTGTGTACATGGCGCCGCCATTGCCGACGATTTTACGGCCGACTAAGTCGAGCGATTGAATGCCGTTGGTGCCTTCGTAGATCTGGGTAATACGGCAATCGCGGATCAGCTGCTCTTGGCCCCACTCACGAATAAAGCCATGACCGCCAAAAATCTGCTGGCCGTGCACGGTGGTTTCCAGACCCATATCGGTCAGGAAGGCTTTGGCTACCGGCGTTAGCAAGGCCACCAACTCTTCGGCACGCTTACGAGTAGCGGCGTCTTCACTGAACTTGGCAGTGTCGAGTTGCATCGCCACGTAGCTGGAGAACGCACGACCGCCTTCGTTCAAGGCTTTCATGGTCAACAACATACGGCGCACGTCTGGGTGCACTATGATCGGGTCAGCGACTTTGTCTTTAGCCACAGGACCGGTTGGTGCACGGCTCTGGATGCGGTCACGGGCGTATTCGATGGCGTTCTGGTAGGAACGCTCACCCAATGCCAAACCCTGCACGCCCACCCCCAAACGCTCGTAGTTCATCATGGTGAACATGGCGTTGAGGCCTTTGTTCGGCGCATCGATGATGTAACCGATGGCGCCGTCAAAGTTCATCACGCAAGTAGCCGAAGCCTTGATGCCCATTTTGTGTTCGATCGAACCGCACGACAGGCTGTTCTTCGCGCCCAAGGAACCGTCGGCGTTAACCATAAACTTCGGCACCAGGAACAACGAGATACCTTTCGGGCCCGCCGGGGCGTCCGGCAGTTTGGCCAACACCAGGTGAATGATGTTTTCGCTAAGGTCGTGCTCGCCGCCAGTGATGAAAATCTTGGTGCCGCTGATGCTGTAGCTGCCGTCAGCCTGTGGCTCGGCCTTGGTGCGAATAATCCCAAGGTCGGTGCCGGCGTGCGGCTCGGTTAGACACATGGAGCCAGCCCAAGCGCCCGAATACATGTTCGGCAGATAGGCTTCTTTGAGCTCTTCGCTGGCGTGCGCATTGATCGACAAGCAAGCGCCGGCGGTTAGCATTGGATACAGGCCGAACGACAGGTTGGCCGAGTTGACCATTTCTTCGACTTGCGCCGAGATAGCCTTGGGCATGCCCATGCCGCCGAACTGCGGATCACCACCAACACCAACCCAGCCGCCTTCGGAGTAAGCCTTATAGGCGGCAGGGAAGCCGGCCGGAGTGTTAACCACACCGTCAGTCCAGCCGCAGCCTTCTTCGTCGCCGCTGCGATTCAGCGGGGCGATCACACCGGCAGTCACCTTACCGGCTTCTTCGAGAATGGCCGCAGCGGTCTCTTCATCCACCACTTCGGCAATCGCTGGCAACTCAGCCCACAGCTTAGCCACCTCAAAAACCTCATTGAGGACGAAGCGCATATCGCGCAGGGGCGCTTTGTAATCAGCCATGTGAACCTCTCGAAAAAGACTGGCAGGATCGCCAATTGAACATAGTTTGGATTGTACCCGACACTCATAAAGAGCAAAAGGGTCAACTTGTGACCGGAAGACGACCGCAAGTCACACCAATTCAACCACCGCTAAGCCTCGGCGCCGCTCACCCGCACCGCACCGCGACGAACCTGCCCAAGCGCCATCACGCGATTGCGCCCGGCATTTTTTGCATCGTACAAGGCCTTGTCTGCCGCTTTCAGCACATCCTCAGGCGCAGGTTGCTCGGCTTGGCGCTGGGCGACGCCAATACTGACCGTCACGGCCACACTACTAGCGGTTTTAGCGCCGCGCTTTTGTCGACCCTGCTGATCGTCGTGCGGGCGCTTGGTCGACTCACGCAATTGCAAGTGATAGCCCTCGACAGCTGCGCGCACCACTTCTAGATGCGGCAAGCACTGCTCGATGGTTTTGCCAGGAAACACCAAGGTGAACTCTTCACCACCGTAACGATAGGCCTTACCACCGCCACTGATTTTGGCCAATTGCTGGGCCACTAAACGCAGCACTTGATCGCCAACATCGTGACCATGGGTGTCGTTAAACTTCTTGAAGTGGTCGATATCAGCCATCGCCAACACATAATTGCGCCCTAGGCGCTGCAGATGCTCATTCAGCGCACGGCGGCCTGGCAAGCCGGTGAGCTCATCACGAAAGGCCATTTGATAGGCCTCATGGGCCACCGCCACGGCAATCATTAACATCACCTGACTGCTCATAATATTCAGCGCCTGCGGCTCGATAAACACCTTGGGCAGCATCCATAACAAGCCAAGCAAACCGAGCAACTGAGCCGCATGCAGCGGCCGTGGATGACGCAGGTATTGCACCACGAGCAACACAGCGGCCAGCAAAAACAGCGGATAAGCCAACTGAATTAGACTCATCCAACTGCCATGCAGCGCCGGCCAGCGAATTTCCGCCAACCAACCTAGCAACTCTTGCGGATAACGCTGCTCAAGCGCCGCCGCGACGCCAACCACGGCCAATAACACGGCCGCACGCGCGATCAGATCTTGAATCAACTGGGTTCGTTCCTGCCAAGCCGCGTACAAGCCATAGAGCAGGGGCAAGAGCAGGCTGCAGAGATGGAATATCAGCGCCGCATCGTCCTGCACGCGACCATTGGCGCGAAAGTAATCGGCCTGGGTATCCAGTAGGAAGTAACTGAGGTACACCGTCAGCAACAGAAACAGCTCACGCTGGCGACTGTAGACCATGCAAAAAGTGCCACCGAGCAGCAGCAACAGAGTCGGCAGGACATTAAATAGAGAGTTAAAAAACTCATTTAAAGTGGCCAAACTGGCCGCCAGCAAGCCACCGACCAACAGCAACAGTGACGGCAAGAAATGCCCAAGGCGCACAGCAGAAAAGCGCAACACGGCAACACTCCAAACCCAGTGACGATGAATCGCAGCGCTGCATTCTGCCTGCAGATTACCCATAAGGCATCGGCCTAGCACGCAAACTTGAGCTATTTCCTCCGTTTGACCCGGCAAAACGAAAAATGCCGCGGACCCGAAGGCCAGCGGCATTTTATTTCGATCTTAAGTTAGCGCTAGGTGATTAAACCCAGCAACTTAAAGCTTAGTAGCCCAGAGCGAAGTTTTCTTCTTTCATATCCATCAAGTTGTTGGCGCCAGAAACCATGGTCACCACCAAGCCACGGGTACGCGGCAGGATACGCTGGAAGTAGAAACGTGCGGTCTGCAATTTGGCGGTGTAGAACGCCTCTTCGTCAGTGCCGGCAGCCAGTTTCTCGGCAGCCAAGCGCGCCATGTCAGCCCAGAAGTAAGCTAGGCAGACGTAACCGGAGTACATCAGGAAGTCTACCGAAGCAGCACCGACTTCTTCGCGGTCTTTCATCGCGGCCATGCCCACTTTCATGGTCAGATCGCCCCACTCTTTGTTCAGCAAGGCTAATGGTGCAACGAACTCTTTAACAGCGTCGTTGGCTTCATTGCTTTGGCAGAACTTGTGGACGATCTTGGTGAAGCCTTTAAGAGCCTCGCCTTGGGTCTGCAGAACCTTACGGCCGAGCAGGTCCAGCGCTTGAATACCGGTGGTGCCTTCGTACAGCATGGAAATGCGGCTGTCGCGAACGTTCTGCTCCATGCCCCACTCAGCGATAAAACCGTGGCCGCCGTAGATTTGCACGCCGTGGTTAGCCGCTTCAAAGCCCACTTCGGTCATAAAGGCTTTAGCGATTGGAGTCAGGAACGCCAACAGGCCATCAGCGGCTTTTTTGTCTGCTTCGTTTTCGCTGTACTTAACGATGTCCACTTGCTTAGCAGTGAAGTACACCATGGCGCGACTGCCTTCGGCGAACGCTTTCATGGTCAACAGCATGCGGCGTACATCGGGGTGCACGATGATCGGGTCAGCAGCTTTGTCCGGCGCCTTCGGGCCAGTCAACGAACGCATTTGCAAGCGGTCGCGAGCGTATTGCAGGCCGCCTTGAAAACCGATTTCGGCGTGCGCCAGACCTTGCAGAGCAGTACCCAGACGAGCAGTGTTCATAAAGGTGAACATGCAGTTCAGGCCTTTGTTGGCTGGGCCGATCAAGTAACCGGTGGCGCCGTCAAAGTTCATCACGCAGGTAGCGTTACCGTGGATGCCCATTTTGTGCTCAAGCGAGCCACAGGAAACGGCGTTACGGCTGCCAGCAGTACCGTCTTCGTTCGGCATAAACTTAGGCACGATAAACAGTGAAATACCTTTGGTGCCTTGCGGGGCATCCGGCAGGCGCGCCAATACGATGTGGACGATGTTATCGGCCATGTCGTGTTCGCCAGCCGAGATAAAGATCTTGGTACCAGAAACTTTGTACGAACCATCTGCCTGAGGCTCAGCCTTGGTGCGCAACATGCCCAAGTCAGTACCGCAATGGGATTCGGTCAAGCACATGGTGCCGGTCCACTCGCCAGTTACCAACTTGGTCAGGTAAGTGTGCTTCTGATCAGAGGTACCGTGCTCGGCGATGGTGTTCATCGCGCCGTGCGACAGGCCTGGGTACATGCCCCACGACCAGTTAGCTTCGCCAACCAGTTCGCTCAATACCAAGCCCAGCGACTCAGGCAGGCCTTGGCCGCCATGGTCAACGTCGTGCGACAGGCTTGGCCAGCCACCTTCAACGTACTGCTGATAGGCTTCTTTAAAGCCAGTAGGGGTCTTAACGCCCGACTCACTCCATTTGCAACCTTCGATGTCGCCACCACGGTTAAGCGGAGCAATTACCTGCTCACAAAACTTAGCGCCTTCCTCGAGAATGGCGTTGACCATGTCTGGAGTGGCGTCTTGGCAAGCCGGCATACTTTGATAATGCGCTTCGTAGCCCAACAACTCATCACGAACGAAACGAATATCACGCAAGGGGGCCTTGTAATCAGGCATAGCGAATAACCTCTGCTGTAAATTGCAATTAGGGTGACCGGCTTGCCAGTCGTTAGCGGGATCACTCCCAGCGGCCCGATAGACTACATGCGGGCCAGCAGTCAAACAGGCGTTTGAAACATACGTTTACGCCAATGCCTTGTCAAGCATCCAGCGCGATGCCACTTAGGTAACCACATGGAGCAAACTGTCTGGTTGCGGCAGCGCACCCACACGGCGATACACTTGCAGATTAGGCGTTAATGCAAAATCTTGCTGCGCTGTTTTGTTCGACGCTCGTGAGTCTTGCTCACTTGCGGCCAATTTGTCTTTACCCGCCTGCTTATCTTGCTCGGCCTGCTCGCGTTCGGCAGCCTGAGCTTTACCCTCGGCAATGGCGCTGGCGGCTGCCTCACGCTGCTGCACCGACAATTCCGAGCGGGCCTGCGCCGCCAGCACTTGGGCGCGCGCGGCGATGCTTCGGTCTTGGCCTGACGGCTCGGCGGGCGCTAATGCAGCGCGCTGCACCTGCTCCATTTTGCGGATAGTGGCCGCAGGATCATTGGCAATAGCCCCTACGTCTATAGCTACCTCGCCTCCTACGGCGTAGGAACGTCCATCTGGTCCACGTTTGAAGGTATAACTGGGGGCGCCCGCATAGCTACCACCGACCGCTGAATGCGCCTGCTCATGGGCGCGCACCTCGCGATCCCGGGCGCTCAGCTGGCTAACTTGCAGCTCAATCGAACGTTCTTCAGCAGCACTTGGAGCGGCTCGACCGCTCGGGTCGAGACGTTTCGAATCCTCAGCGTCAACTTGCTTGGATGCGGATGACAGGCTGTCAGCCGGCGCGGGCGACTCAAGCCCCAACTGCGACTCAGCACTTACCGCGCGAAAAGACGCGCGCGCGGGGGAAGAAAGCGACCTCGCTGACGCTAAATACCCATAACCCGCGATGTTCATCTACCCCTCCTCGCTCTGGCGGGAGGCCAACAAAGGGTTACGCGCGAATATCCAGCAAGGTGCCGAGCGCGTCGTCGGCAGTTTTAATCACCTCGGCCCCGGCTTGCACCTGCTGTTTGCCGATTTGCAGATCAACCAAGCTGGTGGCGAGATCCACTGGCTGCGCTTGGTTATTGCTCGGATTGGCGTCCAGTGACTGAGCCGCCGGCTTTTCTACACTAATACTGGCGATGTCATTGGCCGCTTGATTAACCCGCTGCTGGCCGTTTTGGACGCTGCTTAGGCCCGAATTGAAGGCGCTACTGGCAGAAATTTGCATGGCAATGCTCCCAACCGGGAAATATGTCTTGTTTAATTGAAGCCGAGATTGAGCAAAAAATATACAAGCAAAAAGCAATCAGCCAGGCCTTGCTTATAGCTGGATATTAAGTCGACTCAGATCGAGATAACGTGCGACCTGAGCCGCACCGGCTTCATTCAGACGCGGTACGCGACCCAAGCAGGGTGCCGGTAAGCGCGCGGCGAGAGTCGCAATATTCTCTTCAAGGTGCGGCATCTGCGGCTCCAGCAGGTTTGCCACCCAGCCGGCTACGCGCAAGCCATCACGCTCGATCGCCTCCACCGTGAGCAAGGCGTGATTGATGCAACCCAAGCGCACCGCCACCACCACGATTACCGGCAATTGCAGCGCCATCGCCACATCCGCCAAGGTCGCCGAGTCGTTCAGCGGTACCCGCCAGCCGCCCGCGCCCTCGACTAGGCTGAAATCCGCCTGCTGGGCCAGCACCGCCTGCACGGCAGTGGTAATGGAAGCCACCTCAAGACTGACTCCCGCCTCGGCTGCGGCCAGATGCGGCGCAATCGCCGGAGCTAAGGCGAGCGGATTAACCTCGGCGTAGCACAACGGGACGGAACACTCGGCCAGCAACGCCAGCGCATCGCTGTTGCGCAAACCATCGGCGGTCAGCTCGCAACCAGCGGCCACCGGCTTAACAGCCGCCGTGCTCAAGCCGGCCAAGCGCGCCGCACGCAACAGTCCGGCGGCGATGGTGGTTTTGCCGACATCAGTGTCAGTGCCGGTAATAAAGAAGGCCACGGGCATTTCACTGCTCCTGTTGATGATTGTTTTTGCAGCACGGCATATACCAGCCGAAAGAAGCTGGCGGTTATTTCAGAGCGCCACGCAGCCTGTCAGGGCGCCTTTTGCAGCACGCCATATACCACCTGATAAGTGGCAGGTAAGCCTTGCGGTTGACGAAAGGTTTCGTAGGCGGCGAGCAAACCGCGCACTCGCGCCGGCCCGGTCAAACCACCCGGACGACCCGGATTAAGATTGTGCGCGCCCAAGGCTTTTAACTCGCCGGTCAGCCCACGCACATCGGCGTAGTGCAGCACCTGTGGTTGGGTATCCAAACTCAGCACGCGCAGACCGCTGGCCGCGCACAGCCGCTGGTAATCGGCAAAATGACGAAACTGATTCACATGCACTAACCCGTCGACGGCCTGCCAACTGGCGCGTAGTTCAGCCAAGGTACCGACGCACAAACTGCTAAACGCCAACACGCCGCCCGGCTGCAAGACCCGCCGCGCCTCGGCCAGCACCCGAGCAAAATCGCCACACCACTGCAACGCCAAGCTGGAGAAAATTAACTCGCGACTGTTACTGCGCAGCGGCAACGCTTCGGCGTCGCCGGCAATAAAGTACCTGGCACCCGCCAAGGGCTGGGCGTGCTTGAGCATGCCCTCGGCGATATCCACTGCCGCGCCCTCGCCCGCGCCAAAGCGCTGCGCCAGTACACGACTGAAGTAGCCGGTGCCACAGCCCATATCCAGCCAAGCGTTAGCCGCCATGTCAACCGGCAGACGACGTAGCAACTCATGGCCAATCGCTCGCTGCAAGCCCGCCACGCTGTCGTAACTGTCGGCAGCCCGCGAAAACGAGGCGGCCACTTGGCGCTTGTCCGGCAAGCCCGGCAGCAGTCCATGGGCTAAATCAGTCATCCTTGGCCTCGCTGAAAAACGCCGCCAACGCCGCCGCCACTTCATGTGGGCGCTCCAGCACAAAAGCGTGGCTGGCGTGCTCAAGCAGGCCGATTTCAATATCCGGCAGCAAGCTCAAGAGCGCTCCAGCGGCGGCCGCCGGCACCAAAGCATCGGCGGCCGCGAACAGATGTAACTGCGGCCCCGTAAAAGCCTGCAGCGCCGCCCGAGTATCCAGCGCGGCCAACAGCTGTAATTGCCGCAATAGCTCTGTCGGCGAAGTGTGCGGAGCACTGGCCGCGAGCAAGCGCCCAAGTCCGCGTGCATCTGCGGCACCCTGAGCGCACAGCAGGCTGAAACGCTTCAGGGTACTGGGCGCATTCGATTCGCAGCTGGCCAAAAACGCCGCAAAGCTCGTCTCCGGCATCGCCTGCGGCCAATCGCTGCGGGCCACGAAGCAGGCATTACTGGCCAAGGTAATCAGCCCACAACAGCGTTCGCCGCGTCGCGCGGCCAATTCCGTGGCGAGCATGCCACCCAACGACCAGCCGCCGAGCCACACATCCTCCGGCAGATTGGCATCCAACTCATCCAGCCATTCGTTGAGATCGGCCGAATCGAGCAGCGGCAGCGGTTCGATCTGCACCCGCAAACTCGGCTGCAAGCCTTGTAGCGCAGCCGCCAAGGGCGCCAGCGGCTCGCTACCGAGACCCCAGCCGGGCAGCAGTACCAGACGATTACGCATCGCGAAGCTCCAAGGACTCGAGCGCGGCCAAGCGCGGCCAGCAGTCGGCCAACGCCGCTAATAATTGCTCAAGCTGGGCCTCGCTATGGGCCGCACTGAGGGTCACGCGCAGGCGCGCACTGCCGGCCGGCACGGTGGGCGGACGGATGGCGGTGACCAATAAGCCGCGCTCGCGCAACATGCTCGACAGTTGCAGGGCGCGGGCGCTGTCACCCACCAGAATAGGCTGGATCGGCGTCAAACTGTCCAGCAAGGTCAGGCCGATCTCAGCCGCACCCTGACGAAAACGCGCAATCAACTTAGCCAGATGTTCACGCCGCCAGTGCTCAGTGCGCAGTAACTCGAGGCTTTTCAACGTGGCGCAGGCCACCGCCGGCGGTTGGCTGGTGGTGTAGATATACGGGCGGGCGAACTGAATTAAGGTTTCGATCAGCTCCTCGCTGCCGGCCACGAAGGCCCCGGCGGTGCCGAAACCCTTGCCCAAGGTGCCGACCAGCACCTGCACATCCTCCACTCCCAATCCAAAGTGCTCGACGATGCCACCACCCGTTGCGCCCAGCGGGCCGAAGCCGTGGGCGTCATCCACCAACAGCCAAGCATCACGCTTACGCGCCTGCGCGCAGAGTGCCGGCAGGTCGGCTAAATCGCCGTCCATGCTAAACACCCCGTCAGTCACCACCAACGTATTGCCGCAGGCTTTGTCCAAGCGACTGGCGAGGCTGGCGGCATCGTTATGCAAATAGCGGGCGAAGCGCGCGCCGCTAAGCAAGCCGGCGTCCAGCAGGGAGGCGTGATTGACCCGGTCTTCCAGCACCGTATCGCCACGCCCGACCAGCGCCGTAACGGCGGCCAAGTTGGCCATATAGCCGGTAGAAAACAGCAAGGCGCGCGGGCGACCAGTGAACTCGGCCAGCGCTTCTTCCAATTCGTGGTGCGGGCTGCTGTGGCCGATCACCAGATGCGAGGCGCCGCCACCGACGCCCCACTTAGCCGCACCTTGCTGCATCGCGGCGAGCACTTCGGGGTGATTGGCCAAACCGAGATAATCGTTCGAGCAAAAGGCTAACAACTGCTGGCCATCCACCCACACCAACGGCCCCTGTGGGCTTTGCAGTTGCGGGCGCTGGCGATACAAGTGGGCGGTGCGGCGCTCATTGAGGCGCGAGCTTAGATCGAAAGACATACGAGTCACCGTAGGAGCCAGCGTGCTGGCGATCTGCCGGCGGCGACCAATCGTCAGCCAGCTGACCCCTACAAAAAACGGATCAGGCCGAAGCGGCGTTATAGAACTGCTGCGAACCGCGCTGCTCGACCAAGGCTTGCTCAATGGCCGCTTGATGCACCTCGTCGGCGTACTCTTCGCGCGCTTCCGGTTTGATGCCGAGCCGGGCAAACAACTGCATGTCTTTATCGGCCTGCGGGTTGGCGGTGGTCAGCAGTTTGTCGCCGTAGAAAATCGAGTTAGCACCAGCCATAAACGCCAGCGCCTGCATCTGCTCGTTCATCGCCTCGCGCCCAGCCGACAGGCGTACATGGGACTGCGGCATGAGGATGCGCGCCACCGCCAGCATGCGAATAAAGTCGAACGGATCGACCTCAGCGGCATCTTCCAGCGGCGTGCCCTTGACCTTGACCAGCATATTGATCGGCACCGATTCTGGGTGCTCGGGCAAGTTAGCCAGTTGAATCAACAGGCCGGCACGATCGTCCAGCGACTCGCCCATGCCGAGAATGCCGCCGGAGCAAATCTTCATCCCGGCATCGCGCACATAACCCAAAGTTTGCAGGCGCTCGCCGTAGGTGCGAGTGGTGATGATGCTGGTGTAGAACTCCGGCGAGGTATCGAGGTTATGGTTGTAGTAATCCAAGCCCGCGCCAGCCAACGCTTGGGTTTGCTCCTGATCGAGCTTACCCAAGGTCATGCAGGTTTCCAGCCCCAGCGCCTTGACGCCTTTGACCATCTCCAACACATACGGCATGTCTTTGGCCGAGGGATGCTTCCACGCCGCGCCCATGCAAAAACGTGTGGAGCCGATGGCTTTGGCGCGGGCCGCCTCCTCCAGCACTTTCTGCACCTCAAGAAGTTTTTCTTTCTCTAAGCCGGTGTTGTAGTGGCCAGACTGCGGACAGTATTTGCAGTCTTCCGGGCAGGCCCCGGTTTTGATCGACAACAAAGTCGAGACCTGCACTCGGTTAGCGTTGAAGTGCCCACGATGCACCGTCTGCGCCTGAAACAACAGGTCATTGAAGGGCTGTTCAAACAGCGCCCTAACCTCGCCCAGCGACCAGTCATGACGAAGCTTAGACCTTGGAGCTGGAGTGTTGACTGAGGCGTTCATCGGCTGTTCCTTATTAGGTGTCGCGGGCTGCTAGAGTGAAGCGGCAGCCGACGGAGTTTGGCTATGGCGTGGCATAGATAGTTAGGGAAGCGGCATGCGCTGTCAACCAAGCAACAACAAGCCGGTTTACATCTGGTTAAAAAAGCAGCAGCACTGCATGCTGTGCGACGACCCCTGCGACAACCTTTTAGCCCTGTGCAGCGACTGCGAGGCCGAATTGCCTTGGCTCGCGGAGCACTGCCTGAACTGCGCACTGCCCCTGCCTTGCGCCGGACTGACCTGCGGCGCCTGCCTAAAACGGCCACCCAGTTTTACCCGAGTAGAGGCCGCGTGGCGTTACAGCTTTCCGCTCGACGCCCTGATCAACCGCTTCAAGCATCAGGCGCGCTGGCCATTAGGACGTCTGCTGGCCGAGCTTTTGTCACATCATCTACAACATGCCTTTAGCGAAGGGCTGGCCAAGCCGGATTTACTCCTAGCCGTGCCCTTGTCGCGCCAACGCTTACGCCAACGCGGCTTCAATCAAGCCCAGATGCTCGCCAACTGGCTCAGCCACAGTCTGCAGCTGCCGCAAGCCTCTGAGCTGTTAGTGCGCCGCCACGACGGCCCGGCGCAGCAATTGCTCAGCGCCGCCGAGCGCAAACGCAACCTGCGCAAAGCCTTTACCCTGACTGATCCGGCCGCCGTGCAAGGTCGGCATATCGCGCTGATTGATGACGTGCTGACCACCGGGGCAACCGCCGAAGCCATCGCCCGTTTGCTGGGTAAAGCCGGGGCGAGTCGCGTGGATGTGTATTGTTTGGCGCGTACGCCAAAGCCCGGGGAAAGCTAACCGGGTAGACTGTGCGCCCCTCGCCCTTGGACTCACGCGCATGTCGCACCCCTTTGCCGCCCTGACCCCTGACCTGGTACTGGACGCCGTTGAGAGCATTGGCTACCTGTCCGACGCCCGCGTGCTGGCGCTCAACAGCTATGAAAACCGCGTGTACCAAGTCGGCATCGAAGCCGAGCAACCGCTGATTGCCAAGTTTTATCGCCCCGAGCGCTGGAGCGATGCAGCAATCCGCGAAGAGCACAGCTTCAGCCTAGAGCTCAACGAACTGGAAGTGCCGGTCGTGCCGCCGATCGTACGCGACGGCGAAACCCTGTTCGAGCACGCCGGTTTTCGTTTTGCGCTGTTCCCCCGGCGCGGCGGCCGAGCGCCGGAGCCGGGCAATCTGGATCACCTGTATCGCCTCGGCGGCTTGCTCGGGCGCCTGCACGCGGTGGCGGCGATCAAGCCTTTCGTGCACCGTGAAGTGACCAGCGTCAGCCTGTTCGGCGACGCCTCCTTGGCCACCTTGCTGGACGGCAATTTTATCCCGCGCAGCTTGCAAGCGACTTATCAAAGCGTCGCCGGCGAGCTACTCACACGCCTGCACAGCCTGTTTGCCGGCACCGCTTACACGCCGATCCGGGTACACGGCGACTGCCATCCGGGCAACCTGCTGTGCCGCGACGACAGCTTCCATATGGTCGACTTGGATGACTGCCGCATGGGCCCAGCGGTGCAAGACCTGTGGATGATGCTCGGCGGCGGCGAACGCTATGAACGACTGGCGCAACTCTCGGAACTGATGGAAGGCTATCAAGAGTTTCACGACTTCAACCCACGCGAGCTGGGCTTGATCGAAGGCCTGCGCGCCTTGCGCATCATGCATTACAGCGCCTGGCTGGCACGCCGCTGGGATGACCCGGCGTTCCCGCCCAACTTCGCCTGGTTTGGCACTGAGCATTACTGGCACGAGCAAATTTTGCTGTTGCGCGAGCAACTGGCGGCGCTCGATGAAGAACCGCTGCGCCTGTACTAACCCCGCCGCGCTGGCCCACGTCGGCCAGCGCTTGGCTCGTAAGGATTACCCATGAACAGCGTCAACCTGCGCCGCGGCTACCTGCTGGGGATTTGCGCCTACGCCATCTGGGGGTTATTCCCGCTGTATTTCAAACTGCTGGCGCAAGTGCCCGCAGCCGAAATCGTCGTGCACCGAGTGCTCTGGTCGGCGCTCTGTGGCTCGTTATTACTGCTGGTATGGAAGCATCCCGGCTGGTGGCGCGAGTTGCTCGCGCACCCACGGCGCTTGCTGGTACTGACAGTCAGCGGTCTGCTGATTGCCAGCAACTGGCTGCTGTATGTGTGGGCGGTGAACAACAATCAAATGCTTGCCGCCAGTCTGGGTTACTACATCAACCCGCTGGTCAATGTGCTGCTCGGCATGTTGTTACTCGGCGAACGCCTGCGCCGCCTGCAATGGCTGGCGGTAGGGCTGGCGGGGTGCGGGGTATTGCAGCAACTGTGGCTACTCGGCAGCCTGCCTTGGTTATCGTTGGGGCTGGCCTTTAGCTTTGGCTTCTATGGCCTGCTGCGCAAAAAAGCCCCGGTCGCCGCGCTGCCCGGCTTAGTCGTGGAAACCTGGCTGTTAGTACCGCTGGCGCTGCTATGGCTGCTACTCACCCCGCCGGCACTGACCGCGCAAGCGACGTTTTGGGCCGACAGCACGGCCTTATGGTTACTGGCCGCCGGCCCGATCACCCTGCTGCCCTTGCTGTGCTTCAACGCCGCCGCCCGCCATCTGCCCTACACCACGCTGGGTTTCTTGCAGTACTTGGCCCCAACCTTGGTGCTGCTGCAGGCCGTATGGCTGTTTGATGAGCATTTAGACGCCAATAATCTACTGGCCTTTGCCTTTATCTGGGCGGGACTGCTGGTGTATAGCCTGGACATCTACCTAAGCCTGCGCCGACGCCACTGAGCAAAAAACGTACAAGCTAGTACAGGCCACGGCTCGCCTGGGCTGTGACCACTACTCCCAAGCTTATCCACAGAACAATCCCCGGCAATTGTCCATAACTGTACAAAAACTGCTTATTTTTCAACCACAAAGCGCAAAGCCATGGGGCGCTACAGGTGGCTGGGAGTCTCCCCAGCTTATCCACAGCTCTAGCCACAGCAGAGGTGGATAGTTGTAGGAGCCCGCTTGCTGGCTCCTACACAGGGCTACCGACTACAACTATTCAGCGGCATGCCAGAACCGCGTTACTCCTCGGTGCGCAGGCTTAGCTCGACCATCAGGTCATCGGCCAAGGCTTCCAGCTTCTCTTGCAACACTTCCAGCTTCAGAGTCAGGGGCACGGCCAGCAGCGCTTGGCAATGGAACAACGGCTCGCTACTCATGGGCGCCGGCCGCACCTCGGTGTGCAGGCGCTCTAAGTTGACCCCATGCTCGCTGAGCAGGCGGGTAATGTCGCGCACTATGCCCGGCCGATCGTTACCGACCAACTCCAGCAAGATCGGCTTCCAAGTGCAGGAAGGATCAATCCCGCTTTGCGCCAGCAGCACTCGAATGCCTTGCGCACTCAGGCCCTGCAAACCGTCGACCAGTTCGTCGTAGGCCTCGGCTGGCACCGCCACTTTGAGAATCCCGGCGAACTGGCCGGCCATCCGCGACATGCGGCTCTCCAGCCAGTTACCGCCGTGGGCAGCGATGCACTGCGCAATTTTTTCCACCAAGCCCGGTTGATCAGGGGCTATTACCGTCAGTACCAGATGATCCATGCTCAACTCCCCTGCCTGCATTAAATAAGTCGACTGATGGCCAAGGCTTAATGCCCCGGCAACGCCAGCCAATAGCTGTAATAGATGTCGTCGCGAACATAGCCCAAGCGTTCGTACAACGCTTGCCCGGCCAGATTGGTCTTGGCGGTTTCCAGTTGCAAGCCGCAGGCACCCGAGGCGTGCGCATAATCACGGGCGGCGTTCATCAGGCTCTCAGCCACACCTTGGCGACGGGCACTGGGCAGCACATATAAGTCGCTGAGCAACCACGAACTTTCTAGTGCCAAAGAAGCCTGCAGCGGATACAACTGCACAAAGCCTTGTGCCTCACCCTGCGCATCACGGGCAATAAACAGCTGCGCATCGCCCTTGGTCAGGCGCGCGTGCAAAAAAGCCTGAATTTGCCCAAGCGGCTTGGGCACCTGATAAAACTCCAAGTAACCGGCAAATAACGGCAGCAATGCCGTCAGGTCTGCCTCGGTAGCAGCAGTAATAGCCATAAGCGCTCCAAGTGATCGATTTCAGCCAGTATAGCCAGCACTATGAGTGACCACATGACTGCAGTTAGTCGCACCGCGACTGCCGCCCGCTGATTTTTTCGGCTGCATCATGTAGTATCCGCCGCACCTGACTACATGGCCGCCCGGGCCCGGTTTAGAACCTATTCAAGGTCGTCGCGAGCATCGCCCAAACTGTGGCTGCGTCGCCTGCAACAGAGCTTAAATAGGTTCTTAGAGTTGATTTCGATAGAGAGAGGCAAGCAATGACTCAGCGCGTTCAAGTCGGTGGCCTGCAGGTCGCCAAAGTCCTGTTCGACTTCGTGAACAACGAAGCGATTCCCGGTACCGGCATTGCAGCCGACCAGTTCTGGAGCGGCGCAGAAGCCGTAATCAACGACCTGGCACCGAAAAACCGCGCCCTGCTGGCCAAGCGTGACGCCATCCAGGCACAAATCGACGGCTGGCACCAAGCCCGCGCAGGCGCTGCGCACGACGCCGCAGCCTACAAAGCCTTCCTGCAAGAAATCGGCTACCTGCTGCCGGAACCGGCGGATTTCAGCATCACCACGGAAAACGTCGACGAAGAAATCGCCCGTCTGGCCGGCCCGCAGCTGGTGGTACCGGTGATGAACGCACGCTTCGCCCTGAACGCCTCGAACGCTCGTTGGGGCTCGCTGTACGATGCCCTGTACGGCACCGACGTGATCAGCGAAGCAGACGGCGCGGAAAAAGGTAAAGGCTACAACAAGGTCCGTGGCGACAAAGTTATCGCCTACGCCCGCGCCTTCTTGGACCAAGCGGCGCCTTTGGCCGCCGGCTCGCACGTTGACTCCACGGCCTATCGCATCGAAGCCGGCAAGCTGGTCATCAGCCTCAAAGGCGGCAGCAACAGCGGTCTGCAAGACGACGCGCAGCTGATCGGTTTCCAAGGCGACGCAACAGCGCCGACCGCCGTACTGCTTAAGCACCACGGCCTGCATTTTGAAATCCAAATCGACGCCACTACCCCAGTCGGTCAAACCGACGCCGCCGGGGTTAAGGACGTGCTGATGGAAGCGGCCCTGACCACCATCATGGACTGCGAAGACTCCGTTGCCGCGGTCGATGCAGACGACAAAGTCGTCATCTACAAAAACTGGCTGGGCCTGATGAAGGGCGACTTGGCTGAAGAAGTGGCCAAAGGCGGCACTACCTTCACCCGCACCATGAACCCGGATCGCAGCTACACCGGCGTTAACGGCGGCGTGGTCAAGTTGCACGGTCGCTCACTGTTGTTCGTGCGTAACGTCGGCCATCTGATGACCATCGACGCCATCGTCGACAAAGACGGCTTCGAAGTTCCAGAAGGCATCATGGACGGCCTGGTCACTAGCCTGATCGCCCTGCATGACCTGAAAGGCAACAGCTCACGCAAAAACAGCCGCACCGGCTCGATGTACATCGTTAAGCCAAAAATGCACGGCCCGGAAGAAGCGGGGTTCACCAACGAACTGTTTGGCCGCATCGAAGACGTGCTTGGCATGACCCGCAACACCCTCAAAGTCGGCATCATGGACGAAGAGCGGCGCACCACCGTTAACCTCAAGGCGTGCATCAAGGCTGCCAGCGAGCGCGTGGTGTTTATCAACACCGGCTTCCTCGACCGCACCGGCGACGAACTGCACACCTCCATGGAAGCTGGCGCCATGGTCCGCAAAGGCGTCATGAAAACCGAGAAGTGGATCGGCGCTTACGAAAACTGGAACGTCGATATCGGTTTGGCTGCCGGCCTGCAAGGTCGCGCACAAATCGGTAAAGGCATGTGGGCGATGCCTGACCTGATGGCCGCGATGGTTGAGCAAAAAATCGCCCACCCGATGGCCGGAGCTAACACCGCTTGGGTACCGTCGCCAACCGCCGCCGCCCTGCACGCCATGCACTACCACTCGGTTGACGTGTTCGCCCGTCAAGCCGAACTGCTCAAGCGCGAGCGCGCCTCGGTAGACGACATTCTGACCATCCCGCTGGCACCGAACACCAACTGGACTGCCGAAGAAGTGCAGAACGAGTTGGACAACAATGCCCAGGGCATCCTCGGTTATGTAGTTCGCTGGATCGACCACGGCGTTGGCTGCTCGAAAGTGCCAGACATCAATGACGTTGGCCTGATGGAAGACCGCGCTACCCTGCGCATCTCCAGCCAACACATCGCCAACTGGTTGCGGCATGGCGTGGTTAGCCTTGAGCAAGTGATGGAAACCCTCAAGCGCATGGCGCCAGTGGTTGACCGTCAGAACGCAGGCGACGCCCAATACCGCCCATTGGCGCCCAACTTCGACAGCAACATCGCCTTCCAGGCCGCTGTTGAGTTGGTGGTTGAAGGCACCAAGCAGCCAAACGGCTACACCGAGCCGGTACTGCACCGTCGTCGCCGCGAATTCAAAGCCGCCAACGGTTTGTAATTTGTAGCTGCTGTGAAGAACCGCCCCTCGGGGCGGTTTTTTTATGCCTGCTGCTTGGCTGACAACACTTAGCCCGGCGGTGGTGTAAACAAGCGAGCAATTTTCGCCGCCAGTAACGCGCCGATCCGGGCATCTTCGCGCAAGCCAACATGCCCGCTCATGGCCGATACCACAGGCGATACAGGCCTAACGCCGGCAGTAAAGCCAACTGGCCGAGCGCCACGCAGAGCTGCAAAAACGACTGCACGGCGGGGTTTTGCCCGGCGTCGTTAACCCCGGTCAAGGCTTGCCAAAAACTGCCTGGCAGTAGATACAACGCCAACTCACTGAGCAACTTGCCCGAGCCAATCAGCAGCTTAATTAAATCCATTTGCTGACTAAACATCAGCCCCGCCAACACCACTATCGCCAGCACCAAGGCCAACAGATAACAAGCCAAACCACGCATTAGCATTAACATCGCACTCTCCAAAAAAATTAAACCAACAACCCGCCGGCGAACGCATGAACGACGGTGGACGTAGGGTGGACTCAGGAGCGCAGCGAACAGTCCACCGATGTGCGTAGCAAGTCCACCAATGTGCGCAACGAACAACCCGGCGTACTGCCTGCGGCGAGTACGCCCTACCCCCGAGTCCTGCGCTGCGACCTATACGGCGCTGCTGGCGTCAGGCTTGCCGACTCCATACCAATCGAGCTTACGGGTGAGCAACATGACCCCTGCCAGCAAGCCAAACACCAGCAGCGAGCCCATCAGCAGGGCGTAGTCTTCGGCGCGTAGCAGGCCATAGAGCATGCTGTACAAGGCGGCCAAGGCGGCGGCAAAGCCCAGCCCGCGCAATGCGCTGTGCAGCACCGCCGCCAAATACACTCCCAGCAAAGACACGCAAGCCACGGCGGCAATCGCGTAGGCGGTGGCGAACGGTAGGTGCTCGGACAACGACAGCAGCAACAGGTAGAACAGCGCCAGCGCCAAGCCGACCAAACCGTACTGCACCGGGTGCACGGCTAAGCGCTTGAGCACCTCGAACAGGAAGAAGCCGGCGAAGGTCAGGGCAATAAACAGCAGGGCGTATTTAATTGCCCGGTCGGTTTTCAGGTATTGGTCAACCGGGTCGACAAAGCTCACGCCAAATTCACGACTGTTGTAGGCCTCGCAGTTGTTGTCGTTGGCACAGTCGTCGAGTACTTGCGCAAAGTTGGTGGCAAAAAAACTGGTCTGCCAATCAGCGATAAAACCGTTGTCATTGACCTCGTGCTTAACCGGCAAAAACTCCCCAACAAAGCTTGGGTGCGGCCATGTGGAGCTGAGCTGTACCTTGCTTTCGCGGCCCACCGGAGTCACCCACAGTTGCTCGGTGCCTTGCAGTTTGAGGTCGAAGGCAAAGCTCAAGCGCTGGCCATTCACGCTGTCGATATCGGCCAACGGCGCGTGCACACCATTGGCCAGCAAGCGATCACCACTGCCGGCGGCAAAGGTAATTTCAGCGTCATTCAGGCGCAATTTCAGGTCGTTTTCGATGCCGCGAATATCGCTGATGCCGACACTCAGAAACGCCGGTTCAAAGCGGTAGTCGGCATAGTCATCGCTAATCCCGTACTGCGCCGGCACTTGGAAATAACCGCTAACTTGGTTATCGCTGTGATACAGGCGCGCCTGATAAATACCGCGTTTGCGCTCCTCAGTGAGCACGTGGCCGTTGAGTTGAAATTGCTCCGGCAAAAAATACAGGCGGCTGCGCTCTTCTCGTTCTTCGAGGTAGCGCGCGCCAGTTTTCTCGTGGGTTTTCCACTCGCGGACCATCTTGCGGTACGGCACCACCAGAATCGGCCCGGTCAGGTGTTGCTCGCCGCTGGAGCTGCGGGCGATATCGGCTAGCACGCCATCGCGCAGTTGCTGACGATCGCTGACCATGCCGCCGATCATCAGCAGCGGAATCATCAGTAACAGCATCAGCAGCGCGATAACGCCCAGTTTGATGGCTAAATTGCGGTTCATTGGTAATTCTCCCCGTGAGTGGCCGAATGGCCGATGGGGAGAGTGTGCGCAGCCTAGATGGGCTAAATATGCAGCGCAGATGGAGACTCTATGGAGCTTCGGTGCAGTTCAGGGCTTAGCCGTGCAGCAGGACGCTGCACGCAACTAGCTGAATCGCAGCGTTAAACGCCGCGAATATATTGCTCAAGGTGATTGATTAAGCCTTCTTGCTCGGCGACTACGTCTTTGACCAGATCGCGAATCGACAACAGGCCGACCAACTTACCGTCCTCCAACACCGGCAAGTGGCGCAGGTTCTTTTCGATCATTAGCTGCATGCAAAAGCGCGTGCGATCGCTCGGACCTACGGTAATCAGATTACGCGTCATCACCTCACTGACGTGGGTTGCATGCGGAGACAACTGCATGCGCGCAACGCGGCGAACGTAGTCGCGCTCGGTGACAATCCCGGCGACTTGGCCATTATCAATCACCATCAGGGCGCTGATGTCGGTGTCGGTCATCAAGGTGATGGCTTCCAGCACAGTAATTTCTGAGCTGACACTGATGATGCTGACGTGGGTTTTGCCCTTGAGGATTTCGGCAACGGTCTTCATGCAACAACTCCCTAGTTTTCTATTTTTTATAGCAGAAGTTTATGACTAGCAGGATTTCGGCCAACTGCCGCCAGCCCTTCGCTCGGTGCCTGAAACCATCACCACTCGCGATATAAGTTAGCAGGTGTTTCGTCACTACGACATATCCCCAATGGCATAGCTCACGGCGCCAGCGCCGGCAGCCGGCTAGGTCAGGATAGTGCAGCTAAGCCTGCGGCAAACACAAACGCACTTCGACGCCGCCCGGCACATTCGCCACCGTTAGGGTGCCGCCATGCAAGCTAGCCACTTCCTGGACAAAATTAAGCCCCAAACCGCTGCTTTTGCGCCCTGTTTTGGGGCGCTGCAAAGAGTAAAAACGTTCAGTGAGCCGTAACAGGGCATAGTCCGGAATCGCCTCGGTTTGGTTGAACAAACACAACTCCAACTGCTCGCCGCAAACCTGCGCCGACCAGCACAGTCGGCCACCGTCGGGGCTGAAGTCGAGGGCGTTATCGAGCAAGTTGGCCAGCGCTTGCTGCAGTAAAAACCGCTCGCCGAGCCATTGCAGCGACTCATCGAGCCGATTTACGACCTCCAACTGCGCACTTTCGAGGCGCGCCGCCTGCGCCCGCAGCAATTCATCGACCAGACCGCGCAACGGCACCGCCACCCGTTCTTCCAGACCTTGGCGTTGTTCGACCAAAGCCAGATGCAGCAAGCGCTCGATCAATTGCTGCAAGCGGGCGCTTTCGCTTTGGATATTGCCGACAAAACGTAGCCGTTGTTCAGCCGGCATCTCCCCTTCGAGCAACTCGGCGGCGCCACGAATGGCCGCCAGTGGGCTTTTTAGCTCGTGGGTCAGGGTGTGCACATAGCGCTCGACGTAGGCTTTGCCCTCCAGTTCGCTGCGCATATGCTCCAGTGCAGCGGCCAATTGGCCCAGTTCGCCACCGCGCAACTGCGGCGCCGGGCTGCGCTCACCCGCCGCCACCGCTTGGGCAAAATCGGTAAGGCGGCGTAGCGAACCGCTCAACCACCACGACAATAGACCACCGACCAGCAAGCCCAGCCCGATCAAACCGGCGCCAAACCAGCCCAAGCGCCGCTGCGAGCGGTCGATGTAGGGTTGCAGGCTGCTGCTGGGTTTGCTCACGGTCACCACGCCGATGATTGCTGCGCCCTGCTTGATCGGCGCCGCCACGTACATCACCGAAGAATCTGGGTCATCCGCCACGGCCCGAGTCGAGCGTGCGCCGTACTGACCACGCAGGGTTAAATACACATCATTCCAGCGCGAATAATCCTCGCCCACCGCCGCCCCGCTGGAGTCCATCAGCACCTTGCCGGCCGCATCGGTGACATAGATACGGTTGTTCACCACCTCTTTGGCAACGCCCCAGATCTGCGCCTGCGGCTGGCGCAAGCCGTAGGCCTGAAACACCTGCAGCCAGTGGCGCTGATCGAGTTGACCGGTGCGCACATCGTCACGCAGCAACTCGGCCAGCAGGTTGGCGGTGTCCACCAAGGTTTCTTCGGTGGACTGGCGCACGCCGGGGCGTATTTCCTCCATCACCGTGCTCAGCACAAACCAGCCAGCCAAGCCGACGAAGCAGAAATACACCAAAAAAATGCGGATACCGAGCGGCATGAGCAGCCATCCTAAAAGTGTCGTGGGCGAAGGTCAGTGCCCGCTGCATTGGCCACATTCATGTGGGGCGCCAGGCGCAAGTGACGCAACAACGGGCTGATCGCTGCTTAAACCAGGCGCAAACTGTAACCCAAGCCCCGGTGCGTCTGGATCGGCTCGGCGCTTGGCGCTATATCGCGCAACTTAGCCCGCAGGCTTTTGATATGGCTGTCGATGCTGCGCTCGTAACCGGCATCGCTGGCCACGCCGGCGGCGTCCAGCAGTTGCTCGCGGGAGAACACCCGCTCGGGCTGGCCGAGCAAGGCTTGCAATAGGCGAAATTCATGGCGGGTGAGCACCAGCAGTTGTTGCTGATAATGAATTTGCATCCGTTCGAGGTCGAGCTGAAACGGCCCTTGCTCCGGCGCGGCTTGGGCCTCTAGTGGCCGTGCTTGCACCCGCTTAAGAATGGCTTTGACCCGCGCCGCCACTTCACGCGGGCTGAAGGGTTTGGTCACGTAATCGTCGGCGCCAATTTCTAAGCCCACAACGCGGTCGATCTCGGCGTTGCGCGCGGTTAAAAACAGCACCGGCACCTCGCTAAAACGGCGCAAGCGCTTGCAGGCTTCGAAACCGGTCATGTCTGGCAGGCCCACATCGAGAATCCACAAATCGGCCGGAGTTTGTTGCTGCAACGCCAAGGCATCCCCGGCCAGCGTCAGCCACTGAGTGCTAAAGCCCTCACTTTGCAGGGCATAGATCAGGGTGTCGGCAATCGCGGCTTCATCTTCAACGATTAAAATCTGCGCCATGGCGATGTAACTCAGCTGGACTTAAGCCGCCACGGTGCCGAAAGCCTCTGCTGCGGTCAACGCGTGATTAGCTGATGGACGGTAACGCAACGCTATTTGCAGCTCGGTTTGCCGGCGGTAAAGCGCTTGGCTGGGTCGATGGCAGCGTCCAGTTCGCGCAACGCCTTGGCGCCGATCAATAGCGGATAGTTGAAGCTGCTACGGTCGGTCAGATTGACCTCCACGGTGCGCAACTGATCACCCAAGCACAGTTGTAAATCGATCACCGGACGCTTAGAAACATCCGCACCACTGGGTTCGTCATCGCCTTCATCGGCGCGTTTTTTGATTTTGCTGATGCGTGCCAACGAATGTTCGTAGAGCGTATCGTCGGCGTCTTCGGCGGCCAACCGAAAACGCACCCACGCCTCGCCATCGCGTTTGAACAGCTGTATATCGCGCGCCGACAGCGAGGCGGTATTAGCCCCAGTGTCCATTTTGGCTTTCAGCGAGGTGTTCAGCTCGGGCAAACCGATCCGTTCATAACGGCCATACAGGGTTGGCTCAGCCGCCAGAACAGGCAGTGTCACTAGGCTGAACAGCAGCAAAAAGGCTTTCATTCAAGGCTCCAAAAAATGGCCAACGGTCGATCTGAATAGATCATCAGCCGGCGCTATCGGTTCAATCTAAACGCTCAACCAAACAGCGTGGCGCGGCCCTTGCGCTCGCCCGACCAGAGTTCTTCGAGGTTGCGAAAGCCCCAGTCGTCCAGCGGTTCGCGGCCGACAATACGCTCGCGGCCAACCAGTTTGCTGAGGTCGAGAATGTCCTGCTCAATCGGCGCTTTGGATTTGGCCGAGAAAAACACCTTAACCTTGGGCGTCAGCAATGATGTCTCACTCTGCTCCAGCACCACCCCGAGTTTGCCACTTTCCAGTCGCACCAAGGCGCCGGTCGGGTAAATTCCGATGGTTTTAACAAAGGCGCGAAACACCTTGTCGTCGAACTGCGCCGGGCACCACTCGGCCATTTTACGAATGGCCTCAGCCGGGTCTAGGCCTTTTTGATAAGGACGATCGGAGGTCAGCGCGTCATACACATCGCAGACCGCGCACATGCGCGCCAATAAGCTGATCTGCTCGCCCACTAAGCGATCAGGGTAGCCGCTGCCGTCGGGTTTTTCGTGATGATGCAAACACACATCCACCAACGCTGGACTGAGCCCTTGCTTAGCCAAGGTCTCAGCGCCCAACGCTGGGTGATCGCGCAGCAAGGCGGTGTCGATCCGGCTGAGTTTACCCGGACAATTCAGCAGTTCAGTCGGCATCAGCGCCTCACCGATGTCATGCAGCAACCCGGCCACCCCCGCCTCACTGACTTGAGCCTCGTTCATGCCCAACTGCTGGGCCAGCGCCAGCATCAGCGCCGACACCGTCAGGGCGTGCAGGTATTGGTACTCATCGGCCGAGCGCAGCCGGGCCAAACTAATCAGCGCATGCGGGTGGCGTTGCAGCGACAGATTAATCTCATCGACTTGGGCATTTAGCTGCACGCTATCAATCGGCTCACCACTGCGCATGCCGGCAAACAAGCTAACTAAGCGTTCTTTGCTGCGCACGCTGAGTTTGAGTGCGAGGCCCATTTCATCGGCCAATTGCGGACGCGCCTTGGCTGGGGCTTCGGCTTCGGCCGCCAACAACCGCGCATCGGTGGCCGCCTCGACGGTGGCGTGGCTATCGCCACCTGGCACATCGACGCCCTTACGGGTATCAATCCACAGTTCACGAATGGCACTACCTTGCAGGCGCTGCAGGTCTTTGTCGCTGTCGAGCAGGAATTTATTTTTCCAAAACGAATGATCCATCCATGAGCCACATAACTCATGCACGTACATGCCCAAACAGGCCTCAGTTACCGGAATTCGTTTTAACACTAGCCATCGCTCGCCTCAGTACAGACCGTCAATAATGGCGCAGATAGCGCGCCATGGGTTGCTCAGCGTTAACGGCCGGCGGTGGGCAAACTTCAATCGAAATGCGAGCCTTTGCGGTTAGGCAGTTCCGACCAGAGCTCGTCGAGATTGGGGAAGTTCCAATCTTCTGGTGACTCCCGACCGATAATTTTTTCGCGACCGACCAACTTGGCCAGGTCGATAACTTGCTGAGGCAACGGAGTTTTCGCCTTGGCCGAGAAAAAAATCTTAACCCGCGGCGTCAGCAGGGACGTTTCATGCTGATCCATAACCACCCCGAGCCGACCACTTTCCAGCCGCACCAAGGAGCCGGTGGGGTAAATACCCACCGACTTAACGAAGGCCTTGAACACCGCCTCATCGAAATGGCCTTTGCACCACTCGGCCATCTTGCGGATTGACTCGGCCGGGTCCCAGCCACGTTTATAGGGGCGATCCGAGGTAATCGCGTCATACACATCGCAAACCGCACCCATTTTGGCAAACAGGCTGATTTCATCGCCTTTTAACCGGTGCGGATAACCGCTGCCATCGACTTTTTCGTGGTGATGCAAGCATACGTCGAGGACCATCGCGCTGATGTTCTCGCTGCCGAGCAAAATGCTGTTACCCGCCTCAGGGTGCGTGCGTACCGTACCGAACTCAGCATCGGTTAACTTACCGGGTTTATTCAAAATGGCATCGGGAATCATCATTTTGCCGATATCGTGCAGCAAACCGGCCATCCCGGCTTCGCGCACTTGCGCCTCAGCCAAGCCCAGCTGGCGTGCCAGTGCGATCATTAGCGCGCACACTGCCACCGAGTGCATATAGGTGTACTCGTCGGCGTGTTTTAGCCGGGCCAAACTGATTAAGGCGTTGGGATTGCGCAATACTGAGCTGGAGATATCTTCCACTAACTCAGTTACCTGCGCGGCATCTATGGCATTGCCCATCCGCGCTTCACTGAACATCGCCACCACGGCCTGCTTGGCAGCGCCACACAGCTTGTGCGCGCGGCGCACCTCTTCATCCAGCGCCACGCGTGCCATCACTGGCTCGCTGACCACCGCTAGCAAGCTGGCTTCCACCTGCGCAGCCACCTCGGCCTCGCTGGCGGCTGGCTGACCGAGCGCTACATCGAGGCCCTTACTGGTGTCGATCCAGACTTCATCGACACCACTATCAACAATCCTCTGTAAATCTTTGCCGTTATCCACGACAAATTTAGCCCTAAAGAAAGGATGCTCCATCCACGAGCCACAGAACTCGTTGATATACATTCCTAGGCGCAGGTCGGCGACGGCAATACGTTTGAGCACGATGGCAACCACATAAGTTAAACAACTGCCTCTAGCTTAGGCGAACAAAGCCACTGGCAGGCTGGCAGCCGTAAAAAAATTAACCCAGACAGACATTTTTGCGCTGCCCCCTCGGTCGCACGGGCGGCCATGCCGGCGCGGCCCCTGTTACACTGGCCGACATTTTTTTTGCTGGACATGCCTGTGACCACCACCGCGTTTAACTCGTTGCCTTTATCTGCCGCCATGTTGGCTAACCTGGAATCCCTCGGTTACACCGCCATGACGCCGATTCAGGCGCAAAGCCTGCCGGTGATTCTCAAGGGCATGGACCTGATCGCCCAAGCCAAAACCGGCAGTGGCAAGACCGCGGCCTTCGGCATCGGCGTGCTCAACCCGCTTAACCCTCGGTTTTTCGGCTGTCAGGCCTTGGTGCTCTGCCCAACCCGCGAACTGGCCGATCAGGTGGCCAAAGAAATCCGCCGCTTAGCCCGTGGCACCGACCATATCAAGGTGCTGACCCTGTGCGGCGGCGTGCCTTTTGGCCCGCAAATCGCCTCGCTGGAACACGGCGCGCACATCATCGTCGGCACCCCGGGGCGTATTCAAGAACACCTGCGCAAGGCCACCTTGAAGCTCGACGGCCTGAATACCTTGGTGCTGGATGAAGCCGACCGGATGCTCGACATGGGTTTTTACGACTCCATCGCTGACATCCTCAGTAAGACCCCAAGTAAGCGCCAGACCCTACTGTTCTCGGCCACCTATCCGAGCAGCATCAAGCAGCTAGCCTCGGCGTTTATGCGCGATCCGCAGCAAGTGAAAGCCGAGGCCATGCACGCCGACAGCCAGATCGAGCAGCGTTTCTACGAGATATCCCCGGACGAGCGCCTGCAAGCCGTGAGCAAGGTGCTAGGCCACTACCGGCCACAATCGTGCGTGGCCTTTTGCTTTACCAAGCAACAATGCCAAGAAGTGGTCGACCATCTAACCGCCAGCGGCATCTCGGCGATGGCCTTAAATGGCGACCTTGAGCAGCGTGATCGCGATCAAGTGCTGGCAATGTTTGCCAACCGCAGTTGCAGCGTGTTGGTGGCCACCGACGTAGCGGCCCGTGGCTTGGATATCGAGTCTTTGGACATGGTGCTCAACGTCGAACTGGCCCGCGACTCGGAAATTCATATTCACCGCGTTGGTCGTACGGGTCGCGCCGGGGAAAAAGGTCTGGCGATCAGCTTAGTGGCGCCAGCCGAAGGCCATCGCGCCCGGGCCATTGAAGAGCTGCAAAAAGGCCCACTGAACTGGCAGCAACTCGACAGCCTCAAAGCGCAAGGCGGCGCGCCGCTGTTACCGCCAATGGTGACCCTGTGCATCGGTGCCGGACGCAAAGACAAAGTCCGCCCCGGCGACATTCTTGGCGCCCTGACCGGCGATGCTGGGGTACCCGGCGCGCAAGTCGGTAAAATCGCCATTTTCGATTTCCAAGCCTTTGTTGCGGTGGAGCGCGGGGTTGCTCAACAGGCCTTGCAGCGCTTAAATCAAGGCAAGATCAAAGGCCGCTCGCTGCGTGTGCGGATTCTGTAAGCCTGCCGCCATGCACAGGCACGGCAGGATCGCAGATCGGACGTAGGGTGGACAACGCGCAGCTTGACCACCGCAGGTAGAATGTAGGGTGGATTCAGGAGCGCAGCGAACAATCCACCTACTCAGCAGCGAATACTCCACCATTGCATCATTGATGCCTAAAACAACAACAGGAAGTCCGTTGTGCGCAACATATTGGTCGTTGAAGACAGCCCGCTGGTGCTGAAGATTCTGGAAAAAATGTTCCACCAACAGCCTGATCTGCAGCCGCTGTTTTGCGCGACCATGGCCGAGGCCCAGCTTATGTTGGAAACCTCGGCTGAGCTGTTGTTTGCCGCTATTATCGACCTGAATTTACCCGACGCGCCGAACGGCGAAATCGTCGATGTGGTACTCCACTACCAACTGCCGTGCATCGTCCTCACTGGCTCGTACGATGAGCAGCGCCGCGAGGAAATGCTGCTCAAGGGCGTGGTCGATTATGTGCAAAAAGAAAATCAGTACTCCTTCGACTACGCCTTTCGCCTGCTGCATCGACTAGAACGCAATCGCTCGATCAAAATTTTGGTCGCCGAAGACTCACCGGCCACCCGCCATCTGATCCGCAACGTACTGCGCTCGCACCTGTACCAAATTCACGAGGCCGAAGATGGCGAGCAAGCCCTGCGAATTTTACGCGAGCAGCCGGACTTCGACCTGCTGATTACCGACCACAGCATGCCCGGCCTCAGCGGTTTTGAACTGACCAAACTGCTGCGGCAAAAGCTTAAACGCCATGACCTGTGCATTATCGGTTTGTCGGCCGACAGCAAAGGCTCGCTCACTGCGCAGTTTATTAAGCATGGCGCCGATGACTTCTTGCGCAAGCCTTTCTGCCCGGAAGAGCTGACCTGCCGAGTCACCTCGACCTTGGAGCGGCGCGAAATGCTCCAAGCCTTGCAACGCAGCGCGCAAATCGACAGCCTCACCAACCTGTACAACCGGCGGGCTTTTTACGAGCAAGCCGGCCATCTGCTGCAAGCCGCCGAACGCACTCAGCGGCCGGTCAGCGTGGCCATGCTCGACCTCGACCTGTTTAAACGGATCAACGATAACTACGGCCACGCCAGCGGCGACGCCGCCTTGATCGGCTTTGCCGGTTTGCTGCAAGCGGCCTTCGGTCAAACCCTGATCGGCCGTTTGGGCGGCGAAGAGTTCGCCCTGCTCAGCCCGCTGCCCGCGCAGCAACTGAGCGCCCAACTCGACCAACTGCGCCAGCAATGCGCAGGCGTGCAGTACGCCCACAACGCACCGCCACTGTCGTTCAGCGCGGGTGTGTATCAAGGCCGAGAAGACCTCAGCCACCTGCTGCACCAAGCTGACCTGCGCCTCTACCAAGCCAAACAACAAGGCCGAGGACGTTGCTGCCTTGAGCTGGACGGTCAAGCCGCAGCACCGACGATCGCGTAAGATGCGCGCCGTACAGACTGTGTGAAAACTACTGCGCTCGTTTACGCGGCGTTTTAACCCAGTCTGCGTATCGACATTCGGGGACACGGCGTGAACAGTTTTGACGTAATCATCATCGGCGCTGGCGCCGCTGGCCTTATGTGCGCACTCAGCGCCGGTGCCCGTGGGCGCAAGGTATTGCTGCTCGACCACGCTAACAAGGCCGGCAAGAAAATCCTCATGTCCGGCGGCGGCCGCTGCAACTTCACCAACCTGTATAGCGAGCCGGAAAACTTCCTCTCCGCCAACCCGCACTTTTGTAAATCGGCCTTGGCCCGTTACACCCAGTGGGACTTTATCGCCTTAGTGGCCAAGTACGGCGTGGCTTATCACGAGAAAAAGCTCGGCCAACTGTTTTGCGATAACAAGGCCAGCGACATCCTCGAAATGCTGCTGAGCGAGTGCCACGAGGCTGGCGTACACATCCGCTTGGACACCGAAATTAACCAGATTGCCAGCGCCGAGCGCGGCGGCTATCAACTGCAGACCAGCGCCGGCGCCTTTAGCTGTTCGTCGCTGGTGATTGCCACTGGCGGGCTGTCGATTCCAACCTTAGGCGCCAGCGGTTTTGGCTATCAAGTGGCCCAACAATTCGGCCATCAACTGCTGCCAACCCGCGCCGCCTTAGTGCCCTTCACCATCACCGAGCCACAACTCAAAGCGCTGTGCACAGAGCTTTCCGGCACCTCGGTGGAAGACTGCTTGGTCAGCTGCAACGGCATGAGTTTTCGCGAGAATATTTTGTTTACCCACCGTGGCCTCAGCGGCCCGGCAATTTTACAAATTTCCTCTTACTGGCAGCCGGGCGATAGCGTGCAGATCAACCTGCTGCCGCATATCGATTTGCCGCAGTGGCTGCCCGAACAGCAAGCCGAGCGGCCGAATACCGAGTTGAAAACCCTACTGGCCGAGCTGTTTACCAAGAAAATGGCCGGTTTGCTGGCCGAGCAATGGTTCGTGTCAAAACCGCTCAAGCAATACACCCATGCCGAGTTAGCGGCGATTGCCGAGCAGCTGGCCAACTGGACGCTATTGCCGGCCGGCACCGAAGGTTATCGCACCGCCGAAGTCACCCTAGGAGGCGTGGACACCCGCGAGGTGTCCTCGAAGACCATGGAGTCGCTAAAGGCGCCGGGGCTGTATTTTATTGGTGAAGTGCTAGACGTCAGCGGCCAACTCGGTGGCTTTAATTTCCAATGGGCTTGGGCCTCAGGCTTTGCCGCCGCGCAATACGTTTGATCGTGCCACCCAGCTAGGCACTCCGCTGCCGCCTTGCTAAGCTCACCGGCTAGCCACAGGCAGCCCGACAGGGCTCAGTCTGCGGGTATCACTCAACCTGCAACCTTGGATGCTTACCATGAAAAAAACCTTTAACGCCCTACTCGGCGCCGTATTCGCCCTGACCCTCAGCGCCTGCGCCAGCAGCCCAGAAGGCGGCAGCCCGGGTGAGATGCAAATTCGTGCAGGCAAGATCGAGCAAATCACCCCGGCTGTGATGCAAACCAACCATGACAGCGGCGTCGGCGCGATTCTCGGCGGTGTCGGCGGTCTCGCCTTGGGCAGCTTGATCGGCAGCGGTACTGGCCGCGACGTGGCCATGCTGGCCGGTACCATTGGTGGCGCCTTAGCCGGCAATGCCGTGGAAAAGAAGAAATACGACCAGCCGGTACAAGCCCAGCAAATCATCGTGCGCACCACCAGCGGCGTACTGACCTCGATCACCCAGCCGATCAATCCACAACTGAATACCGGCATGAAGGTGTACATCGAAGGTTCGGGCAACGAAGCCCGCGTCGTGCCGCAGTACTAAGCGCAGCCCCGCTCGACAGCGCCTAACCGGTACATCCCGGTTAGCGCTCTACCTAGGGAATTACGCACGTATCTCGCAGCGATCGACTGAAACACAAAGCACCGAGTGCGCCCTACGCTTGTTTACCCCTCCAACAAATGCACACCGAACTGCCGGTTAGTGCGAGCAATGCTCAGCGGCGCGGATCAATCGCCCATTTCCCACCACTCCGGGCTGTCGGTAGCCTTAGACGCACCGAGTGCGACGGATGCCAACTAACCAGCAAACATCGCTCAACTGCCCTGTTTTCGCCACATCTGCGCTGACTATCGGCAACTCAAGCGTTAACCACAATTGCCAGCACCCCGCCCGCCATCTACTGTCAGAGCATGCGTTTCAGCACATTGTTCTTTGCCAGCGAGGCCCGCAGTGATTGCACCTAGTACCGACGCTCCACTATCCGACCAGCCAATACCGCAGGTGCGTGAGTTTCGCCAGATTCTGGTCTGGCCCCTGCAACTGTTGCCCGCCAGTCATGCGCAGAGCAGCCGAGTACCCCGCGAACAACTGCACAAGTCGCTCTGCGCCGGCGCTTGGCAGCCCTATGTGAGTGCCTTTAGTGGCGACCAGCAGCGCTTTAGCGAGCGACACTACAAAGAATTTGTGTCGTTTTTACCCCACGCTCAACGTTTTCTATATGGTGAAAGTCGCTCTGCCGGGGATGCGCCGGGGCTGCACAGTGAGTCGGCGCTCAGCTCGTTTCGGCGCAGTGATATTGCCCAGCTAAGGATCACCCTGCATGAAGGCGAGCCGGCGTTGTTGCTGCAGGTGGAGCGAGTAGAGCTGTGCCTGCTGGATGACGTTGACGTGGCGCTGCTGCAAGTGGAATTACACGCCCACGACCTGCCGCTGAGTATCGCTCACGACCTGCTCTATCGCTTCGGTCGGGCCTACCCAACCGGCTGGGACGAAGACGGCAACGGCATCCATAACGCCCTGCTGGTTGAGTGGCTGGACAGCCACGGCGCGGTGCTGGCCAGCTCAGATGCCGATCAACGGGATAAGTTTCTCGATTTTGCCGTGCAACACCGCGCCCCGACCATCTCCTCGCACTGGGCGTTTTTGTTACAACCGCTGGAGCTGGAGCCAACCACGCAGACCGAAGTGTTGCGCTTTCGCCAGATCGAATACCACCGCATGCCGCTCTTGGCCTACTTGGCGCTGGATAACCCACGCGCGCTCAGCGATGAGCATTGGGTGCGCCTCGGCTTGGTTGCCACCCTGCATCCCAATGAAGCCCTGCCCCGGCAAAGCCCGGAGGTGCGCGAGTTCGAGGCGCGTTATTGCTACGACCGCTACTGGAGCAATAGCGCCGCCGGACCGAACACCCGCATGCTCTGCAGCGGCCGCGCGCTACTGGTGGTCGGCGATGCCAATTCGGGGTTTTTCTTGGATGCGGAGCGCGGCATGCTGGCGCAGTTTCGTCATCAGTATCGGCTGCTGTTTTTGGTCAACCACTTTCACCGCGCCACCCTGCTGCTGTATTCGCAGTTGCTGGCAGATGCCATGCAGCGCTTAGATGTGCGCTCGCCCGAGTCAATCCGCCGCTTTAAACGGCGGATCCGCGCCGGCTTCGAGGCGTTTTTACGCTTCACCCATCGCTATTGGTTCCATGAGCTCTCAGAAACCCCTCACTTGCAGGCGGTCTATCGGCTGTGCGCCACCCGCTTAGGCAACGACACCCTATACGCCGAGATCAAGGCAGAAATTCGCGAGATGGTCGACTACCTCGACAGCGATGCGCAGCGCCGCCAGTCCACCACGGTGATGCGCCTAACCGTGGTCACCACCCTGAGTTTGGTCGGCACCGTGGCCACCGGCTTTCTCGGCATGAATATTTTTGCCGATGCCGAAGCGCCGCTGCTGCAGCGTTCGCTGTTCTTCCTCAGCGCACTGGCTGGCACCGGGCTGATTACCGCCTATGCGGTAGTCAAGTCCAAGCGTTTGGCTGATTTATTGGATGTGCTCTCCGACGAGAGCCTGCGCACCGGCGAACGCTTTGCGGCGATTTTTGGCAGTTGGCGGCGCAAGCACTAGGTGCCTGACTGAGGACGCGGGTTACCGCAAGCTCGCGGCTATCGCCTCAATCTCGGCTTTATGGCTGGCCAGCACGGTCAGCTCGCCGCTGTCGTTGATAAAGTCCAGCGGCGCCGGCAACTTGGCAAAGGCGGCCAGCTCGGTCAGGGGCGGTAAGTCGCTGGTGCGGCCGACTAACTTGATCGCATGAAACAGGCTCAGGTTAATCAGGTCGACCAACTCAATCTCGGCGCGCTCGTGGTAGTGCCAGTCACCGGCATGGCGAATGACTTGGATATAGGCATCTTCCACCGCCCATTTCTTCAGCACTTTCACCCCTAGCGACTTGCTGTATTCGCGACAAAGCTTGTAATACAGCTCGGGCGAGGGGATTTGGGCGGCATTTTTGAACGCCGAGAGCACCGCTAAGGTGCCCACTTCGCTGAGCAAACTGGCCAACAAGGCTTGGTCCGGCGGCACATGACCGACCACCCGAGCCAAAAATGCGCTGCTGCTGGCCTTCAGGACCAAGCGCTCCCACGCCTCTAAAAACAGCTTTTTATGCGCCGGGCTGTGCAGGGTAAACAGGCTTTTCACGCTGTGTACCATGGTAATTCGGTCGACCTGGGCGATGCCCAGCACCCGCAACACGTCGAGTAAACTCTTGGGCGGTAACTGAGTGCGCAGCAAGGCGCTGCTGGCGTACTTCATCAAGATTGC
>JAIETJ010000027.1 GCA_019745275.1 Pseudomonadaceae bacterium | reverse complement strand
CGCGCCCGCTCATGCTCGGCGGTGCGCGCTTGGATCAGCGCATACAGCGGCACTATATAAAAGCCGCCAAACAAACCGATGCCGAAGATATCGCCGAGAATCAGCCAGGCCTGCGGCTCAGCCAGCACCGCCAGCCAGCTATGCGGCGCGGCCGCCTGGACAAAACCGCCCGAGTGCCACCAAAGCAGGATGCCGAATACGGTCAAACCAAGGGAGCCAAACGGCACCAGCCCAATCTCCACTTTGCCGCCCGAGAGTCGCTCGCAGAGCATCGAGCCAGTGGCAATGCCCACCGAAAAAACCGCCAAAATCAGCGTTACTACGCCCTCGTCACCATGTAAAAAATCCTTAGCGAACGCCGGAATCTGGGTCAGGTACACCGCGCCCAAAAACCAAAACCACGAGTTACCCACCAGCGAGCGCGACACCGATGGCACTTGCTGCTGCAGGCCCAAACGCATAATGGCCCAGGACTCACGAAAGATGTTCCAGTCCAGTTTCAACTCCGGCAACGCCGCATGGGCACGCGGAATACCACGACTGGCTAGGTAACCAAGGCAGGCCACCAGCACGATCATCACCGCCACCCAGTTAGCATAATGGCTGCTCGAGAGCATGATGCCTGCGCCTATGGTGCCGGCCAGAATGGCCAAAAAGGTGCCCATCTCGACCAGCCCATTGCCGCCGACCAACTCTTCTTCGCGCAAGGCTTGCGGCAAAATTGAGTATTTTACCGGGCCAAAAATCGCCGAATGGGTGCCCATGGCAAACAAGGCGATAAACATAAGCGGCAAATTATTCAACAGAAAACCAGCGGCGCCGACCAGCATGATGACAATCTCGGCCAGCTTGATCGCGCGGATCAAGGCATCCTTGGCAAACTTCTCACCAAACTGACCGCCCAGCGCGGAAAACAGCATAAACGGCAAGATAAACAGCAAGGCGCACAGATTGACCAGTAACGCCCGATCGGCGCTCAAGCTGAGCTTATAAAGGATGGCGAGAATCAACGACTGCTTGAAAATATTGTCGTTGAACGCCCCGCACAACTGGGTCAGAAAGAACGGCAAGAAGCGTTTCTTGCCCAGTAGAGCGAACTGCGAGTGTGTGGCCATAGTCCCTTACCTTTATTGAAGCACCGCTAGAGCCACATTGGCTGATACCTATTGGAGCGCATCTGCGCCCACAAAAGCCACAATTTGCCACGCGATTGCCGCGTGTCAGCGTGCAAATGGCTATTTTTGCGACCTTGGTCGGCCTGACGCACGCGACCTTGCATGCCAAACTAGGTCATCTGCCTAATTTATCTGCTGCTGGAGTGTGCATGTCGTTGTCCATCGGCCTGATCGCCACTGTTGCCTTGCTGTACATGGCCATTCTGTTTGCCATCGCGTTTTATGGCGACCGCCGGCGCACGCCCTTGTCACCGCGTGTTCGTGCGTGGGTGTACAGCCTGTCGCTGGCGGTGTACTGCAGCAGTTGGACGTTTTTTGGTGCGGTCGGCCAAGCCGCTGGCCAGCTGTGGGCATTTCTGCCGATTTATCTGGGGCCGATATTGCTGATGCTCTTGGCGCCGTGGATCGTGCAAAAAATGGTGATGATCAGCAAGCAAGAAAACATCACTTCAATTGCCGACTTTATTGCCGCCCGCTACGGCAAGTCGCAAGGCTTAGCGGTGGCAGTGGCACTGATTTGCATGGTCGGCGTACTGCCTTATATCGCCTTACAGCTCAAAGGCATCGTGTTGGGCGTTAACCTGCTGATCGGTGCCGGCGCCGATAGCAACAGCGTGCGCTCCCAAGACACCGCCCTGATTGTGTCCTTGGTACTGGCGTTGTTTACCATTTTATTCGGCACCCGCAGCTTGGATGTGACCGAACACCACCGTGGCATGGTGCTGGCAATTGCCTTCGAATCGCTGGTTAAATTACTGGCCTTCGTCGCCGTCGGCGTGTTCGTCACCTACGGCCTGTATGACGGTTTTAACGACTTACTCCGCCAAGCCGAAGTCGCGCCGCAGTTAGAGCACTTCTGGCAGGAGAGCGTTAACTGGCCATCGATGCTGGTGCAAACTTTTGTCGCCATGCTGGCCATCCTGTGCCTGCCGCGGCAATTCCACGTCACCGTCGTGGAAAACACCGAACCGCAAGATTTACGCCTAGCGCGCTGGGTATTCCCCGGCTATTTACTGCTGGCCGGGCTGTTTGTGGTGCCGATTGCGCTGGCCGGGCAAATGCTGCTGCCCGGCGAAGTTTCCGCCGACTCATTTGTGCTCAGCCTGCCACTGGCCCAAGCGCACCCAGCCTTGGCCTTGCTGGCCTTTATTGGCGGCGCATCGGCCGCTACCGGCATGGTGATTGTCGCCAGTGTGGCGCTCTCGACCATGGTATCCAACGACATGCTACTGCCGTGGTTATTGCGCCGACAAACCAGCGAACGCCCCTTCGAAGTATTCCGCTACTGGATGCTCGGCGCACGACGGATCAGCATCGTGGTGATTTTGCTGCTGGCTTACGTGTGTTATCGCCTGCTTGGCTCCAGCTCCAGCTTGGCCACCATCGGGCAAATCGCCTTTGCCGCCATTACTCAACTGGCTCCGGCCATGCTTGGCGCGCTGTACTGGAAGCAGGCGAACCGCCGCGGTGTATTCGCCGGCCTAACCGTCGGCGCACTGCTGTGGTTTTACACCTTAGTGTTGCCGCTGGTGGCGCACAGCCTCGGTTGGTCATTGCAACTGCTTCCCGGCCTCAATTGGCTGGCCAGCCAACCACTGGGCCTGGCCATAGACCCACTGACCCTCGGAGTCGTGCTGTCGCTGGCCGGCAACTGGTTGGTGTTTGCACTGGTTTCGCTACTCTCACGCACGCGGGTTTCTGAGCACTGGCAGGCCAGCCGGTTTATCGGCCAAGAGAGTAATTTACGCCCGAACAACCGCACCTTGCTGGCCGTGCAACTGCAAGACCTACTGCTGTTAGCCGGTCGATTTGTCGGCGAGGAACGCGCCCAGCACAGCTTCCAACGTTTCGCCCAACAGCACGGCACGCTCTTCAACCCGGCGCAACCGGCCAACGGCGAGTGGATCAGCCACACTGAGCGCTTGCTAGCCAGCGTGCTGGGCGCATCCTCAACCCGCGCAGTGGTTAAGGCCGCGATCGAAGGCCGGGAGATGCAGGTCGAGGACGTGGTGCGCATCGTCGGTGAAGCCAGCGAGGTGCTGCAGTTCAACCGCGCACTGCTACAGGGCGCGATTGAAAACATCAGCCAAGGCATCAGCGTAATCGACCCCGCCCTGCGCCTGGTGGCCTGGAACCAGCGCTATCTGGAGCTGTTCGACTATCCAGACGGACTGGTGTGCATCGGCCGGCCGATTGCCGAGATTATTCGCTTTAATGCCCAGCGCGGTCTATTTGGCGACGGTGATGCCGAGCGGCACATCGAAAAGCGCCTGCACTGGATGCGCCAAGGCAATGCACATACCTCCGAGCGTCAGTTTGCCAATGGGCGGGTCATTGAGCTGATCGGCAACCCGATGCCGGGCGGCGGTTTCGTCATGAGCTTTACCGACATCAGCGCCTTTCGCCAAGCCGAGCAAGCGCTCAAAGACGCCAACGAAGGCCTTGAGCAACGGGTCAGCCAGCGCACCCAAGAGTTGTCCAGCCTTAACCAAGCGTTGAGCGAGGCCACCGGCAAAGCCGAAGCGGCCAACCAATCGAAAAGCCGCCTGCTGGCCGCCGTGAGTCACGATCTGATGCAACCGTTAAACGCCGCCCGGCTGTTTTCTGCCGCGCTCTCCCATCAGGCGCAAACACTGCCGCGTGACGCCAGTGAACTGGTGCGCCAACTGGACAGTTCTTTGCGCTCAGCCGAAGACCTGATCAGCGACTTACTGGATATTTCCAGACTCGAAAGTGGTCACGTACACGCCGAGCGCAAGCCCTTTGCGCTAGCCACATTGCTCGACACTTTAGGCGGTGAATTTAAAGTGCTGGCCCAGCAACAAGGCATGGACTTTCGCCTGCGCAACAGCAAAGCATGGGTCAACAGCGACAGTAAAATGCTCCGCCGCGTGCTGCAAAACTTTCTCACCAATGCCTTTCGCTATACCCAGGGTCGCGTGCTACTGGGCGTACGCCGTGAGGGCGACTGGCTACGGCTGGAAGTCTGGGATCGCGGCCCGGGCATCCCGGAAGATAAGCGCAAGGTTATTTTCGAAGAATTTAAACGCCTCGACAGCCACCAGACCCGCGCTGAAAAAGGCTTGGGGCTGGGTTTGGCGATTGCCCACCGACTGTGCAAAGTGCTTGAACACCCCCTGCAGGTTCGCTCATGGCCAGGTAAGGGCAGCGTGTTTAGCGTCAGCGTGCCGCTGCTGCTTCAACCACAGCCACTCACCACGCAACCTATCAACGAGGAAGCCACGCAGCTGCCGAGCGGTTGCCAAGTGCTCTGCGTGGACAACGAAGACAGTATTCTCAGCGGTATGCACAGCCTGCTGTCACGCTGGGGTTGCCAAGTGTGGACGGCGCGCAATCGCCTCGAATGCGAGCATCTGCTGGCGGAAAGCGTGCGCCCACAACTGGCCCTTATCGACTATCACCTCGACGACGGCGACACCGGCACCGAGCTCATGGCTTGGCTGCGCACCCGTCTTGCAGCACCGATACCGGGCGTGGTGATCAGCGCCGACGCGCGCCCCGAATTGATCGCCAGCGTGCACGCTGCGGGGCTCGACTTCCTCGCCAAACCGGTCAAGCCCGCCGCGTTACGTGCACTCATCAGCCGACACCTCGACTTACACTAAGCCCCACGCGCCAGGCCAAAGAACTGCGCCTCACCCGGCGACTCAAACGCCAGCGAACACGGTTTAATCGGCCACTTCGTCCAGCAAGCTTTCTGCACCTGCCCGTTCTAACAACTCGGCGGGCAAGCTTTTGCTGGCACGGGCGCCCATGTGTTTAAGGTTCTCGACCCGGCTGACCAAATTGCCGCGCCCGTCCACCAGCTTGTTGCGGGCCGCAGCATAAGCTTTGTCCAGTTGCTGCACACGCGCACCGAGCTCGTCTAAATCGACGACAAAGGCCACAAACTTGTCGTACAGGGCACCGGCCCGCTCAGCGATTTCCCGTGCATTGAGGCTTTGCCGCTCTTGCCGCCACAGGCTGTCGATCACCCGTAACGTGGCCAGCAAAGTGGTCGGGCTAACAATCACGATGTGCTGCGCGTAAGCCTCTTGAAACAACCCAGGATCGGCCTGCAAGGCGGCGGCAAAGGCGGCTTCAATGGGCACAAACAACAGCACAAAGTCCAAACTGTGCAAGCCTTGCAAGCGCTGGTAATCCTTCAGCGACAAGCCCTTGAGATGACTGCGCAGCGACAGTACATGCTGCTTTAACGCCGCCGCACGGGCACTGTCATCATCACTGGCAATCATCGCTTGATAGGCAGTCAGGCTGACCTTGGCGTCGATCACCACTTGCTTGTCGCCGGGCAGTTGAATAATTACATCAGGCTGAAAACGCGAACCATCGGCAGCGGTCAAGCTGACTTGGGTGAGGTACTCGCGACCCTTGGTTAAGCCGGCGTGTTCGAGCACCTGTTCAAGCACCAACTCGCCCCAATTACCTTGAATTTTCTGGCCCTTGAGGGCGCGGGTCAGGTTGGTGGCCTCATCGCCCAAACGCTGATTGAGCTGCTGCAAACGCTGCAACTCTTTACCCAGAGAAAAACGCTCGCGGGCTTCTTGCTGATAACTCTCCTCGACACGTTTCTCGAACGACTGAATGCGCTCCTTCAGCGGATCGAGCAATTGTCCGAGGCGCTCTTGGCTGCTTTGCGCGAAACGCTGCTCACGCTCATCGAAAATTTTCCCAGCCATTTCCGCAAACTGCGCGCGCAACTCATCACGCGAGCCCTGTAAGTCGGCCAAACGCTGCTGGTGGCTGTCTTGTTGCTCGCGCAATTCAGCGGCCAAACCTGCACGTTCGGCGTCCAACCGGCGCAGCTCCGCTTCTTTCTGCTCGTTAGCGCGGCTCGAAGAGTGCAACGAGTCGCGCGCCGCAGCAGCCTCTAAACGCAACAGTTCAGCCTCACGACGCAGCACCGCCAGCTCTGTTTGCTGACGCCCATGGCTATTGCGCAGCAACTGCGCCTCACCTCGGCTGTCATCGAGCTGTGCGCAGATATCCGCGTGCGCCAGCTGCCCATTGCGCCAACGTTCGTCCAACAGTAAGCGCTCTTGCTGCGCCAGACTCATGCGTTGCTGCAACCGCCAACAGATAAACAGCAACGGCAACGCCGCTAACAACACGCCGACGAGCACGTTGGGGGGATCAATGGGCATTACGGCAACTCCAGGAAAATCTGCGCCCAGTATACCCAGCCAGCCGGCATTTCAAATTGCGCTTAAGTCGAGCTTTTTCAGTATTAAACAGGCTAAAAAAAAGCTGCTTTTTCTGATTAAAAGCCTTGCAAAAAAAACCAAGGGCTAACTAGAGCGGGCGCTTATAACAATCCACAGAAGCTGTGGATAACTCAGTGGGTAAGTTCTGCAGAAGTCCCTCAAAAGCCGTACAGACGGGGCCTCGAGTCAAACTGATCAAATTTTAACCTACAGAAAAAAGCTATATAAATCATAGACTTAAAAAGTCAATTGGAAAAACAAAGGGTTTTAATCCGCGTCACGTCAGCAACTGCGCGGACGCCTCGCAATTGTGCACAACTCTTTTACGTCAACCCTGCGAGCGCATCTTTTCAGCGCATTATTGATTTTTTTTCCCGGCCAATAAGCCAGTCTGCAAGCGGGTCAAGGACTAAAGCCAAGGACCCAGAAATTAATTCAGCCGCAACACCTCAGCGACGCGCAATGCAATTGCCCACGGAGCGCGCGGCCAAGCGTTAACTTGGCTGTATTTGCCACCCCAAGCACCCCACACGCACCAATGCAGCGCGACAACAGTACGCCAAACGACCACACCGCCACGAGCGGGCAGATAGATGGGTTATCCTGCTGCATCGCCCTCACCTGCCGTGACCATGAGCAAAATCCAACTGCAACAACACATCCTTGAGCAATTGCAGCACGATCTGTTAATCGCCCAGCGCGCCGCGCAAACCGCCTACGAGGCCGCGACCGACAAAGCCAACATCGCCGAGAACAAGTACGACACCCTCGGCCTTGAGGCCTCTTACCTCGCCACGGGGCAGGCGCGCCGTTTAGCCGAGATCGAGCAAGCGTTAGCGGCATTACGCCAGTTGCCCATCAGCGACTTTGACCCGCAACGCGGCATTCAATTGGGCGCGCTGGTACTGCTGGCGGACGCCGCCGATCAACAACGCTGGCTACTGCTGGCCCCCGATGCGGCGGGCTTGAAGATTAGCCAAGACGCACGCGAGATCATGCTGATCACCCCCCACTCGCCCATCGGCCAACGGCTGCTCGGGCAAGCGCCGGGGGATGAATTTAGCCTGACTATCGGCAAGCATCTGCAGCACTTTGAGGTATTGCAGGTGCACTGAGCACCAGACACGGCTAACGCAGGGCAAAGGACGCCGCACGAATATAGTGCGCATATGATCGCTATATCCCAGCACTCGTGTAGAGGAGCAAGGCAAGTTAGGCGATGCTTATATGCATTAATCGCAGCGCTAGGTTACGCCGCGCACGGCTAACACACCCTACAAAAGCTGTGCCCACAGATAACTGAACCAGAGCCATAAAAAACGCCCCGAAGGGCGTTTATGGTTAGCTCGGTAGTTACTGCGCCACAGGCGTCTGCTGTACCAGCACTAACTGACCGTCTTTATTCAGCGGAATCTGCGCACCCGGATCGCGATCCATGCGCACCTGGTTCACCAAGCCATTGAGCTGATATTTCACATCGTAGCCAATAACCTTTTCACTGCTGTCGGTCACGGTGCTGCAACGCGTCTCGGTGGTGGTGTAGGTGTCGCCTTCCTGCATATTGCCTTGTACGGTATTACCGGCATAACCACCGGCGGCCGCCCCTGCCACAGTGGCAATTTTCTTACCATTGCCGCCGCCGACCTGATTGCCGAGCAAACCACCGGCTACCGCACCCAGCAAAGTGCCGGCAATTTTATGTTCGTCTTTAACTGGCCGACGTTTAGTTAAGGTGACCTCTTTACAGACCTCACGCGGGGTTTTAATGGTTTCGGTGACGGGTTGCACGGCGACCACTTGAGCGAACTTTGGCGTGCTATTGATCACGCTATAGGTGGCCACCGCACCGCCAGCTGTCACGCCTACGGCCCCCATTAGCGCACCCACCAGCATCGATTTGTTCACGTGCAGCTCCTGATATTTGTGTAGAGAGGCATTTTACCCTCTGCACAACATAAGACTGCCGCAGTGGCGCACAGTTCGGCGCCACTGCAATTAATCAAACCGATTCGCGATCCGCATCACAGTGTTTACGGTCGCTCATCGACCTCTTCAGCGTTGACAGTCGGGATCAGATCTTCACGATTCAGCTTGAGCCACACCAACAAGACGCAGGCGATATACACCGACGAGTAAGTACCGGCGCTAACGCCGATAAATAACGCCAGCGAGAAGCCCCACAGGTTCTCGCCGCCAAATATCATCAGCGCGCCGATTGCCAGCAAAGTCGATACCGAGGTGGCCAAGGTACGCAGTAAGGTTTGCGTGGTGGAGATGTTAATGTTCTCCAGCAACTCAGCTTTACGCAGTAGGCGAAAGTTCTCTCGCACCCGGTCGAACACCACGATAGTGTCGTTTAGCGAGTAACCAATAATCGCCAATACCGCCGCCAACACGGTCAAGTCGAAGTTGATTTGAAAGAATGAAAACACCCCCAAGGTAATGATCACGTCGTGAATCAAGGAGACGATGGCGCCAAGGCCAAACTTCCACTGAAAACGAAACGCCACGTACACCATGATGCCTGCCAAGGCCAGCAACATGCCGAGGCCACCTTGGTCGCGCAACTCTTCACCGACCGTTGGGCCGACAAACTCAACGCGCTGAACCTTAATCACACTGCTGCTATCGGCTTGCTGCAAAGCTGCCGCCACCTTAGTTCCTAGCTGCGGATCATCACCCGGCAAACGTACCAACACGTCGGTAGTGGCGCCAAAGCTCTGCACCATGGCTTCCTTGAAGCCCGCTCCCTGCAGTTGCTCGCGAACCAAATTGAGGTCGGCTGGCTTTTCGTAAGCCAACTCAATCAAGGTCCCGCCGGTAAAGTCCAAGCCAAAGTTCAACCCTTTAATCGCCAAGCTACCCAGCGAGATCAAGGTTAGCAACACGGTCACAGCAAACGCCGAGCGGCGAATGCCCATGAAATTAATTGGAGATTTCATCGTCATCAGCCCCTTAGATCCACAGCTTCTTGAAGTTGCGGCCACCAAAAATCAGGTTAACCATACCGCGAGTCACGATCACCGCCGTGAACATTGAGGTCAGGATGCCCAGTGACATAGTCACGGCAAAACCCTTAATCGGCCCGGTGCCCATCACAAACAGAATGCCACCGACCAATAACGTGGTCAGGTTGCCATCGATAATCGCCGTGAAGGCACGATCGAAACCTTCGTGAATGGCCCGAGGGATCGACATGCCATTGGTAATTTCTTCACGTATCCGAGAAAAAATCAGCACGTTAGCATCCACCGCCATGCCCATAGTCAGCACGATACCGGCGATACCCGGCAAGGTCAGGGTTGCCCCTAGCCATGACATCAGGCCCAGCAGCACGACCATGTTGAAGCCCAGTGCGACCGTCGCCAACACGCCGAAGAAGCGGTAGATCGCGGTGATAAATAGCGATACGAACAGAAAGCCCCAAAGCGCCGCATTGATACCTAAGGTGATGTTTTCCGCACCCAGGCTTGGGCCAACGGTACGTTCTTCAACAAAGTACATTGGGGCTGCCAAGCCACCGGCACGCAGTAGTAGGGCTAACTCGGACGACTCACCCGGACCGTCCAGCCCGGTGATGCGAAATTGACTGCCGAGTGGCGACTGAATAGTGGCCAAGCTGATAATCAATTTTTCTTCTTTAAAACTTTGTACGGCGACTTCTTTCTCGACCCCATCGACCACCTGCTTAACGTATTTGGTCAAGGGTTTTTGCTCGATAAAGATCACCGCCATGCTGCGCCCGACGTTATTGCGGGTCGCGCGGCTCATCAAATCGCCACCGTGACCATCGAGGCGAATGTTCACCTGCTGGCGACCGTTCTCATCGAAGCCGGCCTGAGCGTCAGTCACCTGATCACCGGTAATGATCAAGCCACGCTCCAAGGGAGCCGGGCGACGACCAGGCTCACGAAACTCAAAGGACTCGGTGGTGGCTTTGCCGGCATCGGCATCAGCCGCCAAACGGAACTCAAGATTGGCCGTCTTGCCAAGAATTCGCTTGGCTTCAGCGGTGTCTTGCACTCCCGGCAGCTCCACCACAATCCGGTTAGCGCCTTGGCGCTGCACCAGCGGCTCAGAGACACCTAATTCGTTAACCCGGTTACGCACCGTAGTTAAGTTTTGCTTAATCGAGTATTCGCGAATTTCTGTTATTTTGGCCGGCGTTAGCGCCAGTGTCAGCACTTGCATACCATTACGCTCTGTAGTGGTCAGAGCAAAATCGCTGAAGCCTTTCTGGATCAAAGCACGAGCTTTTTCCAGTTGTTCGGCATCGGTAAAACCGACACTGAAACCAGCGGCTTGCTGCGGCAGACTGCGATAGCGCAGACGCTCTTTACGCAGCATGCCCTTCACTTCGCCTTCGTACACTTTAACCCGGGCAGCAATGGCTTTATCCATGTCCACTTCCAGCAAGAAGTGCACACCACCGGACAGATCCAAGCCCAGTTTCATCGGGCTTGCGCCTAGCGCGCGCAACCACTGCGGGGTGGTTGGAGCCAAGTTCAAGGCCACGACATAATCATCGCCGAGCAGTTTGCGAATGGCGTCTTTAGCCGCTAGCTGCTGGTCTTTTTCGACCAGGCGTAGCAAGGCACTTTTACCCTCATTAGCCAGTACCGCCGACTTAACCGCAATGCCGCTTGCGACCAAGGCTTTACTAACTCGATCGAGTTCAGCCTGATTGATCCGCAAGGCCGTACTGGCACCGCTGACCTGAATAGCTGGATCGTTGGGATACAGGTTTGGGGCGCTATAGATAAAGCCAAACGCCAACACTGCCAGAATCAGCAGGTACTTCCACAGAGGGTATTTATTCAGCATGACGCCGCCCGCTTATGACGCGGGGCGCCTTGCGCGCCCCGTCGATGTTTATAGTTATGGAGCTGGCCGCAATTAGATTGCTTTCAGCGTGCCCTTGAGCAAGGTCGCGGCAATCGACGACTTCTGAACTTTCAGTTCTACGGTGTTCGAGACTTCCAGCACCACGAACTCATCCGAAACCTTAACGATCTTGCCCGCGATCCCACCGGCGGTAACCACTTCGTCACCCTTCTGCAGGCTGCTCAACAAATTCTTCTGTTCTTTGGCGCGCTTAGCCTGTGGCCGCCAGATCATCAGATAGAAAATCACAATGAAACCGCCAAGAAACAAAAACTGTACGTACTCGCCACCAGGGGCTGCGGCAGCCGCAGCGGTGCCATCGGCAAAAGCAGGGGAAATCAAAAAGCTCATGTTGCGCTCCTATAAAGGCGATATTCAGGAAAAATCTAGGATTTACTTAGTTGAGCGGTGGTGTTTCTAACCCACGCCGAGCGTAGAAGGCATCCACAAAGGCGGCCAATGTACCCTGTTGAATTGCCTCACGCAAACCAGCCATTAGCTGCTGGTAGTGATGCAAGTTGTGGATAGTATTCAACATACTGCCCAGCATTTCGCCGCATTTATCCAGATGATGCAGATAGGCGCGGGAGAAATTACTGCAGGTATAACAGTCGCACGTTGGGTCCAGTGGCGACTCATCGTGTTTATGCACCGCATTGCGAATCTTCAAAACGCCGGTGTCGACAAACAGATGACCATTACGCGCATTGCGAGTCGGCATCACGCAGTCGAACATGTCCACGCCGCGGCGCACACCTTCAACCAAGTCGGCAGGCTTGCCAACACCCATCAAGTAACGTGGTTTGTCGGCCGGTAACTGCGGCGGTAAAAAGTCGAGGATGCGAATCATCTCTTCTTTCGGCTCGCCGACCGATAAACCGCCGATGGCGTAACCGTCGAAACCTATTTCATTCAGACCCGCCAACGAGCGCAGACGCAAATTCTCATGCATGCCGCCCTGCACGATGCCAAACAACGCGGCGGTGTTATCGCCGTGGGCGTCTTTGGAGCGCTGCGCCCAGCGCAGCGACAACTCCATCGACACCCGCGCAACCTCTTCATCGGCCGGATACGGGGTGCACTCGTCAAAAATCATCACCACGTCAGAACCCAAGTCGCGCTGCACCTGCATCGACTCTTCCGGGCCCATAAACACCTTGGCGCCATCGACCGGCGAGGCGAAGTACACCCCCTCTTCCTTAATTTTGCGCATGGCACCCAAGCTGAACACTTGAAAACCACCCGAGTCAGTCAGAATCGGGCCTTGCCACTGCATAAAGTCATGCAAGTCGCCGTGCTTTTTAATTACCTCGGTGCCGGGCCGCAACCACAGGTGGAAGGTATTGCCGAGAATCATCTGCGCGCCTGTGGCGACGATATCGCGCGGCAACATACCCTTTACCGTGCCGTAGGTGCCGACCGGCATAAACGCTGGGGTTTCCACCACGCCACGCGGGAAGGTTAGGCGGCCACGACGCGCCCGGCCCTCGGTGGCCAATAACTCAAAAGACATCCGGCAAGTGCGGGTCATAACGACTCCTCAGGCCCGCGCGCAGCGGGATTGCGGGTGATAAACATGGCATCACCATAACTAAAAAAGCGGTAACTCTGCTCAATCGCAGCTTTATAGGCGGCCATGATTTCAGGGTAACCAGCAAACGCCGACACCAGCATCAGCAGGGTCGACTCGGATAAGTGAAAATTTGTGACCAAGGCATCGACCACATGGAACGGCCGACCAGGGTAGATAAAAATATCGGTATCGCCACTAAAGGGCTTAAGCACTCCATCGCGGGCGGCGCTCTCCAGCGAGCGCACGCTGGTGGTACCGACGGCAATCACCCGCCCACCACGCGCCTTACACGCCTCAACCGCGGCCACCACCGAAGCGTCCACCTCCAGCCATTCACTGTGCATATGGTGGTCTTCGAGACGCTCAACCCGCACCGGCTGAAAAGTACCGGCACCGACGTGTAAGGTAACAAAGGCCGTTTGCACCCCCATGTCAGCAATTGCCGTCATTAATCCTTGATCAAAGTGCAGTCCGGCCGTGGGCGCGGCTACCGCACCGGCGCGCTCGGCATACACGGTTTGATAACGCTCGCGGTCGGCACTTTCATCGGGCCTGTCTATATAAGGAGGCAGCGGCATATGACCGACCCGCTCCAACAACGGTAACACCGGTTCGCTAAAGCGCAGCTCAAATAAGGCATCGTGACGAGCGAGCACCTGCGCTTGGGCGCCACCTTCGAGCACTATCATCGAACCGGGCTTAGGCGCCTTGCTGGCACGCACATGAGCCAGCACCCGATGACTGTCGAGCACCCGTTCAACCAGCACTTCCAGCTTGCCGCCCGAAGCTTTTTGGCCGAACAAACGTGCCGCAATCACCCGTGTGTTGTTAAACACCATCAAGTCGCCGGGGCGTAAATACTCCAGCAAGTCGGCAAACTGGCAATGCGCCAAAGCCCCGCTCGGCCCATCCAGAGTCAGCAAACGGCTAGCACTGCGCACCGCCAACGGGTGATGGGCAATCAGGGTTTCAGGCAACTCAAAGGTAAAATCTGCAACACGCATGGTAAAAAGATCGTTTTCCAGGGCGGGAAAGTTTAACGGAAACAGTAAAAATAGACCACGTAAACGCATTGACAGGATTCATTTCCATCTCTAGAATTCGCGCCCACTGAGCCCTGATGGCGGAATGGTAGACGCGGCGGATTCAAAATCCGTTTTCGAAAGGAGTGGGAGTTCGAGTCTCCCTCGGGGCACCAAACAGTAGTATCTGCAAGTCTCTACCAGGCTTACAGACCCAGAGAAACCGGCCCTAGCGCCGGTTTTTTTGTGCCTGATGTTTTATGCCAAAGCCTTTCAGCAACAACGCCCTACCCAGTAATGATCTAGCCAGTACTCAGCTGCGCTTGCCGATCCTGAGTTACTAACACCCAACAAGATCTGCCCGGGCGCAGATATGCAAAGGACTTACAGCCAAAAAAAGGATTTCGGCTCCAATCCACTATGCGAACAACAAAGTGAAATGCTCGCCGGCCTATGCCGCGCAGCTGGGCTATTGTTCAGCCAGCAACCACCTAAACATTTAGGAAAACCATCATGCATGTTCTCAAGCAGCGCCTGTTAGGCATCACCCTAACCGCCCTAAGCGTTAATTTACACGCCGCCCAAGACGACTACAGCGCCACCTACAATCAGTGCATGGAGGCCTCAGACGGCGTGACATTGAACATGCTCAACTGCATTAGCAGTGAAATCGCCCAGCACGACGCACGCCTAAACGAGGCATATCAAGCGGCCATGGCCAACTTGAGTAAAGAGCAACAAAATCAGTTACGCGACGTTCAGCGTCTATGGATAAAATTTCGCGATGCCGACTGCAGCCTGCTCGGCAGCTTGACCGGCGGCAGCATCGATCGGATTAACAGTACTTCGTGCCTACTGGATGCGACCAAGAATCGCGCCAACGACCTCACCCGGCTATCCGAACCAAGCCTGTAATACCAGTATCGGTACTCAAGGTAACTGGACAAGGCACGACAGCCTGCCGCTGACAGCATGGCATCAGCGCACAGGCGGTTAAAATCAGCATGGAGAGTGCACAACGTTCGTGTACTTAGGTAACATCTAGTACCAATGAGTCATCGCACTGCAATCTTTGCAGATTATGCTCAACACGACTCATGGCTGAGCCGTTAAATACACGCAACCGCTTCTCAAGGAATTACAGCGCAATGGAACTTGCACAGAAAGAACAACGTGAATTCAACGCGATGCGCGAACACGTCGAAGCGTTAATCACCCAAGGCTGGCGCATTACCGCCCGCTTCCCACTGACGCTGGAGCGACAAGGCAGTAGAGCGGTGGTGCGTTGCGGCGTGTTAATTAGCAGCCAGTAACCGACGGGCCATCCAACAAAGCCACTAACGCACACAAAAAAGCCCCAGAGGGATAAACCTCTGGGGCTTTTTTGTGCCGATGATTCACGACGTATTGCAAGAGCGGACTTCGGAGCGCTACCCACTGCCCGCCTTTTGCCACTGGAATTTAGCGCTGATTCAGTTGCTGCTGGAGGTTTTGCACCTGCGCCTGCAGGGTGCTGATATTACGGCTGACTTGACCGCGAAAGGCATCAAACTCGGCCGTGCTGTTTTGCGCCGGACGATTATCCAGCTCGCTGCGTAGGACCAAGAGATCTTGCTCCAAACGGGCAATGGCCAGATTGGGATTGCCTTGCTTTTTTAATCCCTCAAGGTCGGCAGCCAAGCTCTTGAGCTGACCGTCGAGCTTACCCTGTTCGACCAACGCGGCTTTTAAGCTCAGTTGCTCAGCACTCACGCCCTTGAGCTTGGCATCTAGTTGGCTGGTGCTCTGGTCTTGCAGTTTTAACTCGGCGCTCAGCTCTTGCAGGCGCTTGCCCTGACTACCCTGCTGACCGCTGGTGGTTTGCTGCTGCTTGGCCAGTTCAAGCAACTTGGCTTCCAACTGCTTAACCCGCAGTTTGAGCGCTTCATTCTCGCCAGTGACATTCGACTCAGTAGCCACCACCTTGCCGGAAATATCCTGCAAGCGCCCAGCAGCATCTTCGCTGATCCGCGCAAAGCTCTCCTGGGTGGCAACCAACTGCTGCTCCATCAACGATATTTGCTGAAAGCTCCACCACGCCAAGCCACTCAGGGCGATTAACGCGGCGCCCAGCAAGGCCCAAAGTGGCCCAGTGCTGGCAGCCTTTACCGTTAACCCTGGGGGCTGCTGCGCAGTGGCGTGCGCCGGCACCGCTTGGCTGGCGGTAGCTTGAGCCAGGTCGTCACGGTCACGGGCACCGCTGCTAAGGCTTGGGAGCTGCTCAAGTTCGTCGAGTGCATCGTTACGCATGGGAAACCTACAAATACCAGAGCAAAAAGTGCGCGGAGTATACCTCGCTCGCCAGCAAGACCCGAGCGCCGCGCCAGAGCGATGCACGCTGCACCGACGAAGGGCAATTTACGCCGAGCAAAAACCGTAAAAGCCCGCCATTCGCTACTGCCGCCCAGTTGGTACGTCGTTTGCAATCATGCTTATGGCTAAAGACCCGCACTAGAGCGGTTACCGCCTGCATACAGCGTCACCCGCGCCACGCTCAACGCCGAGCGAACGCAGCACACTTCAATGCCGAAGGGAGCGACCATGGAACTGAATAAAGCTGTTATCGATTGCATGCAAACACTGCGACGCCGCTTGCGGGACGAGCTGGCCGCGAACATTCGCCTCAGCCAACCCGACGCCATCAATGCCATGTTGCTGGCATGCCTTGAGTCGTCTGTCGAGGCGACCCGCGAGTTAGGCTCTGAGCTAAGCGAACTGACGGGCATCCAACTGCCTCCGCCGCCGCTTAGCGAGGCGCAACTGATCGCCAAGTACAGCCGTTACTCCGGCCCACTGCGCGGCTAACGCACGCAGTCCGGCGCGGGATTAATGCGGCCTTGCTTGCCAGTCTTGGCAAAACTCATCGAGCGCGGTCCAGACACTCACCTGCGGGTCGTAGTCCAGATACTGCCGTGCACGATTGATGTCCAGGGAGAAGTCCTTGGCCATCACCGCCACACCGAGGCGGAACAAACTCGGTTCCGGACGTCCGGGCAGTAATTTGCAGACGGTCTCGTTCAAGGTGGCGGCGGCATAGGCCACGGCATACGGCAGATGACGCGTGACTGGCGGTAAATCGAGCTGGCGCAGCACATAATTGACCACATCCCAGAGCGGCACCGGCGCACCGTTACTGACGTTGTAGACTTTGCCCAACGCCGATTCGCCAGCCAGTAAGCCGCTAAACAAGGCGTCATTGAGGTTTTGCATACTGGTGAAGTCGACCTTGTTCAGGCCATCGCCAATGATCGATAAGCGGCCCTTACCCTGCAAATTGATCAGGCGCGGGAAGATACTGGTGTCGCCGGCGCCGGTAACAAAACGCGGCCGAAACGCCAACACTTGCAAACCAAACTCGGTCGCGGCAAACACCTTTTGCTCGGCCAAATACTTGGTCGCACCATAGTGATCAGAGAAACGCTTGGGCAGCTGCTCCTCTGTAATGCCTACATGCGCCCGCCCATCAAAATAAATCGACGGCGAGGACAAATGCAGCAAGCGCCGCACCCGCTGCTGCAAGCAAGCTTCGACGATATTCTCAGTGACCGTCACATTAGCTTGGTAGAACGATTGATAACTGCCCCATACGCCCACCGCACCAGCGCAATGCACCACCGCATCAACTCCCTGACACAGCCGCTGCACCAGGGCAGGATCGGCCAAATCGCCCTGAATAAACTCAGCCCCTCGAGCCACTAAACCCGCCACAGCTTCGGCCCGGCGCGCACTGATGCGCACATTCAAGCCCTGCTCCAAGGCAAAGCGGGCAAAGCGTCCGCCAATAAAACCGCTGGCTCCGGTGACTAAAATTTTCATTACCGCCCTCTATTCGCCAACCTGCATAAGCATCTGCGCACTCTAGCAGCCTCTACTCTGCCCTGCGCTGGCCGCACAAGACAAACCAGCCCCCTGAATGGCATCGCAACAAACAAATCGTACCGTTTAATAATTTGCACGAATATTGCAGGATATTTTACATAGCACAAAAGTGTAACCATTCAACCCGGAGTTAACCCCATGCCGCTGCGCCTAAAACTAGCCCTAAGCTATCTGTTAATTGGCTTAATTCCGGTGCTAGGCATGGCTTTTATGGTCTACCAACAAGCCGGCACGGCCCTGCGCGAGCAAACCTTAAATGCACTGGAGGCGGTGGCCAACATTAAGCAGCAACAACTGCTGGATAACTGGCAACAACGACGCAACCAAATCAACACCCTGGCCAGCAACCTCAGCAATACCTACCAAGGCCTGGACACCAACGCCTTACTGAGCAGTGCCAACTATGACCGGCCAATTTTTGCCAATTTCATTAGCACCTTCGGCTATCGCGACTTAAAGCTGGTGCTGCCCGATGATACGGTGATGTTTAGCTTGCAGCGCGGCAGTGACTATCAACAAAAACTGACTAGCCCGGCCCTGCGCGACACGCCCTTAGCGCAACTGGTTGAGCAAAGCCGTGCGCAGGGCAAAATGATGATCAGTGACCTGCGCTACAACGACCTCAGCCAAGAACCCACGCAATACCTGGCGGCGCCGATCATGGCCGATGATGAGCTAATCATGACCCTGGTTCTGGAACTGCCAATCGCCCCTCTCAACACCGTAATGCAAACCCGCCAAGGCTTGGGCGAACAAGGTGAAACCTATCTGGTTGGTAGTGACCGGCTGCTGCGCTCCGATTCAGTTCGGGTTCCCCAGTTGCAAGTAAGCCGCAATCAACAACAGCCAGCAGCCTTACCGGGCAACGCCATCGCCGCCGCCCTAGCCGGACAACAGGGCCGGATCAGTGAACCCGGCCTCGATGGCCAACTGGCGCTCAAAGTATTTTTGCCGGTGGAGTTTGATGGCAACCAGTGGGCCATGGTGGCCGAGATGGATCAACAACACGCCTTTGCTCCGGTTAGGCAGTTAATGTGGCAAATGCTGTTGTTAGGGCTGTTGACGGTAGCCGCGGTAATCATCGCCACCTGGCTGGTCAGCCGTAGCGTGATGCGCCCACTGGGCGGCGAGCCAAGCAACATGACCGCGCTGGCCCGCCGCTTAGCCGCCGGCGAGCTAAATTTGCCCAGCGTGAGCGACCAACAGTTTGGTCTGATGCAGGCGTTGCATGAGATGGCCCAAGCCTGGCGCGAAGTGATCGAGCGACTGCGCCACTCTAGCCAAGCCATCGACCACGCCAGCGACACGATTTTACAGGCCGCCGGACAAACCAGCGAGCGCCTCGACCTGCAACAAGAAGCACTGGAAATGGTGGTCAGCGCCGTCGAGCAAATGGCCTGCACCGTGCAGGAAATTGCCCGCAACGCCACGGACAGCGCGCATAGCAGCGAGGCGGCACGCAGCGCTTTTGGCTCGATGCAGACCACCCTTAAACAGATGATCGGCCAGCAAGGTCGCCTGCTGCACGACATTGGCAAGGCCGGCAACGTGGTCGACACCCTAGCCAAAGACGCCCTGCAAATTGGCTCGGTGCTGGCGGTTATTCGCGGCATCGCCGAGCAAACCAACTTACTCGCCCTTAACGCCGCTATCGAGGCCGCCCGTGCTGGCGAACAAGGCCGTGGCTTTGCCGTGGTGGCCGACGAGGTGCGTAACCTTGCCCAGCGCACCAGCAGCGCCACCGAAGAGATCGTCAGCATCACCAATGCGCTGCAAGGCTCATCCAGTGAAGCGCTGAAAACCATGCAAGCCTCGGCCGAACAAGCCCACGCACTGGAGCACGAAACCCAAGTGGTGCTCGGCTCACTCAGCCAACTCGACGACTCGCTACAAAACGTGCAGGCCTACGCTTTGCAAATCGCCAGCGCCGCCGACGAGCAAGCAGGGGTAACTCAGGAGGTTAATCAGCACATGCATCGCCTGCATGATATGACCCGCGACAACCGACAAACCGCCGCACACACCCGCAGCAGTGGCGAACATTTACAAGAAGTTGCCAACAGCCAGCAAGCACTGGTGCAACGCTTCCAGCTGTAAAGGTGGCTCTGCACCCGTTAATGATGCGCTAGCGTTGTATCCCGGGCTTAGGCGTATAAACCCGCAACGCAGTTAGTTGCGCCGTCACCTACCCCAGCGGCACCAACCAATCGCCACTGGCGCGCTGCAAATGCGCGGTCAGCTGGTTCAATAGCTCGCCACCGTTGCGCCAGTGGTGCCAGTACAGCGGCACATCCAAGGCCCGCCCCGGCAGCAGCTCGACTAACTGACCGCTGGCCAACTGGCTTTGTACTTGCAACTCCGGCACCAAACCCCAACCCAAGCCGCCGGCGGTGAGTTGCACAAAACCCTCAGACGAGGGGCACAGGTGATGAATAAAACCACCCTCCACACCCAAGCTGTGCAAATAGCGATGCTGCAACTGATCGTCCGGGCCGAACACAATTGCCGGCACCCGGGCCAGCCCTGCTGCCGTCACCCCAGTGGCAAAGTGCCGGGCAATAAAGCTCGGACTGGCCAGCGCGCGGTAACGCATGGCGCCCAATAACTGGCTGCGCGCGCCCGCCACCGGCTTTTCGGCGGCGCACACGCACGCCGCCACATCACCGGCGCGCATACGTTTAAGACCGACTTCCTGATCTTCCACCAGCAATTCCAGCAACACCTGCTGACTGGCGCAAAACGGCCCCACCGCCGCCGCCCACCAAGTCGCCAAACTGTCGGCATTTAAGGCGATGCGCAACCGTTGCACATAACCGCCCTCATCCAGCGCCGGCACCTGACTGTGCAGATCACCCTCCAGCAAACGTACTTGTTGCACATGATTGAGCAGACGCCGACCGATCTCCGTCGGCGTCGGTGGTGTGCCGCGCACCAGCACCGGCTGGCCGACTCGCGCCTCAAGTAACTTGATGCGCTGAGAAACAGCCGATTGCGACAAACCCAATAACTGCGCGGCACGCTCAAATCCAGCCTGCTCTATGACTGCCGCCAAGGCGCCGAGCAGCTTGTAATCGAACATTATTAATTTCTCTAATGAGTGATCAGCATGATTGGTTTCTCTTATACGCCCTGGCCGCGCAAGCTGCCTAGTATTCAGCTTGCGGCGAGCAACGCCGCCGCCGACTTTCACGCGGGAGCTAAGGGTATGTGGCAGAGTTATTTCAACGGAATCTTGGTGGCCATCGGGCTGATCATGGCCATCGGCGCACAAAACGCCTTCGTGCTGGCGCAAAGCCTACGCCGCGAGCACCACCTGAGTGTCGCTGCCCTCTGCGTACTCTGCGATGCGCTGCTGGTGACTTTTGGGGTGTTTGGTTTAGCCACTCTATTGGCGCAAAGCCCGCTGTTGCTCGGTATCGCCCGCTGGGGCGGCGCGGCGTTCTTGCTGGTGTATGGCAGCCAAGCGCTGTTGCGCGCCCTGCGCCCGCAATCCCTGAGCCAAGCCACAGAAAGCGGGCCGCGTTCACGTCGCGCGGTGTTGCTTAGCGCCTTGGCGGTGACGCTGCTCAATCCGCACGTGTATCTGGATACGGTAGTGCTGATTGGTTCGCTCGGCGCCCAACAAGCCGCCCCCGGCGCCTATGCGTTGGGCGCCGCCAGCGCCTCGCTGCTGTGGTTCTTCACCCTGGCGCTGGGCGCTGCATGGTTAGCGCCTTGGTTAGCCCGCCCCACCACTTGGCGCGTGATTGATTTAGCCGTGGCGAGCATGATGTTCGGCGTGGCCAGTCAGTTAATTCTCGCCACCTGAGCCTCACTGAAGGCTCGGACAAGGCTCTGGCCAGCCTTGTCCACACAGTTGTTGCGTGGTTAGGCGTCGGTTCGAGTGCTATCATCGCCCGTTCGCGGCGCCCTGAGCCATAAGCTTGGCGTCGCCGGCCGGCCCGTGAACCGGTTGCGCGCTGCAAGCGCACACACAGACCTGATGCCTGACCTAATAATCAACGGAGATAAACCATGGCTTTCGAATTGCCGCCGCTGCCCTACGAGAAAAATGCCCTCGAGCCGCACCTGTCCGCCGAGACCCTGGAGTTTCACCACGGCAAGCACCACAACACTTACGTGGTGAACCTGAACAACCTAGTGCCGGGCACTGAGTTCGAAGGCAAAACCCTAGAAGAAATCATCAAGACTTCTGCCGGTGGCATCTTCAACAACGCCGCGCAAATCTGGAACCACACCTTCTACTGGAACTGCCTAGCACCTAACGCCGGCGGCCAACCGACCGGCGAACTGGCTGCCGCAATCGACGCTGCCTTCGGTTCGTTCGACAAGTTCAAAGAAGAGTTCAGCAAAACTTCGATCGGCACCTTCGGCTCAGGCTGGGGCTGGCTGGTTAAGAAGGCTGACGGTTCTCTGGCTCTGGCTAGCACCATCGGCGCTGGCTGCCCACTGACCAACGGCGACACCCCGCTGCTGACCTGCGACGTGTGGGAACACGCTTACTACATCGACTACCGCAACGTACGTCCTAAGTATGTAGAAGCGTTCTGGAACCTGGTTAACTGGGACTTCGTAGCGAAAAACTTCGCCGCTTAAGCCCTTGGCCGCTACCACACAGGTAGCGCGCTGAAACAAAAAAGCCCGCATCCAAGGATGCGGGCTTTTTTGTGAACGCGGTTAACACAGTGGCCAGCAATGGCGGCGTCGCTACGCGAGCCGCCTTATGAGCCCTTATCTACGCCTTGGCTGCCGGTTTAACCCGGAACCACGCGGCGTAGAGTGCCGGCAAGAACAGTAACGTCAAGGCAGTCGCCACCACCAAGCCGCCCATGATCGCCACAGCCATAGGACCGAAGAATACGCTGCGTGACAGCGGAATCATCGCCAACACCGAGGCCAGTGCAGTCAGCACTATCGGCCGAAAGCGCCGCACAGTCGCACCGACAATCGCATCCCACTGATTAATCCCAGCGGCAATGTCTTGCTCAATTTGATCGACCAGAATTACCGAGTTGCGCATGATCATGCCCGCCAGTGCGATGGTGCCAAGCATGGCGACAAAACCAAACGGCTGACGGAACACCAGCAAGAACAAGCACACCCCAATCAAGCCCAAGGGCGCGGTAAGAAATACCATGGCCGAGAGCGAGAAGCTCTTCAACTGCAGCATCAGCAGGGTCAGTACCACCAGAATAAACAGCGGAACCCCTGCGTTAACCGAGCCTTGGCCTTTCGCCGAATCTTCAACCGTGCCGCCAACATTGATCTCATAACCCTGCGGTAATTGAGCGGTTAGCTCGCGCAAGGTTGGGCTGATCTGTTTAACCAGCGTAGCCGGTTGCTCCTGGTCATAAATATCGGCGCGCACGGTTACCGTCGGTTGACGGTTACGGTGCCAGATCACCCCTTCCTCAAAGCCGTATTCAAGGGTAGCCACCTGCGACAGCGCAACGTTTTTGCCACTGTCGGTGGGAATCGACAAGCTTGGCAACTGAGACAATTGCTGGCGATCGGCTGCGCTACCACGCTGCAGAATTTCAATCAGTTCATTGCCTTCGCGGTACTGACTAACACTGGAACCCGACAATGCACCCTGCAAGAACAGCGATAGATCGGCGGTATTAACCCCCAACGCTCGGGCACGATCCTGGTCGACCTGCAGGCGAATAACCTTACTTGGCTCCTCCCAGTCGAGGTGCACGTTAACCACATGCGGATTTTCGCGAACCTTGTTCGCTACCTCACGGGCTAGCTTGCGCACCACTTCAATGTGCTCGCCGGATACCCGGTATTGAATTGGATAACCCACTGGCGGGCCGTTTTCCAAGCGTGAAACCCGAGTGCGCAAGGTTGGAAACTGCTCGTTAAGGGTGGTGATCAACCAGCCGCGCAGGGCTTCGCGGTCCTTCACCGACTTAGTCAACAGAACAAACTGAGCGAAGCTGGCCGTTGGTAACTCTTGGTTCAATGGCAAGAAGAAGCGTGGTGAACCAGCGCCGACATACACCACATAGTTAACAATGTCATCGTGCTCTTTAAGCATGTTCTCTAGGCGCTTAACCTGCTCATTGGTCGCGGTCAGCGATGCACCCTCTTCCAGTTTGAAGTCGACCAAAATTTCATAGCGGCCAGAAGCTGGGAAAAACTGCTGCGGAACGAAACGAAACAAGCCAATCGAAGCGATAAATAAACCCAGCGTCAGCATGATCACCAAGCGCCGGCGACGTACGCACCAGTCGACCATATTGCGCACCCGCTGATAAAACGGCGTGGCGTAAGGATCAAAACCTTGGTTGCTGCCACCGTGCTTGGCCGCATGCAGCTTGGCCAAATCGGGCAGTAAACGCTCGCCCAAATAAGGCACAAACACCACGGCGGCAATCCACGAAGCCAACAAGGCAATGGTTACCACTTGGAAAATTGAGCGGGTGTATTCGCCAGTACTGGAGTTAGCCGTGGCAATCGGTAAGAAACCGGCGGCGGTGATCAAGGTGCCGGTCAGCATCGGGAAGGCGGTACTGGTCCAGGCATAACTGGCGGCAGTAAAGCGATCGAAACCTTGTTCCATTTTAATCGCCATCATTTCTACGGCGATAATCGCGTCATCAACTAACAAACCGAGGGCCAATACCAAGGCACCGAGGGATATTTTATGTAAACCAATACCGAGGAAATACATGCTGGCAAAGGTCATCGCCAACACCAGCGGGATCGACAAGGCCACCACCAAACCGGTGCGTACGCCGAGCGAGAAAAAACTCACCAGCAATACAATCACAATGGCCTCAGCCAGCACCCGAACAAACTCACCGACCCCGGTTTTAACCGCCGCGGGTTGGTCAGAGACCTTACTTAACTGCATGCCGGCCGGCAGGGTTTCTTGTAGGCGGGCAAACTCTTTCTCCAAAGCCTCGCCTAACACCAAGATATCGCCACCGCTCTTCATCGACACGGCAATGCCTAAAGCGTCCTCACCCATAAAGCGCATGCGCGGGGCGGCCGGGTCATTGAAACCACGCTTTACCGTGCCGACATCACCAACCCGAAAGGTTCGATCGCCGACCCGAATCGGAAAATCGCGCACTTCATCGACACTGGAAAAATTACCTGAAACACGCAAGCGTACCCGGCTAGTCGGGGTTTCAAAGAAACCGGCAGCGGAAACGCTATTTTGCTTGTCCAATGCCTGCTGCACGGCCGCCAGCGGCACACCCAAGGTGGCTAGTTTGGCGTTCGACAACTCGATCCAAATTTTTTCATCTTGCAGGCCGATCAAGTCAACTTTGCCGACGTCTTTGACCCGCTGTAATTGCAACTGCACCCGATCGGCGTAGTCCTTGAGCACCGCGTAGTCGAAACCCTGTCCGGTTAGCGCGTAGATATTGCCGAAAGTGGTGCCAAATTCATCATTGAAAAACGGCCCCTGTATGCCTTGCGGTAAGGTGTATCGGATATCGCTGACCTTCTTGCGGATCTGATACCAGAGGTTTTCCATGTCGGTGGAGCGCATGGTTTCACGGGCAACGAAGGTTACCTGAGACTCACCGGGGCGCGAGTAAGAGATGATCTTGTCAAAGTCGCCAGTCTCCATCAGCTTCTTTTCGATGCGTTCGGTGACCTGAGTGGAGACTTCCTCGGCAGTGGCACCCGGCCACTTGGTATTCACCACCATGGCCCGGAAAGTAAAGGGCGGATCTTCGCTCTGGCCCAACTTGGTATAGGAAAACGCCCCGACCAACGCCAGCAACAACATAAAATAACGAACGATTTGACGATTATTCAGCGCCCAAGCAGAAAGGTTAAAGCTCATTACCCGTTACTCCTGCGCTGCTAAGTCAACCGCACGATTATCACGATCAACCGGGCGAACCGCCTGCCCTTCACGCAACACTTGGACACCGGCGGCCACCACCCAATCATCGGCTTTAAGGCCCGACAACACCGGTACTGTGTTCTCGGTGTAGGCGCCAACCACCACCGGCGTGCGCTTTAGCTTGGCCGTCGCACGATCAACCACCCACACATAGGGCTGATTTTTTTCCGCCGTAAGCGCCGACAACGGCACCGCCAATGGCACCTCACCGGCCACGCGGATAAACACCCGCGCGCTCTGACCTAAGTCGGCCGGTACCTTGCCTTCGGTGAAGGCCACGCGCGCAGCAAAGGTGCGTGACTGTGCATCCGCCGCTGGCGCTAACTCACGAATGCGCCCAGGAAAACGCTGACTACCCTGCGACCACAACTCAACCTCAACCTCTTGCCCGACTTTGACTCGCTCAAAACTCTGCTCGGGCAAACTAATTAATACCTCGCGCTCACCATCGGCGGCCAAGGTAAACACCGTCTGCCCCGGCGCAACCACATGGCCAACTTCAAGTAAGCGCTTGGAGATCACCCCGTTTTGGCTGGCGCGCAACACCGCATAGCCCGCTTGGTTATTGGCCACGTTGTATTCAGCCTTAATTTGCTGCAAGCGTGCCGAACCGGAGCGATACAGGTTTTCCGCGTTGTCATATTGCGAACGGCTAACTAGCTGGCGCTCCATTAAGGTCTTGTAGCGGTCACGCTCCGAGCGCACCAACTGTAAATTAGCCTCAGCGGCGCTAACTTGCGCGCGTGCCGCCTCTAGCTGCAAGCGCACATCTTGCGGGTCCAGTTCGGCCAAGGCCTGCCCTGCTTTGACCCGCTCCCCCACATCGACCAAGCGTTTGAGCACCTTGCCGCCGATGCGAAAGGCCAACTCAGACTCCAGCCGCGCACGCACCTCTCCGGGATAGGTATCCATCAGCACCCCGGCCAACTCTGGATGCACCACCAGTGCCGGGCGCGCCTGTGGCAGTACCGCTTCGGGGTTACCGCAGGCTGTCAACAAGCCCAGCAGGCTTAGCGGTAAAACAACAGATAAGGCAGAACGCAACATGGAGGATCCCTTTCGCAAAGAACGCTTGGAATTTTTGTACTGGCGAGTATAGTAAAAATACGAAACTCATCAGTCCAGTATTAAAAAACATAAATGTTAAACAAACTGTTAACGCCCAACGGCCCCGGTCGCCCGAAAGACCCGGCCAAGCGCGCCGCCATCCTTGAGGCCGCGCAACGGTTATTTATGCGTAACGGTTATGACGGCAGCAGTATGGATGCAATCGCCGCCGAAGCTGGCGTCTCTAAGCTAACGGTATATAGCCATTTCACCGATAAAGAGACGCTGTTCTCCTTTGCAGTTAAGTCCAAGTGCCAGCAGCAGGTGCCAGAGCTACTGTTTGAGTTGGCCGAAGGCGTGCCGATTGAGCCCGTACTTCTGAACATTGGCCGTAGTTTCCATCAGTTGATCAACAGTGCCGAGTCGATTGAGCTGCACCGTGTACTGATTAGTCGCGGCGCACAAGACGGCAAGCTCTCGCAAATGTTCTTCGACGCCGGCCCTCAGCGCCTAATCGACGAAATGCAGCAATTGCTGATCAAGGCCGACGCCAGCGGTCTGCTCAACATCGCCAATCCCTTAGCGGCGGCCGATCAGTTCTTCAGTTTGGTCAAAGGTGGCTGCAATTTTCTTCTGCTGATCGGCTGCGCCAAGCCACAAAGCGACAGCGAAATCGATAACCATATCCGCGATGCCGTGGCGCTATTTGTACGCGCCTATCGCCCCTAGCTGAAAAACCATCACTTTTACACCGCCGGCCTTAGGGCTTTTTTCGGGTAGATGTCGTAGCGGCTGGACTTACCTTCCAGCACATAGCTGGGCTTTGGCCCCTCGATGCTCGGAGCTTTGCGCGGGCGCTTAACCACCACTCGATGACTGGCCAGCGCCAACGCGGCGGCGAGCAAGGCCGGAGCATCTTGATCAGCCCCCACCAAAGGCTTGAACAGGCGCATCTCTTTTTTCACCAGGGCGGTTTTATCGCGCTGCGGGAACATCGGATCAAGGTAAATCACCTGCGGCGGCTCCTCTGTCCAACTGGCCATTAACTCGATGGCATTGCCGTGCAGTAAGCGCATCTGCGCGACTATCGGGCCGACCTCGCGATCAGTTTTGGCCCGCGCCAAGCCATCATCAAGCAGCGCCGCAATCAGCGGTTGACGCTCGATCAGGGTCATATTGCAGCCCAAACTGGCCAATACAAAGGCATCGCGCCCCAGCCCTGCGGTAGCATCCAGCACCTGCGGGCGCACGCCCGGTTGCACACCCACGGCCTTAGCGATCATTTGCCCAGTGCCGCCGCCAAACAAGCGCCGATGCGCCACCGCCCCCTCGACAAAATCCACCCGCACCGCGCCCGCCGCCTGCGGACCAAGCTCGACAAACTGCAAACCCGCCGCGCCCAACTGCAGGGCGAAGTCCGCGTCCGACTCAACCGCCAAGCCCAGCCGTGTCGCCCAAACCGCCAGTGCCGGCAAATAAGCCGGCTCAAGCGCCTCAAAGGTAATTTTGTTACTAGGCCGCTCGTCGCTCATCAACATTAATGCTCAAAAAATACTCAGGCGAACCGAAAATCGGTCGATAACTCGTTAGGGTCTGTTGCCGCTTCATCGCGAGCCGCGTTGCCGCGAGAAATGGCCCCGGTTAGGCGCAGGACGCAGGTAATGGTTATTCCCTTGCCAAGTCCTGCAACAACAGCGGGGGTCATTTCCCGCACAACCCGAAGGGCCGGGCCTGTTTTTGCGTGAGGCGACGATTCTCGTCGCTCATTTGGAACAACCAAATCGCGCTCCTCGTGCCTTGCCTCGCGCAAAAACAGTCTCCGGCGCGGCCGCGAATGAAACGGGAACAGACCCTAAGGGCAGCATTCTGCCAGAACTGCGCTTTCACCACCGTATCGAGTTGCCCATGCTCAATATTACTCACGCGACCAATCACCAGCACTTCGGCGCCCAAAGCAGTGAGGCCGACAAGCACTTACCGCCCGAAGTCACGCAATCGCTGAACTACCAAATTCTGCGCCGTACCCTAATGGCCGGCAGCGAGCTGCCCGATGCGCAAGCGGCGGCCCGCGAAATAACCGCAGCACAGGCCGACGTAAACGGCACGCACAACCTGCCGGGCAACCTGCCGTCGGCGAGTACGGACGAGGCAGTCAATGCTGCCGCGAACGTGGCATTGCTGGGCAGCGATTTTATTGAGGTCATCCAGCAGCGCGAACTGAATCTGCAACTCAACGTAAAACCTGTACCGAAAAAAACCGATCCACTCGCCCTCGATTTGGCCGGTAACGGCTTTAGCACCCGCGGCCTGGGCGACAGCATTAGTTTTGATCTGGACGGCGATGGCCAGCTAGAGCGCATCAGTGCACCCCGCGGGGATGACGCCCTGCTGGCAATGGACCGCAATGCAAATGGTCGAATCGATAATGGCCGCGAACTGTTCGGCGACCAGCACGGCGCCAGCAACGGCTTTGCCGAATTGAGTAAGTACGATGACAACCGCGACGGCCAAATTGATATCCGCGATTCAGTGTTTGCCCACCTGAGCCTGTTGCGCTTCGATCAGCATGGCCAGCAGCAACGCCAAAGCCTGAGTGCAGCCGGGGTCAGCAGCATTGACCTGCACGCGCAAAACGTTCAGCAAGCACTGGGCGCATACGACGAGATCGCGCAAATGGGCCATTTTAAATTTGCTGATGGTCGCCGCGGCCAAGCGGCAGACTTACTGTTGGCCAGTCATTAATCCGGCGAGGCCGCCAACCGTGAAGGGCTCAGGCGTACAAATCCAAACCCAGCACTTCCTGCGCATCCGGCTGAACACCATAGGCTGCAGTGCTGCCATAACTGGCCAAGGCTTGATTGGCACGATTGGTTAAACCACGCGGGATCAGTTGCTCTTGCTGGCGCGCTGGCAAGCTATCGCTGCTGGCATTACTGGCTTGGACCCGACGCTCTTGCGGCGCCACCTCAAAGCCCTGACTACTCGCCGGTGATGCTGGCTGCTCACGACGCTGCTCAATATCGCGCGGCACATCACGCAGCGGGGTAACCGCAACGCCCGCGCGCGCACCGCGGTCGAGCGCGATGAACGATGTAGGGCTGTCGATACGCATCAAGGATTGCTCATAGGCTCGCGCCTAACGGTAGGTTTATTCAATCTAGCGGCGGCCTAGACACTTGGCAATTAGCCCAAGGCCTAAGCGCACACACAGCTGACCAAAGGTCTTATGCGCTGACTTTCGGCGTGGCTACTTGGTCGCGCAAATACACCGGTTGCGCCTGATCGGCCGGCAGCGCCTCGCCCCGCGCCCAGGCAAAACCGGCTAAAGCCAGCAAGTCTTGCGCGTGCGGTAAAAGCACTTGTGGCGACGCCAGTGGCTTAACCGGCATCCGCGTACCGTAACTACCCCAGCCCGTGCCGGCGGCCAGCCAGTCCGCGCTTGCGGCGTCTGGCAAGCTAACCTGCTCCGGCGCGAGAACCGCCTCCAAACCCTGTAAACGCATCTCGCCATGCTGCTCGCGGTAGCAACCCCAATAGACCTCATCCATGCGTGCATCGATGGCCGCCGCCACCTGCGTGGCGCCCTGCTCGCGCAACGCTCGCTGCGCCAGTACCGCCAAGGTCGAAACTGGCAACACCGGACGTTCCAGCGCAAAGGCCAAGCCCTGCACCACGCCAATGGCGATGCGCACCCCGGTAAAGGCGCCCGGGCCACGCCCAAACGCAATCGCATCGAGGGCTGACAGCGCGATGCCGGCTTCGGCCAACAGGTCTTTAATCATCGGCAACAAGCGCTGCGCATGCATGCGCGGAATCACCTCGTAATGACTCAGCACACGGCCGTCATGCAACAAGGCCACTGAACAGGCTTCGGTTGCGGTATCTAGGGCCAGCAAGGTGGTCATCGGTAAGTACCCGCAAATAAAAAGTGCCGCAGTATAAACGCCAACGGCCCGCAAGCGGGCCGTTGAACAATCACTCGCTTAATTAGCTGAGCGCAGCTAACACCTTAGCCGTGATCTGCTCAACCGAACCCACGCCTTCAACTTTGGCGCACTTTGGCGAACCGCCAGCCGCGGCCAAGTTGGCGTAGAAGGCCACCAACGGCAGCGTTTGCTCGTGGTACAGGGCTAGGCGCTTACGCACGGTTGCTTCGCTGTCGTCTGGACGCTGAATCAGCTCTTCACCGGTTTCATCGTCAAACCCGGCCACTTTCGGCGGATTGTGTTCGGTGTGATAAACCCGCCCGGAAGCTGGATGTACACGACGACCGGCGATGCGGCTGACGATTTCCTCGTCAGCTACAGAAATTTCCAACACGCAATCGATACTCACACCGGCTTCCTGCAAAGCATCAGCTTGCGGAATGGTGCGCGGGAAGCCATCAAAGAGAAAACCCTTAGCGCAATCCGCTTGGGTGATGCGCTCTTTGATCAGGTCGATAATGATCTCGTCGGAAACCAAACCGCCACTGTCCATTACGCCTTTAACTTTCAAGCCCAGCGGGCTGCCTGCTTTAACCGCTGCACGCAGCATGTCGCCAGTAGAAATCTGAGGAATGCCAAATTTTTCCGTGATGAAGCGTGCCTGTGTACCTTTACCGGCACCGGGAGCCCCCAACAAAATCACACGCATCGATGTGCTCCTAAAAAAACATATAAAAACGGATTCGCCTCATGGGGCCAATCTCTAAATTAAATCCGGCTATGTCTAACAGCCAAGGGGTGACCAAGATACACAGCGCACCCACGCCGCACAAGCCACCCAAAGTCGGATTAAGCCGTTCCAGCAAGCATGCTAGTCGAGCCCTGCGCAGACGTTCGCGCCTCTAGCAGTAAAGACCTTTTGTCGCTGTTGTCGAGCCGCCCGCAACAAACCCCAGCACACCTGTACGCTGGGCTTTGAGCCTGCGCGGAGGGTTTTAGTGCGCACACACGCACCCTTAACAAGGGCGGCCAGCGCGGCCTGAATAACCCCACAAAACCGCCCGAACCACCCTTTTATGGATGATGGTGTCGGCGCACCTGCGACAAAAAGCCGCGAAGCCGCGCAGCGGCCACACCAACAATATCGACGATTGACGCGCCAGTGTCCGCGCGACCGAGTTAGCTGTAGTGCGCACGCCAACTTGTTACAGGCTTGCGACGTCAAACTAGCCACTTACAAGCCTGCAGCTAGACTGACAACAGCGGCGCAACTATTACTCACAGCGCTGCTTAGCAGCACGCCAACCGAAGCGACGAGGTGTTTATGAAGATTCGTGAACTGGTGCGACATTGGGAAAAAACCGCCAAGGGCCGCTTGACCCGCAACCGCTATCAAATCCAACTCGATCTTGAAGCTGCTGCGCGCCTTGCCGCGCTGGCCGAGATGTACCCTAAGCGTCAGCCTGAAGAACTGCTGGCCGAGTTAATCGGCGCGGCCTTAGAGGAGTTGGAAGCCGGGCTGCCGTACATCAAAGGCAGCCAAGTGGTAGCCACCGATGAACAAGGCGACCCGCTCTACGAAGACATAGGCCCAACGCCACGCTTCTTGGCCTTGTCGCGCAAGCACCTGCACGACCTGCTCAGCCAACACGATAACCCGCTGCACTAGCCGGGCCGAATGCGTTACTGCTGCGGGGCTTGCGGGGTTTCTTCGCCCATGCAGCGCACGGCCCGTTTTTTGTTATCCACCAGCACGCCACTGAGGCCTTTTTGCGCGGTATCAAACAACACCAGCACCCCATCAACACACTGCGCGACCTGCGGTGCGGCCTCTAAACCGAGCCGATAATCCGCGCCTGGGGTGGTCTTGAGCATGGTGAATTCAGACAACAACAACGAGTCCTCAGGCTTGGCGATATGCAGATAACCGTAAGACCAAAGCACTATCACGCTCGCCAAGATGCTGCCGATAGCGGTAAGAACTAGGGGGACGGCGTTACGTTCACTCATTGCGGATTCTCAACTCATTGATCTTCGGAAGTGGGTATTTCAGCTAAGCGCGGCAAACCTGTTACCGCTTGTGGATCGGCCAAATAGCGCAGCATCGCCTCGCGCCAAAACGGTTCGGCAAACGTTTGCACATGGCCACCGCGAGTCAGTTGCAGCACCCGCGGCGGGCGCGCAGCTTGATACAAGCGCACGCCATTGGAAAGAGGCACAACCTCATCATCGATACTTTGATACAACAAAATGGGCAAACCCGCCAACTGCGGCATGGCGTAGATAGCACTGTCACGCTCGGGCATCAACCACGCCAACGGCACCTGCAACGGCCATGTTAGCCAGACGTTGGCCAGGGTGTATTGCGCCATATCAGCATAACTGGCCGGCACTCCGTCCAGCACCAGCGCTTTGAGCTGCGTCCGTTGCGCCGGATGCTCAGCCAAATAATGCACGCCCATGGCGCCGCCCAAACTCTGCCCAAGCACAATCAAAGGCTTGCTTTGCACCTGCGGCGCTTGCGCCAGCCACGCGAAGCTGGCGTCAATATCTTGGTAGGCGCCAGCCAAGCTGGGCTCACCTTGGGAGCGGCCATAACCGCGATAGTCCAGCAGCAACACCTGATAACCCTGAGCGGGCAACCACCAACTGCCGCCCAAGTGACTGGCAACATTGCCACCATTGCCATGCAAGTGCAGCACCGTGCCCTGCACCGCAACGCCCGGTTTAACCGGCAGCCACCAAGCGTGTAGCCGCGTGCCATCTGCGGCGGTAATAAACACATCGGTGAACTCAAGCCCGGCTATCTGCGGGGTCAAACTCAGCTCGCGCTCGGGATAAAACAACCAGGAATCACAACCGGCTAACAGCAGTGCCAATAGGCACACCACAAACTGACGCATCATGGGCCCTCTGGGTACTTAGGCGCATCGTCTGATCCCGGCCACCAGCCAGCCTTGGACTCATGATAAAAATGCCCAGCCACCGCAGCCTTTACCGGCTCGGCCAGCAAGCCGGCGCGCAGACGCAATACTCCCGGCAACGAGTTGCGCTGGCTAAACAATGGTGAGCCGCAGACCTTACAGAAACACCGCTGCTTGCCCGGCGATGACTCAAACTGCTGCATCAGCTCCTGACCCGTCAACCATGTCACCTGCGCTTCCTGCACCGGTATATTGGTTGCCACCGGCCCGCCCTGGGCGCGCCGGCATTGGCTGCAATAACAGACCTGAATCGGCGGCAAGGCACCGCTCACGATGAAGGTCACGCCCTGACAAAGACAGCTGCCGTGGTGCATGGGTGTCACTCCTTAAATAAATCAAAACCTGTGATAGCCCGCGTTACGGCCATCCGATAAAAACATATACAGCCCCAATGCTAGGAGCGTCACGAGCGAAGGTCAGACAAGGCGCAAGTGCTCTGAAAAAGCGCAGTTTACGCCCGTAAATGAGCATTTTTCAGACCGCTTGCAACGCCGTATGACCGAGCGCAGTAGCCCCTAGAGGATATTGGCGTAGTCGGCTTCTATGCGGTCGAGACTCAGGTGATTGAGGAAGTTGGAGAAACACATCCACGCCGACAGCGCATTCAAATCGCGAAACTGCTGGGGCAGATACTTAGGTGGTGCGACCAAGCCTTCGTCGACCAACTGACGCAAGGTGCGCATATCTTCCAGCGTGGTCTTGCCACAAAACAGCAGCGGGATTTGCTCTAACTTGCCTTTGCGCACGGCCAACTGGATGTAGTTGTAGATCAGGATAAAGCCCTTCAAATACGACAAATCCTTGGTAAACGGCAGGCCTTGTGGGGTCGAGCCACGGAACACCCGACTGCTATTGCCATAGCTGTCTTCCATACTGAAACCTTGCTCGCGGTAAAACTCAAAAATCTGCAAGAAGTCCGCACCCTCCTCGGCCATATGGATGGCGCGAGTACGGTTAGTCAGCTTGCGCAAGCGGGTTGGATAGGAGGCAAAGGCAATCACCTCCATCAAAATCGCCAGACCTTCTTGGGTCACCGTGGACGATGGCGGGCCCTTGGCCAGAAAGGTGCAAAATGGCTGATTCAGACCGTTTAAGGTGGTGCCGACATGCACCAACCCTTCGTGTACTTCCAGCGCACGCACGTCGCGCTCGTTGAACATGGCATCGGCGCGCACCTTGATGTAATCGGCGCCGGCCGCCGCATCCGCAACGATGCCATCGGAAACGAACACCCGAACGGTGTCGTCACCATCGCCAAACACGCCGCTTAAGCGCTGCTGCAGCATGGCCACGGCTTGTTCGGCAGTCAGGGTTTTCGGCTCATCCTTGAGATCGCCGCGCCCGGCAATATTGTTCAGGTAGTCCGAGAGCATCAAGCCCAGATCCGCCAAAGTCGGATCGCCAGCATGAAAAGCATCCGAGGCCGCACCGTACAGCTCTTGCGAGATCAAGCCGAAGTCGGCGGTGCCACGCGCTTCAAGCATGCGCACCACCATCCGGTACTCTTTGCACATGCGCCGCATGATCTGCCCGACCGGATTGAACTGGCCCAGATGACGGGTGATATCGCGCTCAATATTTTGAAATTCGAGCTTTTTCGCATCCGAGTCAAACGACAACGGTCGAGCTTGGTAATAGGCCAAGTCCACCGCCGGCATGTGCTTACCCTTGCCTTTAAGAAAGGCCGTACGCACACCGTCATCCCATTTAATCGCATCCAGTACTCGGATCGGCGCTTGCGCCTCGACGATCCGATCAGACAGGCTGCGAATGGTTTTTTGATAATCGTCAGGCAGTTTGCGCTTAGTCATTTAAACCTCACTGCTCGATGCGCTGATAGCGCGCCATCTCAACAAATACGTCGGCGTTGGCTGGTTCATTCAAATAAGCCAACACTTGCGCCAGCGGGCTGCTGATTAAGGCACTGTCGCTGCCCTGGGTTTGAACCAGCTGACCTTGCAGCGTGCCGGCTTTCAGCTCTTGGATAAAGCGTTCGGGGTCGAGGCTGTAGAGCACTAATTCATTGCGTTTAGTCAGTTCAAAACCGGCAATCGCATAGTTATCGCCAAAGCGCTTGGGCAAACTCAACGACGCGTACCAACGCTCGCCACCGCGGGTCACGACAAAGGGATACACCTCAGGCTTGGCGTCCTGACCCAGTACGCGAATCTTCGCCGTGTAGCGGTTGTCAGCAGTTACGCTAATGTCTAGGCGCAACTGCTCGCCCCATTCGTTATCGCGCTGCCAACTGCCCAACAACTGGGTTGGCGCCGCTACTGGCGTCGTAATCGGAGCTTTAAACAACACCAAGCAACCACTCAACAGCAAGCACGCACACGCCAACAGCAACACCGACAAGGCTTTCATTTAGCTCTCCACAGAAACGCCAATTAGACTCAACCGCCCATTACAGCCTAGCTAGATTACAAACCCATGACCAAACGCAGATAACGCCGCAACAGTGCGCGCATTTCATCCACATTGAGATTATCCAAACCATTGAGCAGGCCTTGATACTCCAACTGCAGAATAATCCCGGTGAACATTTGCGCGTCCTCATCGGGCTGCGCTGAACCGAGCACACGAAAGAACCGGGTAACGCCCTGCAGGAGAATTTTACGTTGCGCCACGGCCAGCGCGACTAAGCCCGGATTGAGCAACGCCTCCAAGCGAAAGGCCTGTTCAGCGCGCAGGTTGTCACGGTTATCGCTCAGTTGAGTGCGCACATAAGCAATCGCCACTTCAACGCACTGCTCAATCATTTGCCGGCGCGACTCATCATCATCGGTTAGACCAGCCAGCAACTGCTGAAACTGCGCCTCAACCCCTGCCCAAAACGCCGACATATGCGCGGCGCTACGCTCGACAAACAAGGCAAAGGTGTCGGTGATCAGGTCGTTGAGGTCTTTGAAGTAATAGGTGGTGGCGGATAACGGTACCGCCGCTTCCGTCGCCACCGCGCGATGGCGCACCGCACGCACACCGTCACGCACAATAATGCGCAGCGCCGCGTCAAGAATCGCCTGACGGCGCTGTTCACTGCCCTCACGCAAGGTCTTGCGACCTTGGTACTGCACGCTCTCGGCGACGCCAGTGGCCACTTGCGAGGCTTTGCGCTGGTCGATGTCTTGGCTCAAAACGCTTATTCCTTTAAGTGCAGATAATCCATTGCAGCGGATGCCCCGCCACAGGCCAAACAATAGCCGCGCACGAGGTATTGTTGCCACAAGAAAAAGCCGCCCGGAGGCGGCTGATTATTACGCTTCGTGACGCATATGCGGGAACAAAATCACGTCGCGAATCGACGGTGCATTGGTCAGCAGCATGACCAAGCGATCGATGCCGATGCCTTCACCGGCGGTTGGTGGCATGCCGTATTCCAGCGCGCGAACGAAATCGGCATCGAAGTGCATAGCCTCGTCATCACCGGCGTCCTTGTCGGCCACCTGGGCATGGAAGCGCTCGGCCTGGTCTTCGGCGTCATTCAGCTCGGAGTAGGCGTTAGCGATTTCGCGACCGCCGATAAACAGCTCAAAACGATCGGTAACGCTTGGATCGTTATCATTGCGGCGGGCCAGCGGCGAAACTTCAAACGGGTACTGGGTAATGAAGTGCGGCTGCTCCAGCTTATGCTCGACCAGCTCTTCGAAAATCATCACCTGCAATTTGCCCAAGCCTTCAAAACCAATCACCTTAGCACCGGCTTTTTTGGCAATCGCGCGAGCCTTGTCGATGTCTTGCAGGTCGGCAGCGGTCAGCTCAGGGTTGTACTTGAGGATCGAGTCGAATACCGACAGACGCACAAACGGCTCACCGAAGTGAAACACCTTGTCGCCGTAGGGCACGTCGGTGCTGCCAAGCACCAACTGCGCCAGCTCGCGGAACAGCTCCTCGGTCAGGTCCATGTTGTCTTCGTAATCGGCGTAGGCCTGATAGAACTCCAACATGGTGAATTCTGGGTTATGCCGAGTCGACACACCTTCGTTACGGAAGTTGCGGTTGATCTCGAACACCCGCTCAAAGCCGCCAACCACTAAGCGCTTGAGGTACAGCTCCGGCGCGATGCGCAGGTACATGTCCATATCCAAGGCATTGTGATGGGTCTCAAACGGGGTAGCCGCCGCGCCGCCGGGAATCGCTTGCAACATCGGCGTTTCCACTTCGAGGAAATCGCGCTGCATCAAAAACTGGCGAATATGCGCGATCACTTGTGAGCGCACACGGAAAGTTTGGCGCACCTCTTCGTTAACGATCAGGTCAACGTAGCGCTGGCGATAGCGGGTTTCGGTATCGGTCAGGCCATGGTGTTTGTCGGGCAACGGGCGCAGCGACTTGGTCAGCAAGCGCACGCTGGTCATTTCCACATACAGATCGCCCTTACCGGAACGGGCCAAGGTGCCTTCGGCGGCGATGATATCGCCCAAGTCCCAGTGCTTGACCGCTTCCAGCGTTTCCGCCGACAGGGTCTTGCGGTTGACGTACACCTGAATGCGCCCGGACATGTCTTGCAGCACCATAAAGGAGCCACGATTGAGCATCAGCCGACCCGCTACCTTGACCGGGATAGCCGCCTCAGCCAGCTCTTCCTTAGTACTGTCGACATACTGCTTCTGCAGGTCCGCACAGTAGCTGTCACGCCGAAAATCATTCGGGAAGGCGTTGCCCTGCTCACGAATGGCCGCAAGCTTTTCTTTGCGCAGGGCAATTAGCTTGTTTTCTTCGTGTTGCAGTTCGTGCGCATCGAGTTGCGGGTCAAGTGGCTGGTCGCTCATGGGGTCTTTTCCGTCACGCTATTCATTGGTTCATGCCTGCAGCGTTTCAATGCCGCGCCCCCTATAGAAGGTGCGCGACAGAACAATTACAGACCTTGCTTGAGGCTGGCTATCAGGTACTCGTCGAGATCACCGTCGAGCACGTTGACGCAATCGCTGCGCTCGACGCTGGTGCGCAGGTCTTTGATCCGCGACTGATCGAGCACGTAGGAGCGAATCTGATGGCCCCAGCCGATGTCCGACTTGGTGTCTTCCAGCGCCTGTGAGGCGGCGTTACGTTTTTGTACTTCCTGCTCGTACAAGCGCGCCCGCAGCATCTTCATGGCGGTGTCTTTGTTGGCGTGCTGAGAGCGCTCGTTCTGACAGCAAACCACGGTATTGCTCGGCACGTGAGTAATCCGCACCGCCGAATCGGTGGTGTTTACGTGCTGACCACCGGCACCCGAGGAGCGGTAGGTGTCGATGCGTAAATCCGAGGGATTGATGTCGATTTCGATGTTGTCATCGATTTCTGGCGAGACGAACACCGCAGTGAAGGAGGTATGCCGACGGTTGCCTGAGTCGAACGGGCTCTTGCGCACCAAGCGGTGCACGCCAATCTCGGTGCGCAACCAGCCAAAGGCGTATTCACCTTTGATATGCACGGTCGCGCCCTTGATCCCCGCCACTTCACCGGCCGACAGCTCCATGATGGTCGCTTCAAAGCCACGCTTATCGGCCCAACGCAGGTACATGCGCAGCAGCATGTTGGCCCAATCTTGGGCCTCGGTGCCGCCGGAACCGGCTTGGATATCCAGATAGGCGTTATTGGGGTCCATCTCGTTACTGAACATGCGGCGGAATTCGAGCTTTTCCAGCGCTTCGCGCAGACGCTCGATTTCGGCAGCCACATCATCGACGGCCGCTTGGTCTTCTTCTTCGGCAGCCATCTCGAGCAGGTCGCGGGCATCGCTTAGGCCGGTCGACATCTCATCGAGGGTCTCGACGATTTGCGCCAGCAAAGCGCGCTCGCGACCTAGATTTTGCGCGTACTCGGCGTTATTCCAAACATTGGGGTCTTCGAGCTCGCGGTTAACTTCAACTAGCCGATCATGCTTGTGATCGTAGTCAAAGATACCCCCGAATAGTCAGGGAACGCTCGGACAGGTCCTTGATGCTATTCAAAATCGGGTTAATTTCCATGGTGTTCTGCACTCGCAAACGAAACTTTCTGAAAGCCCGCGAGTATACCCGAGTCGCCTCACACTGACACGACGGATGCACGCTCAGAGCAAGCAATGCAGCAACACTCGCCAAGGATACATCGATTAACTTGTTCAAATTATGATCAAAGTCACGCCGTTTTTTTAGCGTTCATTCTTTGACGCAGGTAGAGTAACGCCACAAAAACTCGCCAGCAGTACTGATCATGCCCCGTCTAACCGCCCTCTCACGCAGCGCTTGCGCGCTGCGTTGTAGCTTCTTTGCCTGCATATTTTGCTTGTTCAGCGCGCCTGCGTTGGCTGATGCAGACTTGCTAAGCGCCAGCCAATTAGCCGACACCTCTGCGCAAACACGGCTAACCACATGGCAACAACTGCTAAGCACGGCCCCGACCCTGGACGCCGCTGGCAAATTGCGTGCAGTAAATCAATTGATCAATAACTCGATTATCTATGTCAGCGACCAGCAAACCTGGGGGCAACAAGAGTACTGGGCCACCCCACTAGAAACCGTTAAACGCGGCCAAGGTGACTGCGAAGACTTTGCCATCGCTAAATATTTCAGCCTGATCAAAATGGGCATTCCCAGCACACAATTGCGACTGACGCATGTAAAAGACCTAAACAGCAAAGCCGCCCACATGGTGCTGGCCTACTACCCAAGCCCGCAGTCGCAACCATTGATACTCGACAACCTGAATGGTCGTATTTTGCCACTCAGCCAACGCCAAGACCTGCTGGCGATTTACGCCTTCAACGCCGACGGGATTTACTTACCCCGCACTCCAAGCAAAAAAATCGCCCAACCAGTGAGCCTGCTAAGCCGCTGGGTCGCACTGAATACCCGCATGCAGCGCAGCGCCAACCTGCTCTAAGACCACAACTACTAAGAGCCGCAACACCGTTCAGGTTAAAGCGGTCATTTTGCTCCAGCCATCTAAAAACACGATATACACTTAACGTTATCGATAAAGCCGCGACAAACTCGGCTGCGTAACCGGTAACCCGCCATGATGACCCTGCGCCAGATTCGCCACTTTATCGCCGTCGCCGAAACCGGCTCGATCTCCGCCGCTGCGCAAGCCGTGTTTATCTCGCAATCAACCCTAACCCTGGCGATCCAGCAGCTGGAAGCCGATATCGGCGTAAGCCTGTTTAACCGCCACGCCAAGGGCATGAGCCTGACCCACCAAGGCCATCAGTTTTTACGCCAAGCACATTTGATTTTGGCCTCGGTGGAGAACGCCAAACGCAGCCTCCAACAGAGCACCGACCAAGTCGCAGGACAACTGACCATAGGCGTGACCAGCCTAGTTGCCGGTTACTACCTGGCCGATCTAATCACCCGCTTTCAGCGCGCCTACCCGAATGTGCAAGTCCGCGTAATTGAAGACGAGCGCCCGTATATCGAGCACCTGCTGATCAGCGGCGAGATTGATGTCGGGGTGCTGATATTATCCAATCTCGAAGACCGCCACGCCCTGCAAACCGAAGTCCTCACCCACTCACCACAACGTCTCTGGCTGCCGGCCCAGCATCCATTACTGGAGCACGACAGCATCAGCCTAGCGGACGTGGCCAGCCAGCCGCTGATTCAACTGAATGTCGATGAGATGGACCGCAATGGCCAGCGGATCTGGGCGCAAGCCGGCCTACAGGCCAATATCACCCTGCGTACCGGCTCCACCGAGGCGGTGCGCAGCTTGGTCGCCGCCGGCCTAGGCCTGTCGATTCAAGCCGACATGACCTACCGACCCTGGTCATTGGAGGGCGACATTATCGAGGCCCGCGCACTGGTTGATCTGACCCAAACCCTCGACATCGGCTTGGCTTGGCGGCGCGGCGCGGCACGCCCTGCATTGGTCGCACCGTTTCTAACCGTGGCGCGCGAGCAGCCGACCGGACGCAAGCTATCTATTTAATCGAATGCAGCTTTCAGTATTAAGTATTTGTAGGGACCATTAGCGCGTTCTAGTCTCAGCTCACCCCTAATAAGGGCGAGCGATGCGCAGGCAACACGTCCAGCGCCAGCCGCCCGATAATAATGAGCACGGCTGATGATTAGCGCTGCGAGCTACACGCCCTTCTCTTGCGCACTGCTCATCGACGGCGAGTTACTGGCCGGCGCCGGCATGCCCGAAGCCATCATCAATCCGGCCAGCGGCGAAATTCTCACACAGATCCGTGAAGCTTCAATCGAGCAAGTCGAAGCCGCCATCTTGGCCGCCCACCGCGCATTTAACAGTTGGTCGCGCACCACCCCAGCACAACGCTCGGTCGTACTGCTGGCGATCGCCGATGCCATCGAGCAACGCGCCGAACCCCTGGCGCGCTTAGAAGCGCTGAACTGCGGCAAACCGCTACATCTGGCGCGCCAAGATGACCTGAGCGCCACAGTCGATGTATTCCGTTTCTTTGCCGGCGCAGTGCGCTGCCAACAAGGCCAGCTGGCCGGCGAATACCTGCCGGGTTACACCAGTATGGTGCGCCGCGACCCGATCGGCGTGGTGGCCTCCATTGCGCCCTGGAACTACCCGCTGATGATGGCCGCCTGGAAGATTGCCCCGGCATTGGCTGCCGGCAATACCCTAGTGTTCAAGCCCTCGGAACAC